>LJXT01000061.1 GCA_001314815.1 Algoriphagus marincola HL-49
CCTCATTTTCTTTTTAATATTCCCTTTGGCAGGAATGGGGCAGTCTTTTCAGTATGATACCAGTCCCAAAGGAGTAAGATTGCCGGTGCAAAATATTTTTCAAGTGGAGCAGGATACGTTGGGTAGAATTTGGTTTTCCACCACTCGAGGCGTTTTTTTTTCGGACGGGATTCAAACTTATTCCTTGCCAGATAGCCTCAATGCCAAATTTGACTATCAAATCGCTATTCATATTGATGAGGACGGAAGCGTGTGGTTGTATAATGACCGGGGACAAATGCGATTTTTCAAGGGTGGTTATGGGACTTGGGAAGAAGTCTTTTTTACAGAAGTAGATAATTCAGCGCAGTTTAGTTTTATCCAATTCCTCAGCAGAGGGAAAGGGCGGAATAAGGAATTTGTCATAAATACTTCTGAAGGCTTGAATTATTCTCGTGAAGAAGGGCGATTTATGATGCTTTCCGATCCTGAAAAAATCAACTCCAAGTTGTCTTTTCTTGGAGGAAGTGCGGAGTCACCCGTTTTTTATTTTCTTGGTTCAGAACCCTTGGTTTTAAGTGATGGAGATTGGAAACCCTTCATAATTAAGGGGCTATCGCTTCCCTCTCCTCCTGCTATGGTCATGGAAAATCCAGCAACAGGAGAGTTTTATTTTTTGGGAAACGGCTATCTAGCAAGTGGTCCATATGAAAATCAACCAGAAAAATTTGTAGATCGCGATTTTACTTATCCCTACCCTTATAGCATCGACTCATATGGATTGAGTTTTCACTCGGGAAGTGTTTTTTACCATTTCAATTCAAGCCTTAGAAAAAGAAGATTTGGTACCTCAAGATCACTGATCATCGATTCGCAAGATATTTTTGGTGTTTTTCTCCTTCAGGATTTCCTTATTGATCAAGAAGGATTGCTTTGGCTAGCAAGTAGTAGAGGACTCGCCAATATCAATAACCTTGCTATTCAAAACTACACCAAGTCCTATTCGGGTCTTTTGGCAAATGAAGTGACTGCGATTACACTTTTGCCCTCGGGAGAATATCTTTTGGGTTTCAATAATGGGATTCAAAAGTTTTCAAGATCTGGAATAGAAACTCTTTATGAGTATCCTAGTCCTGAGGGAATTCCCACAAGCCGAATCGTGAATTTTTCTACTGATTCCAAAAATTCGGTTTGGTTTTCTGCTACGCTCAATGGCATGGGTAGGTACGATCTGAATACCGGGGAAATTGAGATTTTTCAACCACCTGAAGGAGATAATATATCCTCTGTGCAGGTTGAAGGGGATAGCTTAATTATCACGAGTTCCAAAAATGTTTTTTTTGCCAAGGTCACCGATAGAGGAGAAGCCCTTTTTGAAAATGGCTTAGAACGTCAGTTTAATGAGATTTTTGAAAAAGGATTTTACCATCTTCGGAGGGCAAAAAAACTTCAGGATGGCAGGTTGATGGTCATGAGGGCAGGGAGATTGGAAAATCCTGATCCTTTGATTCAAAAACCTGGATTATGCATCGCAGAGGGATATGATTTCCAAGAAACACCCAAGGGTATTTTACTGGGGACGGAGTCGGGGCTGAAATTGATCCAAGGAGAATCTGTAGTGCCGTTTTTTCCTGCGGGGCATACCATAAATAATCCTGTTTTTTCAATCCTCAAAGATTCCAAGGGTGCATTGTGGTTTGGTACCGATGATGGCTTTTTCAAATATTACAAAGGCTCGCTAGTTCACTTCACAGAAAAACTAGGCCTTCCAAATAATGAGACTAATCGGGGAGCTTTGATAGAGGGAAATGATCAGCGAATTATGATCGGAACCATTGAAGGGTTGTCTATTTATTTTCAGGAAGAAAAATTTATCGCCGCAGGAAAACCTAAAATCTCCATAAATGGAATGAATGCAGGCTCAAGTGCAATCGCTTGGGAAAAAACGGTGGAGATACCATTTGAAGAAAACAGTCTTGAAGTAGATTTTTCTGCTATTGGATTTAACCGAGAAAAAGAGCTTTGGGTGCACTATCGGTTAATAGGTTTTGATGAAAGCTGGAAGATTTTAAAAAACCCACAATCCAATCAAATTTTCTATCCAAATCTTCCATCGGGAGACTACCAATTTGAAATGAAGTCTTCCTATGAGGATTCCCGGATGACAGAAACTATTTCTACTGCTGAAATAAGAATCCTCCAACCCTTTTATTTCAGATTCTGGTTTTTGACTTTGATTTCACTTTTTTTGATTGGGGTAGGTTTTTTGGTCAGTTCTTTTAGTTCTCAGCTTCGAAAGCTGGGCATTTTGGAATCAGCGGTCGATAAGAAAGAAAAGGAGAAAATTCGGGCCGAAGAGCAGTTTAAGAATGTCTGGGATAGTTCAAAAGATGCACTTGTACTGACACTTGATGGTCAGGAAATCATAGCAGTCAACCCTATTTTCGAAAAGTGGTCGCTTCAGAAAGAAGAAAATTTGTTAGGCGTGGACCTTCATGATGCCATCATTGATTCTGATTTTTTTAAGTCTTACATGCAAGAGCTTGAGGGGAATAATCTTCCAGGTTTTTCATTTAGTTGTCAAGTTTTCTGGCCGATAGGAAAAATGGAAAATGAGGTTTATACAAAAGAAATCCCTTCTCAATTTGATGATAAAAGGCTGTTGCTTACAGTTTTCAGGGATGTGACAGTGGAGAAGGAAATCGAACATAAACTTAGGGAGGCCAAGGATCGTGCAGAGGAGGCAAATAGGTTTAAGACCAGTCTTTTGTCAAATGTGAGTCATGAAATTCGAACTCCGCTGAATGTGATTTTGGGAGGTACCGAACATGTGATGATGACTCGGAAAAATGATCCCAAACTTTTATCCGAGTTGGAAATAATACTTCAAAGTGGCGAGCGATTGCTTTCTACCATCAACTCCATTTTGGATATGGCTAAGATTGAGGCCAAAAAAATTGATATCGTTAAGCAACAAACTGAGGTCATCGCTTTTATAAAAAAAATTGTATATCCATTATCTTCTCTGGCCGAAAAAAAGGGTCTGCTATTAGAGGAGAATTATCCTAGGCCTTCGGTGGAGGGATTGATTGATCAGCGATTTACAGCTATTATTCTGAATAATTTAATTGGTAATGCGATCAAATATTCTGAGAAGGGAAGAATTCAGGTAGATGTTTCTCAAGAAGGAAAGTGGTTGAATATTCTGGTCAAAGATCAGGGGATCGGGATTTCACCCGAATTCCTAGAAAAGGTATTTGATCCTTTTGAGCAGGAAAGCACGGGTAATGGACGCAAATTTGACGGAACAGGGCTAGGGATGACGATTACCAATAGTCTAGTAAAGATGCTGGGAGGTAGCATCCAAATCGATAGTGAAAAAGGGAATGGGACTACCGTAATCGTACAGATTCCCTTGTCGGAAATATAAATTTTGTATTTTTCCTGCCTAATCCAATTTTGAACTCGACTAGATGTTTTCCTTAAAAATTCTCATCGTTGAAGATGACTCGGTATCCGCGCTTTTGCTTCAGCGAGCTCTTGAAAAAAATAACCATCACATAATAGGTGTGGCTGATACTGGGGAAAAGGCCTTGGAGCTCCTCGAAGAACAGCCTGCTGATATTGTCATGATGGATATCAATCTGGCGGGAGATCTAGATGGAATCAAGACAACCGAAATCATCAATGAGAAATATGACATTCCTGTTGTCTATCTGAGTGCAAGTTCGGATGCAGAGACACTCAATAAAGTGGTGGGAACCAACCCCAGTGCTTATGTCATAAAGCCTTTTAATATCAGGGAACTGAATATGGTCATCGAGCTGGCCATCTTTAAGGATAGAAAAGAAAAGGAACTGCAAAAGCTGAACAATGAATTGGAAGAAAAGGTAAAGCTTAGAACAGCTGAGCTTTACGAAGCCAATAAAGAGCTTACCAAGGCCTTGGAAAAAGAACGAGAAATCAACGAACTTAAATCCAGGATTGTTTTGAATGTCTCCCACGGATTTAAGACTCCGCTGACCTCTATTCTTAGCTCAGCTCAGCTCTTGCAGATGTATGCCGAAAAGGACCATCCCTTCAAGCAAAAGATAGCTAAGCATGCATTTAAGATCGAAAACTCTGTTCGAGCACTTAATAATCTCCTGACCAGTGTCTTGTTTTTTGGAAAGGCGGATGCAAACCAAATGGAGTACAAGCCTAAAAAGCTATTTCTTGGCGCATTCATCAAGGAGGTGCTGGATACCACGCAGGCAGGTGTAGAAAACGGTGTGAAAATTAAAACCAATCTGGGAAAACTTCCAAAAACTATCACCTCAGACCAGGATTTGCTTTATCAGGTTTTTGAAAATTTGCTTTCCAATGCCATCAAATACTCCAAAGATAATGGAGAGGTGGTTTTTAGTTTGGATTATGAAGACGGGATGCTAAAAGGAAAAATCCAAGATTTTGGAATTGGGATTCCTAAATCAGAACAAAGCCAACTCTATGATCGTTTTTTTAGAGCTAGAAACGTGGGAATCGTAGAAGGTTCGGGACTCGGCCTGTCAATCGTAAAAAAATGCTTGGAAGTAATGAAAGGTGAAATCAATTTTACGAGCGAGGTAGGTAAAGGCACCACCTTTGAGGTATCGATTCCAGTAAAATAATCCTATGCTCTTCCAAACCAAAGATTTAAAGTTTTCCCATCCGGGCCAAAAGGAGTACCATTTCCAAGATATTTCACTTGATCGGGGAGAGTCCCTTTTAATTTTAGGAAAATCAGGCAGTGGAAAAACCACCTTACTCAATCTTATTGCAGGATTACTTTCCCCTCATTCAGGTTCGGTTGTTTTAGATGGCACCGCTATCAATCAGCTTGACTCCGGCAAAATGGACCGTTTTAGGGGTGAGAACATTGGGATTGTTTTTCAAAAGCCCCACTTGCTTGCGCCGCTTGACGTGAAGGAAAATCTTATGATGGCGCGTTATTTTTCAAGTAAAAAAGGGCAAGATGCCGATGAACTGCTCAAAGAACTCGAATTATCAAATAAATCACATTCGCCGGTCAATCAATTAAGTGAAGGGGAGGCTCAGCGGGTTTCCATCGCAAGAGCCTTGATTAATCGTCCCAAACTTATCCTTGCTGACGAACCTACCTCAAGTTTGGATGATGAAAATGCAGAACGGGTGGTCAAGCTGATGCAGGACCAAGCTACTAAAATCCAGGCAGCCTTGATTATCGTTACGCATGACCATCGTGTCAAAGAGCAAATTTCCAATTACATCGAAGTCAAATCCGTATGAACCTTTTTAAATTAAGTTGGAAATACCTGACCTTTCGTCCCTTATCCACTGGGCTGAATGTATTGCTTCTGGCTCTCGGCCTGGCAATTATTACCGTCCTCTTATTGATTCAGGATCAATTTGAGAAAAAGATGACACAAGATGCAGCTGGCATCGACTTGGTGGTGGGAGCCAAAGGAAGTCCTCTGCAATTGATTCTTTCCAGCGTCTATCATGTGGATTTTCCTACAGGAAATATTCCTATGAATGAGGCTGTTCGCCTTTCCAGAAGTCGCTTAGTCAAGCAGACTATCCCCATGGCACTTGGTGATAACTATCAGGGTTATCGGATCGTGGGGACCAATCATGACTATTTGAGTTTGTATGAGGTCGGATTTTCTTCAGGGAAAGCCTGGGAAGAACCTTTTGAGGTGGTGCTAGGGGCAATGGTCGCCGAAAAATCAGGTCTAAAGCTTGGAGATACATTTACTGGAAGTCATGGCATTAGTGTGGGAAGCCATGATCACGATCATCATGATTTTCGAGTGGTTGGGGTGTTAGAACCAGAAGGAAATGTAGTAGATAGACTGGTCCTAACTTCAATCGAGTCAGTATGGTATACGCACGATGAGGAGGAACCGGCCGAAGAGGAAACTACTTCGGAACCAAGCGAAGACCAAGATACAGATGCTCATGACCATGAGCATCAGAACGAAGTAGCTGAGCATGCGGACCATGACCACGAAGATCATGATCACGAGGAAGAAGATCAGGGACATGATCATGACCACGATGCCAAATTCCATCATCCAGTTGCTAAATCCGGCTTCCCTAAAACGGATCAAGACAGAGATGTCACTACCTTGCTGGTTCAATACAGAAGCCCTATGGCTGCCGTACAGCTGCCCCGGATGATTAATTCTAATACGAATATGCAGGCGGCTTCTCCCTCCTTCGAGATGTCACGCTTGTTTGAACTCCTTGGAGTTGGTATTCAAGTTTTGGAGGGATTGGCTTTTGTGTTGATCGCGATTTCAGGTTTAGGAATATTTATCGCCCTTTACAATTCATTGAAAGAACGGCGCTATGACTTGGCTGTACTCCGAGCTATTGGAGCCAGTAAATTTCAATTGCTGATTTTGATATTTCTAGAAGGGATTTCTTTGACTTTCTTAGGAGCTCTACTGGGGATATTGCTGGGCCATAGTTTTCTATCTATTTTAGCTGCGCAAAATGAACAAGGGATTGCTGCTGGCTTGGAGGCATGGACTTTCCTATCTGCTGAACTTTGGATAGTCATTTATGCGTTAACAGTGGGTGTTTTGGCTTCGGCCATCCCAGCTTGGTCCGCTTATCAGACAAGTATAGCCAATCAATTGACAAGAAAATAAAAACTCAAATAGTCAAATCAAGCTGTGAATTGAAGTAGTTTTGACTATCAAATCGAATATTTGACATGAAATCGAGCTTGTCTGCTAGCAGGCCTGCCTTCCGCAGGCAGGCATGACTTACCCGTCAAATAAAGAGATGATTATAATTGCGACCTGCCTACCGCAGGCAGGGATTCCATTTGACCGATTAAGACAAATTATAAACACATGAAAAGAATAAGCCCAATTTTAGTATTAGCGTTCATGATTCTCGCCGCGAAGCCATCCTCTGTTTTTGCCCAGCAAGACAATGTCTGGAGAAACCTGGCCGAGGTAAGTTATAAAATCAGTGAGGATGAATTTGGTGAACTTTATGTCCCTGTATTCTCTGAAAATATTCAGAAGCTTGAGGGCAAAATGGTAGAGGCTGATGGCTATATCATTCCATTTGAAGGGATGTTTAAGCCGGATCATATCATTTTATCAAGCCTTCCTTTGGCTGAATGCTTTTTCTGTGGCTCCGGAGGCCCTGAGACGGTCATGGAAGTAATGCTTTCCAACCCGATTAAATACACTTCCAAACGTGTTAAAGTACGTGGCAAACTGACTTTGAATTCCAAAGATCCTGAAAAACTCATGTATATTCTTCAGGACGCAACGTTAGTTGAATAGTGCTTTTAGGCTTTAGTAAGCTCCGATTCTAGATTTTTAAACCGCTTCAATAAGTCAAATGAAATAGGGCCTGGTTTCCCAGAACCAATGGGTTGCTCATCGATTTGGGTGACAGGAAGAAGGATTTTTGTTGTAGAGGTAATAAAAGCTTCATCAGCCTCAAGCGTTTCCTTTAGGGTTAATGGGCGGATGTGGACAGGGATATCTGCCAGTTTTAGAATGTTTTTTCGGGTAATGCCTAATAGGATGTGTTCAGAAGGGGTGATGATTTCATTGTTTTTCACAATGAAAAAATTACTTCTCGAGCTTTCGCTTACATATCCATTTTGATGATAAAGTACATCTTCGGCTCCTTGCTCCTTCCAAATATGAGAGTGCCATACGGCCAAAGCATAATTGGTGGTTTTGATACTGGCGATGGGTCTGACGTGTTCTAAAGTCAATAACTTGATGCCTTGCTCATATTTTTCTTTTGCAGGGAAGATGAGTTCTTCTGCAAATAGGAATAGCTTTCCTTTCCCAGGGGAAAAATGGTTTTCAGACATTCCACCACTTAATACCATTCGAATTCCACCGGCTTTGAGATCGTTTTTTTGGATAAGTTCGGTAACGATTTCCTTTAATTCTGAGCGGCTGTAGGGGAGTGGAATAAAGGTTTTTTCCGCAGAGCGAATAAATCGATCCAAATAATCTTCCAAAAACAAAGGCTGATAGTTGACGGTCCTAAAAAAATCAAAAATGCCATAACCTCTGATCAAACCTAAATCTGAAGCGTGGAGGGTTGCATCTTGTGTGGGGACAAATTGTCCATCTGCAAAACAGTAAGGTTTCATGTATTTATAATTTGTTGTTCATACGACTCATGGAATCACGCATGATGAATAAAAATCCGTCCGTGTGTCGAATTTTGTCATGCTCGATTTCATGGCTTGATGATTTGCGTTTGAATGGTGATTTCCGCTCAGAACTCGTGTTCGAAATTAAGCCCTTTGATTCAAAAATTGATTTTTAAACTTATATTTTTCTTCAAAGTGCGTTTTAAATACCAAACCAATTCTATATTTGTCTTTGAAGTTTGCTATTTCATAAGACTATAATTAAACGCAGAAAAAATAGAATTAGAATTATAAATAATCGATTAATCATGACTAAGTATTCATACATTTTCACTTTGGCGGCAGTTTTTTTATTATACTCTTGTGGTCCATCTATTTCCGATCAAAATAAAGAACTCCGAGCTAAAGTCATTGCAGTGCATGATGAGGTCATGCCGCAGATGGGGAAACTGAAAAATCTCGAAAAACAGGCTTTGAATCTGGCCGAGGAACTTGAAGCCAATGAAGAAGGAGATAGCCTTCGGGTTCAAGAGCTGAAAGCCTTAGCCTACGACTTGGATCAAGCTCACGAAGGGATGTTTGTGTGGATGAGACAATATGAGCAGGAGGACGGAGAGCGTACTCCGGAAGAAGTAACAGCCTACCTGAATGATCAAATGACCAAAGTCCAAAAAGTAAACGAGGATATCAAAGCTTCTCTTTCCAAAGCTTCCAGTCTATTGGAAGATCAATAGTTCTCTGGTGCTTCTTGGAGATACTTTTCTACTTCAGCCGAAGTAATTACCCCTTCATTCATACCCCAGATGTTATACAGGTAGGTAGCAATCTGAGCGATGTCCAGCGGTTTTAAGTTTGGGTTGGCGGGCATAGGCTGATCGTATACTTGTCCGTTGACCATTATTTCACCCTTTTGTCCATTTTTCATGATCCAGACTGTCCTGGGAATACTAGCCCGAAAGTAATCTGCATCCCTTAATGGAGGGATGAGTTTTCCCAGTCCTTTGCCGTCAGTCTGATGACAATTTGCGCAGTAGTTTTCATAGAGTGTCTTGCCGTGTATCGCATACTTCATGACATCAGGGTCTGAAATTTCTGAAAGGTAATTCTCCTCTTGTGTGCTTTTGGGACTGCACGCGATTCCTACCAAAATCAGCCAAGCAAAGATAGTTTTTCTCATTGCTCGAGTAATTTTGGAATATCGCGGATCAAGCGATCAACCTGATCAGATTTGGTTCCATCATACACGCCTCTGATATGACCATCGCCATCTACAAGTACAAAAGCTCCACTGTGAAGAAAACCACCGGGTTCATTTTGATCTTCCATAGCAGTGGTGAGGTAGCTCGTTTGACCAATTTCATAGATTTTTTCAGCATCCCCGGTTAGGAAATTCCAAGTTTTGGCATCGTTCACCCCCAACTTTTCCGCGTATACTTTCAATACTTCCTGGGTGTCATGTGTAGGATCTATGGAGTGGCTTAAAATGAGGAAATTTGGGTTGTCTTTGTAAGTTTCATAAACCCTCAGCATCTCCTTTTTCATGATCGGACAGATGGTGGGGCAAGTAGTAAAGAAGAAATCTGCCACATAAATTTTCCCCTCAACATCCGCATTGGAAATGGTGTCGCCCACTTGGTTGACGAATTCGAAATCAGCGATTTCATGATATACGGTATCTTCCACCATTTTTCCGTCTCGCTCAATTTCATCCACATAGCGATTTCCTAAAATCGGTAAGCTTCCTCCTCCATCAGACCCTGATTGAGGGCTTTCACACTGCCAAAAGAGGATGGCAAACCAAGCAAAAAAAAGAAGTTTGACTTTATGCATGTTTTTAATCTTTTCTGAATTTTTTATAAATGCGGATTCCCAGCATCAATGTGACACCTAGCCCAAGCAAACTTACAATGCCCCATAGCATACTGACTGTGCTTTTCAGCACAATGAGAAAAACGATTGCAAATAGGAGTAGGGTAGATGCCTCATTCCAGATTCTTAACTGCGTGGATGTCCAGCGGGTTCGGCCTTTTTGTATTTCTTTGAAAAGAATATGACAGCCTATGTGATATCCGTATAGTAAGGCTACAAAGCCAAGTTTGGCATGCATAAATCCCAGCTGAAGGTAGCCCATTCGATAGGTCAAAACCCAAAATCCAAAAATGAGTGTTAAAACAGCAGATGGCCAAGTGATAATGTACCATAGTCGGGAGGCCATCAGGTCAAGTTGAGGCTTGAGAATCGCTCGCTCGGCTTCGGGTCGTTCCATGGCTTCTGTCTGATAGATAAAAAGCCGGACGATGTAGAAAAGCCCTGCAAACCAAGTGACTACAAAAATGATGTGAAGGGCCTTGATGTATTCGAATTCCATTGTCAGAAATTTGGGCTAAATTAAGGCCAAAAGCCAATAACCCCTAATAATTTGAAGAACTCTCGTCGATTGATTCTGTTTATTTCTCTAGCTGTAACAGCACTCCTTATCTACATCATGATGGAAAGCTTTTCTCAGCCCGGAATGGAGCGATTCAAAGGGAAATATGAGGAAATAGATTTTTACCGAAATGAAAATAATACTGGCCCGGTGCTGCGTATTTATGCTGTCAGAGTCTTGGATACGGATCCTAGCTGGATGAAGGAATTTGGCGAAGCTCAGCCACATACTAAATACGGTAAGACCAAGGTTTTTTTCTTCAAGGATATTCCTAGTGAATCTTTGACCCTAACCCCCAAAGAACCCCATTTTCCAAAAGAGTGGGAAAAGTATTTATTGGCGAGCTATGAGAAGTCCATTCTGGGAGAAAGCCGATTTACCTTTAATGACAATGATTAAAAAGCGGAAATCTGTAGAGGAATACAAAGCAGGGATTTTGGCAGGAAATCGAGCTGTTGTGGCACAGGCAATTACCTTGGTAGAGAGTAATTTGAGTGCTGATTCGGATTTGGCAAGTGCATTGGTTCAAGAAATCTTACCCTATGCTGGCAATTCGATTCGAATAGGAATTACCGGAGTGCCGGGGGTGGGAAAGAGTACATTTATCGAGGCTTTTGGCAGGATTTTATTGGATCAAGGGAAGAAAGTGGCTGTCTTGGCTGTAGATCCTTCGAGTCAAAAAACTGGGGGCAGCATATTGGGGGACAAAACCCGAATGGAAAAATTGGCGGCTGATCGAAGGGCTTTTATTCGGCCTAGTCCTTCCGGAAAGACACTGGGTGGAGTAAGCTCCAAAACCCGGGAATCCATGCTGATTTGTGAGGCTGCCGGTTTTGACGTGATTTTAGTAGAAACAGTAGGGGTAGGCCAATCCGAGACCGCTGTGAAAGGCATGGTGGACTTTTTTCTTTTGCTGATGCTGGCAGGGGCTGGTGACGAACTGCAGGGAATCAAAAAGGGAATCATGGAAATGGCAGACGGGATCCTGATCAACAAAGCTGATGGGGATACTATTCCTGCTGCCAGGCGGGCCAAGAATCATTATCAAAATGCACTCCATCTCTTTCCCCCTTCGGAGTCTGGCTGGTATCCATCAGTGATGATCGGATCATCCTTGACAGGTGATGGGCTAAATGATTGCTGGAAGAAGATTTCCGAATACCAAAATCACATGGTGGAGCGAGGATTTTGGAATGAAAATAGAGCCATGCAACGCCTCAATTGGCTCGAGGAAAGTATCCAATCAATTTTAGGAAAAGCTTTTTTGGAGCATTCGGAGATTCAAAAGCGATTGCCAGAAGGGAAGGAAGCTGTCAAAAAAGGAATACTAAATCCCATCGTCTTTGCTAAAGAACTGACAGGCATTTTCTTCAAAAGGTAGAAGGCTTAAAAAACAATTGATATTTAAAATTAATAGCGCTGCCGCTACAGAATGAGTGACAGCGCTATTTTACTACCTGAAAAGGAATCCCGAAGGACCTCTACCCACTTCGAATGTTCTATTTTCTGATCCGTCTTGGTCCAATACAGTTACCGTTCCATTCCCTTGAAATCCGTTCGAATTGGATACATAAACCTCCCGAGCGAGGGGGTCATATCCTATTCCATAAAATCCCGAGCCCTTGTACCAGTTTTGTACCACTGTCTGACTGCTTAAATCGATCCGGGCCACACCATCCACATAATCTGGAAAGCCCGTACTTGTCAAAATATATAGGATTCCAGCTTCATCGGAGGCAGATTTGCCGATAGGATTTTCGACAGATACCTTGATAGTGCTTAGTATTCCGGGGTTACTTGTGTTGATTTCATGGAAAAAAGCTTCGCCATTTCCAGGTGCATAGAGATAAGTTCTTCCATTTGATTCAACGAATTTTGCAGGATTCCCCTCCACGTCAATGGATGCGGTTACTGTTTCACTTATCGCATCAATTATTTCTAACTTTCCTTCCTCAGATCCTGCTACAAATACAAAGTCTCCAAAGCTTATCAGGTCTTCAGGCTTTCTGGAAACCGGGATTTTTTTAGAAACGACACCCCCATCCGCTGCCGTGACTACAGCGACATAAGAATCTGGAGTGCTGAAGTCGGACGCATAAGGTCCATAATCTGAAATGAATAGTTTACCATTGCTTAGGGTCAAGGATCGGGAAATATCCAAGTCCTCAGTCACGGACCCAATACTTTTGAAGTCTCTAGCATCTACAATTTCGACTTTTCCGGTATTGGCGACGAGATAGAGGCGATCTTCTTCCAGAATCATGTCTTGTAAAAGACCTGCAAATGGTCGGCCGTTTTCCAGCTCAAAAACATTACTCCTGAGTTCGCCTGTATTGGTGTTCAAATGAAAAACTTCTCCATCATTGACCCCAAAGGCACCTTCATTCATAATAAGTATTCCTTGTTCGTACTTGCCAAGAGGTCTTTCAGGCTCTGATTCAGAGCAAGCAAAAAGTGATGCAACTAAAAAGCTGATCAAAAATGGTTTGAATAGATTCTTTGTCATAGTTGGATTTTTAAGTTTAAATGAATGGATCTACCCGGCATCGGTCGCAGGTAGAGTACTTGATAGGATTTATTGAATAGATTTTCGATTCTCAGAGAGATAGGTACTTGCACAGGGCCAAGCCAGAGATTTTTGTAATTCAAATGCAGCTGGGAAAGCGAGTATGCATCCATGATTCTGGAATGGTCGAGCGTTGTGGCTCTCTGACCGATATATTGGGAGCTCAGACGGAATGAGTATCCGTCCCGAATCAATTCTACACCGCCTTGCGCCTGATGTACGGGAGTGTAGGGGAGCTGCTTATTCCAAAATGTTGGAGATTCTTCAGAATTCGATTGATTGATGGCCTTGGTGTAATTGTATGCCAAATCGATTTTAAATCTAGTCGAACCCAAAGCGAATTCAGTTCCACCTGTCCATTCAATTCCGGTATTTCTTACACGGCGAATATTTTCAGGAGACCATATGGCTCCCTTTGGCATCCAGATATTCCAGTTTTCTACATCCATGGCGAAAAATGTAAGTTCTGAATGGAAAGGGCCCTTATTCCATCTCAGGCCTGTTTCTCCCTGCCAGCTTTCTTCGGGAAGTAGTTTTGGGTTGCCACCGGGTTGCCAAAAGCGGTCATTGAGTGTGGGTACTTTAAGTCCTCTGGCAAGAGAGGCTTTTAGAGAGAAAGCTGGACTTAAAATCCAATCCATGCCCAAAGAAGGAAGCAATGGCTGCCATTCTTGCTCCACCATCAATTGCCGGAGGTTCAAGGAAAGGTTGATGTTTTTCAGCCCGGAAAACCTGATGAATTGATAGGTCTCCAATCTTTGGTCTGTTGCGGAATAGGTGGAAAGGTTACCCTGAATGTGGGTTCCTCGGGTCCCTATCCTGATTTTCCAATCCTTCCCGAGGTCTCCTTCCCAATCTCCACTCAGGAAGAAACTTGAGGTTTGATTGAATGACTGATTGAAGAGTTGGTCATCTCTGACCCAGCCTGAGCGTACTTCTAATCTGCTTTTGTCCCAGAATTTCAGATACTCTAGGGATAGTCTGAAGTTTTGGTCTTCTTGGGTATCTTGAGTTTCAGAACCAATGGGTGGTTGGATTTCCCGATCTGCTTCATGGTACCAAAAGGAGGTGTTTAATCGCTGGCTGGGATTGATTCTCCAAGCAATATCCTGTTGGATTCCTTTTTGGGAAAAGGCGGCATGCGTCTGGGTTTTTACAGGTGTCCCTGGTAAAGATAGGTCTCTAAAGGTGTAATCGTTTTCAGCCTTTTGGGAATAAACCTTTGTCTGAAAAGCTAATTTTTTACCAGAAAATCCAGCTTGAAATGCAGTGGCACTTTGTCCAAAACTACCGACTTCCTGGCTGATTGAGGCGGTTGGACTTTCTTGAAAATTGGCTTGACTTTGCAGGAGAATTGAACCTCCCAATGCTTCATTTCCCAAAAGCGCACCATCTGAGCCGAAGATCAAGTCAATTCGGTCTGGCGCTGCCAATGGGATGATTGAAAGATCACTTTGACCTAAAGATGGACTATTGATTGGAATCCCATTCCAAAAAATCGCAGTATGCCCAGCGGAAGTTCCGCGAAAATTGGGTGAAGCAAGCATACCCGGTCCGTATTGACGGATAAAAAGCGGGCTTTTTTCCTGCAATAGTTCTCTTAGGCTTCTTGATTGATAGTTTTCAAGCGTGGCTTTGTCCCAGTTGAGCTGCTTTTTTCCAAGCCCAAATGTTTCAAAAACAGGCGCACTCACCTCAATTTCCTGAAGTCGTACCGTATCCTGCTGCTCGGCTTGAAAGCCGAACAGACTAAGTACCCATACAAATAAAATCATGCCTGATCGAATGAAAATGGTTCAATCGATTCGGGCTTGAAGAGAAATGGGAAGAAATGAATTTCGCAAAGGATCCAGAGGGACCTTTGAAAGCATGTCTTCTTCGCTTTTCCTCCGAAAGCACAGAATCTTGTCAGAATTAGGCAGGTCTCCTGGCTCGTTCTACTTTTGCGGCCTTCTCAAGTCATCAGTAATCGACTCAATGGCATGGTTTGCAAAAGCTTCTTCAGAACTTACAGTTGCGGGGACAGCTCCGGTATTTCACCGGATTCCCTTTTAATCCTGGATTTTCGCTGAAAATCAGGAACCTTATTCTTTCACAAACATAAGCGACTTTTTGCCGGGTGAAAAGAAGTAGTTAAAAAAAATTTTGTTCTATGAAAGGCAATACACTTACTTTGAATCGATTAATGACACGAATTTGAGACCGATTCACCAAATTTTCTTCTTTTTAGTCATAGTTTTTATCAGTTGTCAGTCCCCAAAAACTGAGATGATTGGCTTAGAAACTGTCCCCTTGACCTATGCCAAAGGCTTTGAAGTTCAGAAGGGGGAAGGTTTTTGGATTTTGGAAGTCAATCAGCCTTGGACAGGAGCGGATAAATCCTATCGCTATCTAATTTTAAATGAAGAGGTTGAGAAGCCTGAGGTTGAAGTTGATGCAGTGGTGAAGCTGCCTGTAGATCGGGTGATTTTAACTTCTACCACTCAAATTCCACATTTGGATTTGCTAAGTGACACGGATAAATTGATCGGCTTTCCCAATTTTGATCTGATTTCTTCCCAAAAGGTCTGGAAACAAATTGAATCAGGAATGATGACCGATTTAGGCTCAGGGCCAGCTGCCAATCTAGAAATGATGATTGATTTGCAGCCCGATTGGGTCATGATTTCTACCCTTGGCGAGGATTTGCGGCAATTGAATTTATTGCAGCAATCAGGCGTTCCTGCACTGATTAATGGAGAATATGTGGAGCAGCATCCACTGGGCAGAGCAGAGTGGATCAAGTTTACTGGGATTTTATTGGGTAAATATGAGGAGGCTGTCGGGGTCTTTGAAGAAATCGAGAAAGCCTACCAAGATGCTGAGAACCTGATCAAAAGCCAAACTAATCTGGAAAGGCCAAAAGTCTTGTCAGGAGTGCTTTACGAAGATGTCTGGTACGTACCGGGTGCGGATAGCTGGGGGGCTAAAATCCTCGAAAATGCAGGTGGGGATTATGTGTTTTCGGATCAGGCTGGAAGCGGAAGTGTACAGCTGAGTTATGAATATGTACTCGATCATGCGATGGAGGCCCCAATTTGGATTGGGTCAGCCGACTATGAAAGTGTAGCGCAAATGGGAGACGCTGAGCCGAGGTATCGTTCTTTTTCAGCTTTTCAGGATGGTTCCATTTATACCTACAGCAAAAAGAAGGGCCCAAAAGGTGGTTTGGAGTATTTTGAGTTGGGCTATGTACGGCCTGATCTGGTTTTGAAGGATTTGATCAAAATTCTTCATCCAAGGCTTTTGCCGGACTATGATTTGTATTTTTATCGTCAACTCGATGAAAACTAACCGAAACGCTTTCTTTTTTATTTTAGCTACAGCAGCTCTAGTCACTTTGTTTTTGATCAACTTAGGCTTGGGTTCGGTCTCCATTCCCGTAGACACTATACTTTCAGGCCTATTTACTGGTGACTGGGAAAAGTCATCCCACCGTGAGATTATCTTGAATTATCGTTTTCCGAAGTCTTTGGTAGCAGTCATGGCTGGAATTGCACTCAGTCTGAGTGGTCTTCAGATGCAAACCTTTTTTCGAAATCCATTGGCAGGTCCCTACGTGCTTGGAATTAGTTCGGGAGGCGGTTTTGGAGTTGCGATACTTCTTTTGGCAGGTTCCTTTTTGGGCTTTTCCGGAATGGTGATTTCCTCTTGGGCCACTGCCATAGCAGGGATCCTTGGTGCAGTTTCAGTATTGGCTTTGGTGAGTTTGGTGGCTTGGCGAGTCCGAGACAGCATGACACTGTTGATCGTGGGAATTATGTTTGGTGCGGCTGTTTCTGCCATCATTTCGGTTTTGTCCTTTTTTTCCGAAGCGGAGGCACTGAAGCTTTACACGATTTGGTCGATGGGAAGTCTCGGAGGTCTTGGTTGGAATCAGGTTGGGCTTTTGGGACTGCTACTGGTAATCGGTTCCTTTCCATTAGTGTTGGCGACACGCTCCTTTAATGCCCTCCTTCTTGGAGAGACTTATTCAGAAAGCATGGGGATCAATCCGGTTCGGTTGCGTTGGTTGGTGATTATAAGTACTGGGATTTTGGCAGGGAGTATTACGGCATTTTGTGGGCCGATTGCCTTTGTGGGAATTGCAGTCCCCCATTTGGCCAGGTTGGTTTGGAAGAGCGCAGATCATCGGATCTTGTTTCCCGGGTCCGCTTTGCTGGGTGCAGGTCTTCTTTTGCTTTGCGATACCATCGGTCAACTTCCGGGTTCGGCTCAGACGCTTCCGATCAATGCCGTTACCTCATTGGTTGGAGCCCCCGTAGTGATAGCATTGGTTCTAAAAAGAAACTTCAGTAAAGAATTTTGATATGGATCAGGTATTAACAGGTAAAAATCTATCGCTGGGCTATGAAAAAGGCCAAGATCGAAAGGTGATTTTATCTGACCTGAATTTCCAGCTCTATTCAGGACAGTTGACCTGCCTTTTGGGGCCCAATGGTGTTGGAAAGTCTACGCTGGTCAAAGCGATATTGGGTCGAATCAGGCCTTTTGAAGGGGAAATTAAACTTTTGGACAAATCACCTGTAGACTATCCAAGAGAAAAGCTTTCCAAGAAATTATCGGTAGTACTCAGTGAACCGATCATTCCGGCACAAATGACTGTCGAGCAATTGGTAGGATTGGGAAGAACTCCTTATCTAAAATGGAGCGGAACCCTGTCTGAACTGGACAGGAAATATGTGAATGAGGCGTTGGCCGCTACCAAAATGGATTTTCTTCGGAAAGAGAGACTCGGTGAGTTGTCCGACGGCCAACGTCAAAAGGCGATGATTGCCAGGGCTTTAGCTCAAGATGGGAAGGTTGTAATTTTGGACGAACCAACCTCCCATTTGGACTTGGTGAATAGGCATGAGATCATGTTCCTGCTGCAGGATATCGCCAAAAACCAAGATAAGGCCATCCTTGTGGTGACCCATGATTTGGATATTGCGATTGAGACAGCCCATCAGTTGTGGTTGATGAATTGTGGAAGTCCGCTGATTGCAGGCCTGCCTGAAGATTTGATCTTGAATGCACTGATCAATGAATTGCTTCCAAAGGATAGATTCTTTTTTGATCCAAAAAGAGGGAAAGTCAACCTACGCTCTGAGGATTCAGGCTGGGAAATACAGGGCTCTGAGGACCTTGTTTTTTGGCTTGAAAAAGCCCTGAAAAAACGCAAGTCTACCTTTCGGACTGAAGAGCGAATTCAAGTTCTTGAGAATCCCTTTCGAATTCGAGTAGGAGAGAGAATTTATCATTCGATTGCTGAATTTTTTGAAAAGTCCCAAACTTCTTTGGGATAGGGGATTATCTTAATCATAAAGAAAATTCATATATTTGTCACACTAATTATTTGTATGACACAGGAGCAATTTGCCAAGTATTCATTTCTTCTCGATCGAACTGCCCGAAAGGTAAAACAATACGCCCAGCAGCAGTTTAAGCAGGGAGATTTTGATGTGACGGTAGATCAATGGCTGGTTCTGAAAAATCTTTCAGAATTTGGTCCGATGAGCCAAACCGAGTTGGCAAACTTGGTGTTCAAAGATCATCCGACCTTGACCAGGATCATTGATTTGCTCAGCAAAAAGGAATATGTAAAGCGTGTTCCTCATCCTCAAGATAGAAGGAGCTTTCAGTTGCACTTGACAGACTCAGGCGTGTCCAAAGTCACAGCCCTACGTCCAAAAATCCTTCAAATTCGCGAAAAAGCTTGGGAGAATCTGAACGAAGAGGATTTTGAGGAGTTTAAGCGAATTCTGAATACCATTTATCAGAACCTTGGCGGTCAGGTGATAGAAGAATAATTATTTAGCATACTAATAATATTTATACGAACAAATTGGATTAACACGGGGTTTTCCCAAAAAATACCTATCATGATTCAGACAGATCTTTGTATCATCGGAGCCGGCCCGGTAGGCCTATTTGCAGTTTTTGAAGCAGGCTTATTGAAAATGCGATGCCATTTGATTGACGCTTTACCGCAGGTGGGTGGTCAGCTTTCAGAGATATATCCTCAAAAACCAATCTACGATATCCCAGGATATCCGGAGGTGAAAGCGCAGGAGCTTGTGGACAATTTGATGGAGCAAATCAAACCTTTCAAACCTACCTTCACACTAGGTGAGCGTGTAGATTATTTAGAGAAGCAAGAGGATGGGAGCTATGTGGTGACTACCAGCGATAAGACTCAGGTGCATGCTCAAGTAATCGTGATTGCGGGAGGCTTAGGTTGCTTCGAACCAAGAAAGCCTGTTTTGGATAATTTGGAGACTTTTGAAGGCAAAGGAGTTACCTACATGGTGAAAAATCCGGAGACTTTCAGAGATAAGAATGTGGTCTTGGCAGGTGGAGGAGACTCTGCTTTGGACTGGACCATCTATTTGGCTGAGGTGGCTAAGCGAGTGACGCTTGTTCACCGAAATGAGACCTTTAGAGGTGCTCCTGATTCTGCTGCCAAGGTTTTTGATTTGGCCAGTGAAGGAAAAATCGATTTGATTCTTTCTGCAAACCTGAAAGAGATTTCCGGAAACGGAAAGTTGGATTCGGTGACGCTAACTGATAAAACCAAAAACGAATATAAAATCGAAACTGATTATTTGATTCCGCTATTTGGTTTGAGTCCAAAACTGGGTCCGATTGCAGACTGGGGACTTTCTATCGATAAAAACGCCATTGAGGTGGATACCCGTGATTACTCGACAGGAGTGGACAGAATCTATGCGATCGGTGATATCAACACCTATCCGGGCAAATTGAAATTGATCCTTTGTGGGTTCCACGAGGCAGCGATCATGATGCATTCAGCCTTCAAATATGTATATCCGGATCAAAAATTAAGTTTCAAATATACGACCGTGAATGGCGTCAATGCCTTTTAATTCTATCTTTGCGGCATGGTAAAGTTTACAGTTGAAGATCAAGATGGCAATCGCCAAGAAGTAGAGGCTCCAACCGATATGGGATTTAGCTTGATGGAGATTTTAAAAGCCTCAGAATATCCTATTTTGGCGACCTGTGGAGGAATGGCCCTTTGTGCTACCTGCCATATCGAGATTCTCGAAGGACCCGATGAGCTTGGTGAAGCCACAGACCTCGAACTCGATCAATTGGAAAACCTACCGGAATATTTCCCTACTTCCCGACTTTCCTGTCAAATCCGCGTATCGGATATGCTAGAAGGAGCGGTGCTGAAGTTACGTGGAGAGGATGTGATTTGAGAAATAAATTAGAATATGATTAGAACCACCTAGAAATGGGTGGTTTTTTCGTTTCCACCCATTTCAATACTCAAAAGCAGGAGCGCCAAATTTAAACCTATAGGTGACTTCTGTTTCTACAAATTCTTCAGTTACGAAGTCATAAAATTGCTGGTCAGCAACTAGATTGATGGATTCCTGTCTTGGGAAAAACTCCAGCTTTTTGATTTTAAAATAGGTGTCTATTCTATATGGATCCGTGTAATATGTACCGTCATCGCCAAAAAAACTCAATTCTAGGCTGTTATTAGCCCCCAGTTGTACAATTCTTCTCGTGATTCCACAGCCCATGATGGTTTCTTCTTCCATGGTCTCTTCATTATACCATCTGTGAAAGTCGAAATAGTCAAAATCCATGATGGGGGTTTCCTTGTTAAGACGCCATTCGATGGAATAGAACTCACTGCAATAGGAGAAATCGTCTATGTGCTCTGTAGTCTGCCGACCAGATCTTGAAATATCAATTGGAATAGCAGTGGTAATGGATACTGCGTTGTACACACCAAAAGGTTGTTCTTGAATAGCTGGTAACTCAGACTTTGTGCAGGCACTCAAAAAGAAAATCGCGAAGACCAGAAGTAAAAAGTTGTTTTTCATACTGAAGAATAACGAATATTTAGGTGTATAGTTGTAATTTCGGTTTCATTTTTAGTTGATTTTCTTCTACGTATGGGTTTGGAAAGAAATATTTCTAAAATTCTGTATCGCTTTTTTGCCCAATTCCGTACTGAGTGTAAAGTTTTTAGATAATTATGAAAATCAATTACGGTTTAGTCCTTTTACTTTTCCTTTCTTCCTGCTTTGCTTTTGAAAGCGATCAAAAGGTGGATTTTTCGGCTGAAATGGATGAGCTTTATGAGGAAATCCAAAGTTTGTCCAGTTCGCAGACTTGTTCTGATCCCGATGAATGGTCTTTCGTCGCTTTAGGAAGTAAGCCTTGCGGGGGTCATTGGGAATACATCGCCTATTCCAAGCAAATAAATGTCCCGGAGTTTCTAGCCAAAGTAAAACGCTACAATGAGCTTCAGGAACAGGATAATATTCAAAATAATCGTTTTTCGGATTGCATGTATGTTTCGCCTCCCACAGGTGTGATTTGTGAAGGCGGCAAGCCTGAATTCGTTTATGACTAAGCCAGTAAACCTATTGCAAAATCCTTACTTCTAGTATATCTACTTTTCTTAGGTGCCCATGGGGAATTTCTTTTTCACTCACCATTGGGGAAAAAGTCCAAATGTGGCATTAAGGTACAAAGTGCCATTGGGTCTAGCTATTCAGGGAGTATTGGCTAGGTTTCCCTCCTTGAGGAAGTTCCAAATATTCTAAAATCTCAAAAGGAAAAAATGCAAATGAATCGATTTATGGCATCAATTTCTCCAGAATTCTTATTGCTGCCAGAGAAAGCACCGTGCCGGGGCCAAATACAGCAGCCACACCATGCTGGTAGAGAAAATCATAATCTTTGGGAGGAATCACTCCACCTGCTACGACCATGATATCGGACCTGTCTAGCTTGGCTAGCTCCTGAATCAACTGAGGAATAAGTGTCTTGTGCCCAGCTGCCAAGGAGGAAGCTCCGACAAGGTGTACATCATTTTCAACTGCCTGCTTAGCTACTTCCTCGGGTGTTTGGAATAGTGGTCCAATGTCCACATCAAATCCCATATCGGCAAAGCCCGTGGCAATTACCTTGGCACCTCGGTCGTGTCCATCCTGGCCCATTTTTGCCACCAAAATTCGGGGTCTTCTTCCCTCCAGTTTTTCAAACTCGTCGGAAAGGGAAAGTGCTTTCTTAAATGAATCCTGATTTTTCACTTCGCTTGCATACACGCCGGTCACGGATTTAGTTTGTGCTTGATGCCTCCCAAAAACCTTTTCCATCGCATCAGATATTTCCCCAAGGGTGGCCCGGTCTCTGGCAGCATCTACCGCTAAAGCTAATAAATTTCCAGATTTGCTTTTGGCGGCCTCTGTGATTCGATCCAGAGATTCTTTGACCTTAGCTTCATTTCGGGATGACTTAACTTGCTCCAGTCTTTTGATTTGTGATTCGCGTACAGCCTGATTATTCACTTCAAGCAGCTCCATTGCGGACTCTTCATCGATCTGATAGCGATTGACCCCGACTATGATATCTTGACCACTGTCAATTCGGGCTTGTTTTTTGGCGGCGGCCTCTTCGATTCGAAGCTTAGGTACTCCCGCCTCGATCGCTTTTGCCATTCCTCCCAATGACTCTACCTCTTCGATTAGTTTCCAAGCTTTTTCTACCAATTGATCTGTCAGGTACTCGACATACAAGGAGCCTCCCCATGGGTCCACCACATCGGTGATGCCTGTTTCCTCCTGAAGAATAAGCTGCGTATTCCGGGCTATCCTTGCAGAAAAATCCGTCGGCAAGGCAATGGCCTCATCCAGTGAGTTGGTGTGCAGCGATTGGGTATGGCCCATGGCTGCACCCAGTGCTTCAATAGCTGTCCGGGTAATGTTATTGTACGGATCCTGCTCGGTCAGCGACCATCCTGAGGTTTGGCAGTGAGTTCGGAGAGCCATGGACTTGGAGTTTTTGGGATTAAACTGCTTGACGATTTTAGCCCATAGTAATCTACCAGCACGCATTTTGGCGATTTCCATAAAGTAATTCATGCCA
>LJXT01000014.1:0-18741 GCA_001314815.1 Algoriphagus marincola HL-49
ATCCCCTGATACCTATCCCGCTCGATCAGCCCCTGCCTTGCCAAGATCTCATAGGCCTCATTCGAGCGCAAAGGCCCAACGATCCGCTCCCGATCAAAATAGGCCTGAAGGGCTTGGGAAATGCGAAGGGCAAGGGTGGTATCGGAAGAAGAGAGGGTCATATTCTTATCTGGTGGGAGTACCAAAATCCAAAAACAATTAACCCAATAATTGGAGTAACTATTCCCCCAATTGTAAACCAGATTGCTACCGAGAAATACGAATATTTAAGACTTGAAATTTTGGAATTGTTAATGATCTGCTCTGCTAAATCTTGTAACGCAGTTGGAAATCCTTCATCGGGTCTCTTAAAGTGCTTTTCCAATAGTTGCTCTTTTGTCAGCGTTTTCAAATACTCGAAAAAGAAACTGTTTTCTGAGTTTGTTTTTGAATAAGAGGAAAATGGTAAATCTGCCAATCTGGGAACAAAAGTTAATAATGAAATAATTAAAGACCCGACCAGTAGAATACAGCCAATAACCAAATAACACCAAAACAAAGAATCTGTAAAGTTAATAATTCTTGAGGCTGCAAAAATACATGCTCCATTAAATCCGATTAACATGGCATTTTTTGCTTCTGCTACCTTTAACCAATCATTGACATTGGCAAAAATTTTCCAAAGCTTATCTTCTATTTCTTTTTGATTTTCCATATCAAATTATCCAAGTCAGGTCTGCTCCGAAGACATTTTCAGAAATGTTTTTAAACTTTTTTGGCTGGGATTTCCAAAAACCTTTTTTGATTGTCGAATCTTCTGGATGCTCTCTTTTTAGACCATTCAAAACCGATTCTGTGATCAGAATTGCAGGAAACTTAACATTCCTTACCACTTTTTTGAATTCTACCAATTTACCTCCCAAATACGCAATTTCACCCTTTTCCAAATTAGACAGGTGATCTACAAATTCCTCTTTTGAATATAATTTTGTCTCTTCTTTTTTTAGATAAAAAGGTTGGCTTTGGTCATAATTTTTTTCAAAATCAAAGGGATAAGTATAAGCTGCAAATCCACCGAACAATGGCTTTATTGCAAGAGGATTAATGGGGTTATGATTTACCTCTATCAATTCCTCCTTAATACTTTTATTGGCCAAATCAGTGATTCTGGAAGCATAATTTGCAGGCTTTCCGACCCAAACTAGACCCTTATTCTCTCCGTTTTCAGTTCCGTTTCTTTGGATACCAACTTTGATCACCCGAAGCTTGCCATATGCTATTCCGATTCCACACTTAAAATCAACTTTAAATCTTGCATTGATAATTTTCGAGGCAATATGATTAATGGAAACAGCGCAGTCGATAGCGTTTTTAAAACAATTATCAACCGGGAATACCACCATGACTCTGTCTCCAATAATATTTCGTGTATGGCCTCCATGGTGTCTTGCAGCTTTTAATACAGCTTTAGTAAAAGCGGTATACACCCTTCCCATTGTCTGGTGTTGATGTTTGTCAGTCAGTGCAACCGAATTCCTGATATCTACAAAAAGCACACAGGTTTCGATTTCCTTCCCACGTTTGTCCTTTCCGCGTTCGTAAGTCAAAACCGAATCGTCTCGGTTCGGGACCTCTTTTGTTGCAGAATAAACAAAATTCGTTGTAAGGACATCTTGTACGTCTACATCGATTTCTTTGATAATTTCTTTAAGGTTCATATTTCAACCATCTAAATTCGGTATAATCGACGCCCTTCAAATCTATCCTCTTAGGTTCTGATAAAAACCACTTTGCCTCATTCTCTGTGATTTTTAAACTTGACTTTCTAACATCTGCAATATTTTTCTCTTCAAAATATGTCGATGAGAAGAAGTTTATAGAATTTGAATAAGACACACTCTCAAGTCGAAAAAGTTCTGTCAAAGTTTTTCCTACAATTGTGAAGTCTGAGTAATCAATTGATTCATTTTGGTAATACAAAACTTCGCCAAAATGAAGAGCTACTTTACTTTCGTACTCAGTATCCTTGAGTTTTGAAATAATTGTTATTGCACATTTTTCAGCTCTTAGGTGCAAATTAACTTTTTCGCTTTTTAAAAAAGGCTCTCCAAAAACTGCTATTAATCCGTCTCCAATGATCTTCTCTATTTCTCCTCCACAAAAGTTGATAATTGGGATTACAACCGAATAATAATCATCTAAAATTTTTGCTACTTCATCAGGAGATTTTTTTTGAAACTTTTCTGAAAACGAGGTTATGTCAATAAACAAAAGAACAACATCAACCTTTTTCCTTTCCTTGAAAAATTCAATGTACTCTTGAATTTTCCCATCATTGAATGAAAACCCCTTTTCAATTTTTGAAGGATCAAATGCCTCAATTATAAGTTGTGTTTCTTTTGAGGAAAGGGTTTTATTGAAATCTGGATACTTCTCTTTAATTCTCGCTAAATGTTTAAGATTTGGCATATTTCAATTTTTTATATTTATTCTCACCTTTCCCGTCAGCAGCACCTGCATCATTCCTTTTTTCTGTTCTCTCATCTTTTCCGCTTTGGTCTTAAGTAGCTTGATTTCTTGATCGGCAGTTTGAAGGACCTTTGCAATTGCAGTTTGTTCTTCTTTTGTGGGCGGCAGAAGAATTTTCACAATACGGAAGTCCTTAAATTTACAATTCAAGGTATCATCAACTAATCCTTGTGAATTACGCCAAAAAAGATTGGTCATTCTTGGAATCTTAAACAGGTAAGCAAAGAAAATTGAATCTGCATTTTTATTTGGAGTAACTACAGTATACGCCGGACTTACGATTCCTTCAAGCTCTGATAAAGCACTTCTTCCTTGCCACATTCGCATCGTGTTGTAGCCAATATCTCCAGAACAAATTCTTTTGTATTTAGATTTATCGGCATTGGAAGTATCCTTTTTTATTGACTCATCTTGCGGATAAACGCCATTCTGACCAATTGATAGCAAAGGCAGTTCACTACACCTTGTTTCTTTTCGTTCTGTGAACATGTCTCCCAAATACATCTCCCTCCACTCCCCAATAAACCCTTTTAACCTTATCTTTCCCGTCAGCAGCTGCTGCATCAACCATTTTTTGCGGAGTTCTTTTTGGGTGATTAGGCGCTCGGTGGTCTGAATAGCCTGATCGATCGTCCCCAGTACTTGGGCGATGGCTCGCTGCTCGGGAAGGGGTGGGAGTAGGACTGGAATTTTGGAACAAACCTCTTTATTTAACTTAGGTTGAGCTGTTCCAGTGTTGTATTTATCATACTTAATGCTTTCAAGGAACTCTGTCAAAAAATCTATATTTGACCCTTTTTTCGGTTTAAGAACGTGGGCATGATTATTTACCCAAATTTTACCCGAAACCTTGAAAGCTAGAGGTGTGCTTCTGTTTAGAATGTTTGCTCCATCTTCTCCTAAAAGGATTAATTCTTCATCGAAAATAAAATCATTTACATAGTCAATTATTCCTGAGGCCCCATAGTAAGGATAAATACCCTTTATTTTTGCTCTTTCGGAATCTTTAATCGGTTTTCTTTTTCCATCCAAAAAGTCTACAATCTTTCCAAGCTCGAATACCTTCCATCCCTCCGGCACTTCAAACTCCAATCCTGATTTTTTTACTTGAGTCTCTATCATTTGCTTTCGTAGTCTAGTTGGAAGGTGTGGTGAATATGCCCTAAAATAGATTGAGTGATGGCTTCTTTTTGCTCTTCGGAAAATTGGGTTTCCAGTGGGATTTCTTCACCGGCTAGGGAGAATACCCATACCTTGAACTCGTATTCCTCATCCTCTGTCAGCCAGTAGCGTTCTTCGATGCCCAAAGAGATCTGTGTTCCCCACTCTTGCAGAGCCTTATTGTGTAAGCGTCGGATATCCAGATTGATACCCGGCTCGAAGTCATCCGATCCATGGGCTTCGATCTGATCTATAAAAAACTGGATCCCTTCGCTTGGCAAGATGTTATCCAAGGATTTCCTTTTGGTGAAAAAGGTGTAGTGAACCTGATTATTCAAAATATGATATCGTGTTTTCAATTGATCATGGATCCCTTGTAGAATTGAGGAAAGCTCCTCTCTGATTACCTGAATCGTTGCCCGGTCCCGCTCTTCTGGATCTTCCAGATTTCCTTTGGCCTTCAGTTCACCATTGGGAAACAGCCAGCATTCGACCCACTCTAAGCCATTTTTCGTATGCACTTTCTTACCAACCGTTTCCGGCTCTTCTTTGGAGACCTTTTCCCAATAATTCCACTCCTCGATCGGCTTTTGAATCAGCGAAACCTCCCCATAAGGCAAATCCAAGTAATTAGAGAAAGATTCGTTAATTCGGTTGATGGCTTCGGTATCTAAGTCCATTTCCAGATCAGAATCGGAAAGGATGTTTTCTATTTCACCTACTTCACCCATCAGAAATCCAATGAGTTCATCCTGATCCAACTGCTGAATTCGATCTAGGAACCTTTTTCCAGCTTCTTTTTCATCCTCTTCTAGTGTAGTGTTTTCAGATTCATCACGGTCCAAAACTTCCTGAATCAATTCCTCCACTTCGCTTTCTTTGCTTAGGGAGTAAAATTTAAGGATGCCAGTTTCTGATTTGGAAAGAGATTCGAGGAATTTAGAAATTACTTTTTCCAATTGAGCATGTGTGGAGAGATGTATAGAACCCGATTTGAAAAAACCCAAAAAGAGCTCGCTAGCTAAACCTGTAATAATGGGCCGCTTTCCGGTTTTCTCTATTCTCCAACCCACGATTACCTCTCGAAACAAAGGCAAAAGAATCAACCTAGCCTGCTTGCGAACAGCATAGGCCCAATCGGCTTGAATGGGAACCTGATGGGATTCCCGAATCCCGGAAAGCAGACGTTGGCGGTGGAAGTCAGACATTTTATCTTTTTTGATTTACCAAGTGGTGGTTTAAAGTTGATTTTTCTGCAAAGAGACTAGTAAGAGGTATTTATACAAGTTTTTGATTTTCATCAAGTTGTTTCTTTGCAATCGTAAGATGGAAACAAAATAACTGCAAAGAAGACGCTAGAGAAATTGTTCTTTGACAGGCTCTTCTAAGTTGAAAACTTTGCAAAGAACCCTGCAAAGAAAAACTGCTTAACTGATTGATTTTGAGACTTTTTTTCTTTGCAATCATGTTTTCAATCTGTAGGTTCGTTGGTTATGTTTGACCTCATTGGCGATCTCGATTAGCTCTTTTTCAACCATTTCTGCAAAGAGCCTCGAAACGTAAGAAGCATTGGTATCCGGAATGTTGAGCATTTTTCGGGCAGTTTCATTGTCGATTTCATCCGCAGTATCCAAATAGCGGATAATGGCCTCTATTTGCCGGGCCTTTTCCTGCTTTTTGAGCTTTGCGTAGCTGATTTTATCGTCGGTAGTCTCGAGTTTACTTCGGTGAATGATGTATTTGAGTCCAGAAGTCCTGCCAGAAGTCTCAATAAATTCAATATCCTGTAGCTCACTTAAAATCTTTCTAAGCTGATAGGTATTGATAAATGGGGATTTTTCCAGTTCATGAAAGGTCAGTTTCTCCCCGGTGTAGATATGATTCAGGACAATCAGTTTTTCCAAATCGATATCCTGTTTCATCAATTGCTTATATAGGATACTAAGCTCTGCGAGTTTTTCAGAATAGACATCCGCGTTTACACGAAGTAAAATTGAGTTTTCAGTTTGGATAGGATTTGGCAACTTTTTGCCTTTGGAGAGTAAGGCTGTAAAAATCTTATCAAATCCGGACCCTGCCTTCTCCGCATAATTTATTTCCCTAAGTATGTCCATTATCCCGGGATTTCGAGGATTGGTCTTGCGAAGAAAGTTAGTCTCATCAATTCCCTGAGGGAAATGTCCAGGGCTCTCAAATTCAAGGTAGTTTGGATACTTTCTGATTTCAATAATCTGCTGACGACTGTAATCCCTATGAGCGATAGCATTCATAAGTAGTTCGCGCAGTACTACTTCCGGATAGTCTTCTATATATACTCTGAATAAGCCAAAATGAAACTCTTTTAGCTTTATTTCGGACTTTAGCTGAGCAAAGCAAGCATCAGCCATCTCGATCAGATTCCCGGCGTATTCATAAGGGGTATAAGTTCCATCCTCATAGTATCGAATGTATTTTATCTGATTGTAGGGAAATTCCTTTAATGCTTTTTGATTACCGATAAAAAGAATTCCTGCTGTGGTTGGCAAAAGTTGACCCTTATCTTCTTTTACCAGCCCAAGAGTTTCGGTAAATTCTGTTGAATTATTCTTCAAATAGGGACTTAATGGTTTCTCCTTTTGGATTCGGATAAACAAATCTCTGGTTCGGTTTAAATCCTGCCATCCTGGGATGGGATTCCCATTTTTATCGAATTCAATACTTTCGAATGGCAATTCCCAAGTTTTCTGATCGTAAACAATTAATCCTTTTTCGGCTTGGATGGTAGCAATTTCATGAGGTTCTATTGCCCTATTTCCGTCATTACTACGAATCAGATATTCTCCCTTAGATGTCCGGTGGAGTTGTTGTGAAAAGGGAACTTCTAGAATTAGTAGATCGGTTTCAGTCACTTTTAGCTTGTGAGGCTTGAGCGTGATGGAGGGGACAGTCCTGTCTTGGATTTGGCGTATCAACTCAAACACTTTGGGATCTTGATACTCAAAATCTGAATTAATTTCTTTTGAATCATCTACAATTCCGATAAAAATAAACCCACCTTTTTTATTAGAAAAAGCCACTATGTCCTTGGCCAACTCCTCATACTTGGGAGAATAGTTTTTAAGTGACTTCCCAAAAGCAATTTTATCCTCCAATTGCTCTTTAAAGTCGAGGATTTCGCACTCTCCCTTTGCTAAAAGGTTGTAAAACCACTGAATACTATGCCTGGTAAGTTTTTCCATATCTTAATCCAAAAGCTCCTTCAGATAAATGTCCATCTGAGCCTGTACCGCTTTAAGTTCCTCCTCAAGCTTATCAATCTCTTGCTGCACTGCAGCGATATCCACCTCAGGTTCTTCCTCGAAAGTATCCACATAGCGGGGAATATTCAGGTTGAAGTCATTTTCCTGGATTTCATCGAAAGTGGCCACATAGCTGTATTTATCCTCTACTACCCCCGGCTGGAACTTCCCTAACTGAAAATCCCTGTAGGTTTCCACGATATGCTTGATATCCGACTCACGAAGTTTGTTTTGGTTTTTGGCCGCCTCGTAGTGTTGGGAAGCATCGATAAAGAGGACATCCGTGTTCTCGACTCCCTGCCTGCCGGACAGGATGGCGCTCGAACTGACACCTTTGCCTTTGTTGAAAACCAAGATGGCAGCAGGAATACCGGTACCGAAAAAGAGGTTGGCTGGCAGTCCAATGACCGCTTCGAGCAGGTTTTCTTCGATGGTTTTTTGGCGGATTTTCCCTTCAGAGCTTCCACGGAAAAGAACCCCGTGAGGTACGACTACACCGACTTTTCCTTTTTCCTCATAGGTCGTCTCGATCATGTGAGAAATAAAGGCCCAATCTCCTTTGCTTTTAGGCGGAATTCCTCTCCAGAAGCGATTATATCGGTCCGTTTCCGGATCCCAGGTGATGGTAGTTTTCTCTCCGTCTTTATCCTCGACCTTTCCCCACTTATCAAGTGAAAAAGGGGGATTGGCGACTACGGTGTCAAACTTCATCAAAGAATCTCCCTCCCTTAGTTTAGGATTGCGGATGGTATCTCCCCAGCGGATTTTAGCATTGTCAAAGCCGTGAAGAAACATATTCATTACGGCCAGAGCCCAGGTACTTCCGTTAGCTTCCTGACCATAGAGGGAAAAATTGGGAGAACCTACCTCCTGCCCTGCTTTGATCAGCAAGGAACCCGAACCACAAGTAGGATCACAGATTCGTGAACCTGGTGCTGATTTGGTGAGCTTGGCCAAAAGCGTGGAAACCTCACTTGGCGTGAAAAATTCTCCCGCTTTTTTTCCCGCATCCGAGGCAAAGTTGGAAATCAGGTATTCATAGGCCCCGCCGATGATATCTACTCCGGCTAGATGTGAGGGACGAAGATCCAATTCAGGCCTATTAAAATCGAGGAGCAGATTTTTTAGCCGCGTGTTTTTGTCTTTGGGCTCACCGAGTACGCTGCTGTTGAAGCTGATATTCTTGAATATTCCCGCTCCGTCTTCACTATACAACTTTTCCCGATTGGCTTCTTCCAAATCGACCAAGGCAATATCAATCAGTTCCCCGATATTGACTGCATTTCGGTTTTCATAGAGATACTTAAAATGGCTATGCTCTGGTACCAGAAATCGCTCATACTGCATCGCACGCTTGGCCCGCTCTTGATCGCCATTGTACTTTTTGAGGTATTCCTCCAGCTTATCGTCATGGACATCGCTGAGGTACTTGACAAAGAGCATAGTCAGCACATAATCTTTGTAAACACTTGGATCTATACTGCCCCGGAACGTGTCACAGGCTCTCCATACTGCATCATTGATATCCTTTTGGGTTATTTTCTTACTCATATCGTTGGATGATTTTTATCAAACTCAAATCAAGCTTATAGTCATTAAGCCGCTCAATGTCGGCTAGAATCATTTTTTCTTTTTTTCTCAGCTCAGCTAATCTCACCAAAGCATCCTGTACATCTTGGGGAAAGATCGTAACCTCCAATTCCTGAAGTTGAGTTTTCGTAATCGATGGAATAGAAGTCCCTTTGGCGATCCCTTTCAAAAACTCCTGAACTACGGGAGAATTGAGCCACCAAGCCAAGAACCTAGGTTCAATATAATCTACAGAAAGAGAAATAACCAAAAAAGAAGTTGATGCAACAGCAGGAAATTCAGAATTGTCATAAACTGCCGCAAAATTTTTATATCCTTTGGCAGAAAAAAGAACTTCCCCTTTCTTAAGTAAGTGCTTTTCCGAAACTTCGAAACTTTCTAAAGTAGGGAATACTTCATTGGAAAGAACCCCATCTTCGTCAAAATCCTTGGCTTGCAAATAGAGAATTTGTCCCGAAGCACGAGGTTTTAAAAATACTCCTGAACGAATGGAAGCTATCTCTTTTAGTTTTTTCTTCAATTTATTTTTCAGTATAATTTCTACGAATATAGATTTTATACTGAAAAGCATGAAGAAAAGTTCAAAAATTTGTAATTTTTTTTTGAGTATAACTGTTACGATTTTTGAAGCAGTATAAATTTAGCTCCAATTAAAAATAAGAAGTAGAAGTTTTACTCCACCCTGAGCCTCACAAATCCCAATTCATCATCTACGTTCAAATACATCCAAATTTGACCATCTTTGATAAAGTGGCGCTTAGGTTCTCGGCTTAGTTCCGGAACAAGGGCCTCTGCAAGCAATTCGAGGTCAGCATCAAAAACACTCAGATAGACATCGGATCGTGTAGGAACGTAACTCCCATATTCATCTTTCTCTTCTCCGAAATAACTTTTATGAGAAAATCGGTAATACTTTTTGCTCGCCCTATCATAAATAAAACTACCATAACTGATATCAGACTCTGCCATTTTCCTAATCTCCTCAATCTCGTCGGTTTGCCCATCCACTTCCTTTGGTGGCAAATAACTTCTCTTACTACCTAGCAGCGGAGTATCCCAGGCTTTGGTGTATAAGGTATCTCGCTTGAAGTCAAAAATCTGTACCTCGTTAAGGACATTGGTAGAAAGAATAATTTTGTCAGAATTAGAAAATGGATAAATCCCCGTACCATAACTTCCCATCCAATTACCTTCATGTAGAATATCTGTATTGTAAACCTGTGTTTTTTCAAAGAATGGAAGCTCGATTTCGGTATAGCTACCTGCTTCCAAATCAAAATCCATCAGGAAGTAAGACTTTTCCTCCCATTTGATAAAATGACCTAGCAGACGATTGGGGTTTTCAGGATCTAAGTAAAATCTCGAAGGATAGACCTCCGATCCTCCTAATACTTTTGGAGCAAGCTTATCTAATTCAAGGTCTCTCACAAGATTTCCTTTTTGATCGAAAATTTTGTAGAAACCATAATTCCAAATAAAAATATGCTCTTCGGGTGTCAGTAAAAACCCGGAGATATATTGAGGTATTCCATTGGGCCCTTCCTTTTCGAAAGGAATCAGGTAGTCTAACTTAAGCTCATCTAGATTAATCCGCTCTGCTCCTACTTCCTGCCGATTGAAATTAATTAAATAACCATCTTCGGCATTGAGTTCTGATAAAAAGAGATTGTCCTGTAAATACAAAAACTCCTCTCCAGCATCCACCATTACCGTGTCCAGAGAAACTGTAAAGCTGTCCGAAAACTCAGATTTTTCCACCTCATTTCCGCCACATGCGCTCAAAAACAAACCGATCGAAAAAACAAATATTCCATTGCGCATAGTCGAAGAATAAAGGTTTAAAATTAAATCCTTGGTCAACTTACACACTATTCTCTTCTTTCTAAATCTTTCAAAAGGATTTTTTTGTTAAAATATTTAAACAGCAAAGTCCTTTTGAACAGGTATTTATAAAAAATACCGTGTAAATTATGACCAAATCTTTTTTAACATGGAAAAACCCAATAACCCAAATTATCACAACGCAGCCAAGGATCTGGCAGGACTCATTTATGGGGTAGCACTGGATGGAGTGGTCACTAGGAACGAATATGCTGCGCTTAAAGAATGGTGCAATGAGCACGAAGTCCTCCGCAGCTATGAACCTTTTGACAAGCTTTATTGCAAAATCAGACCTTTAATTGATTCTGGTAAAATCTCTGTGGAAGAACTTGACGAAATCGAAGAAACCCTCGATCAATTTTTGGAAAGTATCGGCAGTTCGAAGCGAATCGATAAGCCTGATCAGATTTTTATTAATGGGATATTCAAAGGAATACTTTCCAGCGGTGACATCAACGATCAGGAGGTTTACAAACTCAAAACGTTCCTGGAGCTTGAGGAGAACAGGAAGATTCAAGAAGAGTACACCGGTCTCTATGAATTGATCAAAAAAATTTGGGCTGATGGCAAAGTTGATGATCAGGAATTTCGAATCCTTAAAGATTACCTAAATATACTTATTAAGAGTCACTAGGCTATATTATCCCATTTTCAGGGTGCTTAGGTGTGACAGTCCTACCAAAGGCCTTCAATACTTCAACTTGCCCGTCTACGTCTCCATTTGGATAAATGACTGGGCCTATTCCAGCTTCTTTCTTTTTGTAGTCCAGATATCCCACTACCACCGGTACCCCTGCTCCTAGAGCAATATGATAAAAACCTGTTTTCCAACGCTTTACAGCTTTTCTGGTTCCTTCAGGAGTGACCATAATGACCAAATCATCCGAGTCTTTCAGCATTTGAGTCATAGCCTCCGTATAGGTTTGCTTTTTTCCGCCGGGAATACGCTTTCGATCAATCGCGATACCTCCCAAGCCTTTCAAAAGCCACCCTAAAGGCCCAACCATAATTTCCTTCTTGATGGTATATTTCACGGGAATATCCATCAAAAAGAATGCGGCTCGAGCATACAGCAAGTCCCAATTGGATGTATGAGGAATAGCGATCAGTACAGCCTTCTTCACACCTTCAGGCCATGCTTTTTTCATGGTCCAGCCCGTAATCCAAAACAGAAATTTTGAAAGCAACTTCATCATGCGGATAGGGGTTTTTCACCAGAATTTTTCAATTCCAAAATGGAAGGATTTTCTTCGATGTATCGAAGAGTCTCCGCATAGCCAGCCTGAAATAAATCAGAGGCTTTTTTGATATCAAACACCCCAAACTTCCCCAGTCCAGGAGCTTCAATAAAATAATCGCATTTTGATTGACGGCTGTACACGTTGTAATTCATGGACATAATGACCGATCGCTCGATTAGCCTTTTCATGTTTTTGATATCGCTTTCTTCAGGCAGATGATTGCAGTTGACCCCAATCACAAAATCACATGTCCCATCGAGAGGTTCCACCGGAAGATTATTCAGCACTCCCCCATCGATTAGGAATCGATTTCCGATCACAATTGGCTCAAACATCCCGGGAATACAACTGGATGCCATTACAGGTGCAATGAGCTCTCCTTCGGAAAAATACACAGCTCTACCCTTTCTAATATCTGTAGCAGCTACTGTCAGCGGGGTTTTGAGTTGAGAAAAATCATTGTGCCCAAGATAAGTCCTGAAAAGTCCCTCGATACTGCTCATTTTCAAGATGCCTTTCCAAGAAATGGCAGGTCGAAGAAACTTAAAATAATTCGTCTCCACGATAATCTTGAGGATTTCCGTAGGTGAATACCCTTCGCAGTACATGGCTCCTGCAATTGCCCCTGCTGACGTGCCACTGACATGAGTAGGGAATATTCCTGCTTCATTTAGTCCTTGAAGTACTCCCAAGTGAGAAATACCACGTACTCCTCCTCCGGAAAGGGCAACACCGATTTTTAAATTAGATTTCATCGAGTCGGAAAGTTTGATCTACACGCACTCCTTTTTCGGTACGCTTTAGTGTACAACACTCATTGACAGGATCATGCTCAAAGAAGAGGATGTAATCATTATCTACCGCCTCCTCGAGGAATCTTGCCTTTTCATCCATCGTCAAGAGTGGTCGGGTATCATAGCCCATCACATAAGGAATCGGAATATGGCCCACCGACGGAAGCAAATCAGCCACGAACACGATGGTTTTTCCTTTGTAACTGAGCTTTGGAAGCATTTGCTTGTCTGTATGACCATCTACAGTGATAAAATCAAAACCCGGGAAAAGGGTCTTTTCTTTCAAATCCACGTAGTCTAACTGATTCAGTTCCTGCATAGGAAGAATATTATCCTTGAGGAAAGAAGCCTTTTCCCTAGGATTGGGCTCGGTGGCCCATTTCCAATGGTCTGGGTTACTCCAGTAAGTTGCCCGGGGGAAAGTCATTTCATATTGTCCATGCGAACCATATTTGACGCCACCTCCACAATGATCAAAGTGAAGGTGCGTCAGAAAATTATCTGTAATCTGATGAAAACCCACTCCGAGGACTTTCAGGGAATTCTCCAAGGAGTCATCTCCATGCAAGTAGTAGTGAGAAAAAAACTTGGCATCCTGTTTATCACCTATTCCATTATCAATGAGTACAACTCGGTCCCCATCTACCACGAGAAGGCAGCGCATAGCCCAAGTGCAAAGATTATTTTCGTCAGCAGGATTGGTACGGGACCAGAGAACCTTAGGCACTACACCAAACATAGCCCCTCCGTCCAGTTTGAAAAATCCGGTATTGACAGTGTACAGTTCCATAGTATTTCAAAATAAAATCCCGAACCGGAAAGTTCGGGATGGAAGATTTATTCGACGACCACACCCATCGAGCAAAACTTCTCGATTCGTTGATCGATTCGTTTTTCGGGTTTTTGTTTATCGAGTTCTTTTAAGGTTTTTAAGATAGTGTCTTTGATCGTTTCGGACATGGTTTTCAAGTCGCGATGTGCACCACCTAGGGGCTCCGGAATAATATCATCAATTAATCCATTTCCCTTCATATCGTTTGCAGTCAGCTTCAATGCCTCTGCTGCTTGCTCTTTATAATCCCAAGATCTCCACAGAATAGAAGAGCATGATTCTGGAGAAATAACTGAGTACCAAGTATTTTCTAACATAAAGACCCGGTCTCCTATTGCGATTCCAAGCGCGCCACCTGATGCACCCTCACCGATAATGATACAAATGACGGGTACTTTCAACATAAACATCTCCTTGAGATTTCTTGCAATCGCTTCGCCCTGCCCTCTTTCTTCAGCCTCAAGTCCTGGAAATGCTCCCGGGGTATCAATTAGCGTAACGATCGGCTTACCAAATTTCTCAGCCATTTTCATTAAGCGTAGTGCCTTTCTGTAGCCCTCTGGATTGGCCATCCCAAAGTTTCGTTCCTGTCTTTGCTTGGTATTTCTTCCTTTCTGCTGACCGATAAACATCACCGTCCGGCCATCAATGTCTCCCAAACCACCAATCATCGCTTTATCATCTTTGACACTGCGATCTCCATGCAACTCAATAAAGTCATTGGTGATCTCATAGATATAATCAAGTGCGTAAGGTCGGTCGGCATGGCGACTGAGCTGAACTCGCTGCCATCTAGTCAGATTCTCAAATGTTTCCTTTTTCAAATTTTGGATCTTTTCTTCCAGAGATTCAATATCGGCACTTAAATCGATATTTCTACCCTTGGCCAAATCCTTCATTTCCTGGAGTTTTTGCTCTAAATCAGCAATTGGTTTTTCGAATTCTAATACCATTTGATTGGTTTTTGATAAAACAAAGATAAGGAATCTACTTTAGAGAAAAACTCTTTGTAGGAAATCGGATAATTGAAAAAATTTTAAAAATTATTTGCCTGAAAAAGAACAGGATAGGATTTAATTTAAAATTTTTTTTGACCGGGGTATTGCGGAAAAACTCGAAATACCTACCTTTGCATCACTTCAAACGAGAAGGACATCAAAAAAACATTGGAGCGGTAGTTCAGCTGGTTAGAATGCCTGCCTGTCACGCAGGAGGTCGCGGGTTCGAGTCCCGTCCGTTCCGCTTAAAGTCCCAAAGAAATTTGGGACTTTTTTCGTTTTTAGAACTTCCAACGAGAAATATCTTCAACACTTCCTTTTTCCATTAAAAATTAATCACTTGCCTAACTCTAGTGATTCAAGTAATATCGCTTCAAAATAGATTTAAGCGATGAAATATTTCACCCTACTACTTACTATTCTTTTCATTAACTCAGGGCTAAAAGCCCAAGACCGGGTAAGCGGCAAAAACTTCGCGACGCGTTCAGAAGTACTGGCTCAAAATGGCATGGTGGCTACCAGTCAACCTCTAGCCACACAAGCTGCCCTGGATATTCTTAAAAAAGGCGGAAGTGCGGTGGACGCGGCCATTGCAGCCAATGCGATGCTAGGCTTAGTAGAGCCACATGCCTGTGGAATTGGCGGAGATGTATTTGCCATCGTTTGGAATGCCAAAGAGAAAAAGCTCTATGGACTCAATGGAAGCGGCAGAGCACCTGCAAGCCTGACCATGGAAGTCTTCAAAGAAAAAGGCTTACAATATGCTCCCTTTCTTGGACCACTACCCATTTCTGTTCCCGGAGCCGTGGATGGTTGGTTTGAGCTTCACGAGAAGTTTGGAAAGCTTAGCATGCAAGAAATCCTGCAACCGGCAATTGATTACGGGAATAATGGCTTTCCGGTATCTGAAGTGATTGCTTGGCAAATGAATGACGACTGGCCACGAATGCAAGATTTGCCTGGATTTAGAAAGACCTACATGCCCAATGGAAAAACTACACCTCAGAAAGGAGATGTATTTAAAAACCCTGACTTGGCGAGGACCTATGATATGATTGCCAAAGGTGGAAGAGAAGCCTTTTATGAAGGGGAAATTGCAAGGACCATCGATCGGTTTATGAAGGAAAATGACGGCTATTTGAGCTATGAAGATCTAAAAAATCATACATCTGAATGGGTTGACCCAGTAAGCACTAACTATCGTGGCTATGATGTCTGGGAACTACCTCCTAATGGTCAAGGAATCGCCGCCCTGCAAATGCTCAATATCTTGGAAGGCTTTGACCTCCAATCCATGGGCTTCGGAAGTGCAGAGTATCTCCATGTACTTACAGAAGCTAAAAAACTTGCCTACGAAGACCGGGCAAAATACTACGCTGACCCGGCTTTTAATGAGATTCCAGTCGAATACTTGATTTCGAAGGAGTATGCTGATGAGCGAAGAAAGCTCATTGATCTTTCAAAAGCTGCCCGAGAATATGACGCTGGAGATTTGGAAAAGGGCAATACCACCTATTTGACCGTAGCAGACGCAGAAGGTAATATGGTTTCATTTATCCAAAGTATTTATGATGAATTTGGCTCAGGTATGGTTCCTGATGGTCTTGGATTTGTCCTCCAAAACCGAGGTCAAATGTTCAATGTACAAGATCCGGATCATTGGAATTCGTTAGCTCGAGAGAAGCGACCTTTTCACACCATCATTCCAGCTTTCGTGACTAAAGATGGGGAGCCCTTTATGAGTTTTGGCCTCATGGGTGGTGCTGTGCAGCCTCAGGGGCATACCCAGATCTTGGTCAATATCATTGATTTCGGAATGAATATCCAGGAAGCAGGAGATGCTCCCCGCATGCGCCATACAGGCTCTTCCCAACCCACCGGATCGAAAATGACTTCAGGGGGCTCGCTTAATTTGGAAAGTGGTTTTTCTTATGAAGTGATTCGAAAATTGGAAGAAATGGGACATCGGGTAGAATTCCGGGTCGGAGCCTTCGGAGGCTATCAGGCCATCAAATACGATCCCGTTCGAAAAGTTTACTACGGAGCATCCGAATCCAGAAAAGACGGTCAAGCAGCCGGGTATTAACTTTTCTGAAAAATTCTGCCTAGAGCCTAGATTACTTTGATCATCGGGCTCGAAGGCGGAGGAATGAAGGAAGAAGCTTCCAGAATCTGAGCATTCGGCTTGTCCGAAGTATTCGCCTTTTCTATTTGATTGAAAAGCCAATAATCAGATTAAATGATTTAGTCCAAAAAAACTTCTTCTTTGTATTCTGAAAAAGTTAAGTCCAAAATCTGAAAATATAATTCCAAAAAAGGATAGCTCTTAGTTTCAAAATCGACTTCAGATTTGAATTCTTTGTATTTGGATAATATTTCACTTGCATCTAGACGGATTCTAAGATCAATCTCTGCAGGTTCATATCCTTTGGGTACAGCATATACAAAGTGCCCCTCTTCCTTACTGGCTACTGGAATTTGAAAAAAATCCCTTTCTACAAACTCATTTGTCTTTTCATAGGATAATGAAGCATTGACAAAGAAATTCACAGCATGCTCAGGATAGCCAAAAAAATAACCATATGCCTGATATCTCTCGTATTTTTCCCCAAACTCAACTATAGAGAGAATCTGATGGACTGGTGTCTCTGGAAGAATACCTCTTTTTAGAAAAAAAGATGAGAACTCCTTTATCTTTTCTTCAACAGACTCTTGATGGAAAACAAGAATCTGAAAGGTTCGCTTATCCCCATAAATCGATTTGAAAGGAAGGATGATAAATTTTATGTTCTCATTTTCGAGTAGACTCAAGGCACTGTGAAAACTATTCAAACTGGCTTCAACAGCTTTTTCATCTAAAAACTCTTGGCTTAAGGTATCGATCTGAAAATCAAATTGTAAGACAGTACTCATTGGCTTGAGACCACTTGCAACGGTGTAGAGTGCTTCATATTCAAGAATCTGCTTAGCCAGTGAATCTGCTAGAGCCAATTTTGAAATCTGAGCGAAGGAGTTACTTAAAATAAATAAAAATGTAATCGACAGAAATAATTGCTTATATCGAGACATCATCTGCAAAATCAATTGAGTTTTCATCATGCAAATTCCTTTCTTGTAAAAATAAATCTCTGACTTTTTTTCTGTTATTAATGCATTGATTACAAGGCTTTTTGCCAGTTCCAACTGTCACGCATAGAATCGGCAAGGGAGTACTTTGGATACCAGTCAAGTACCTCATTGATTTTTTTGGTATCAGCCCAGATTTTCACCACATCACCCGGCCTTCTGGGACCGATTTCATAGTTCAGCTTGACATTGGTGACTTCTTCAAAAGTTTTGATGACCTGCAAGACGGTGTCTCCCTTCCCTGTACCTACATTAAACACATCATAGAAATCATTCTTTTTTTCACCTAGATAGGCTAAGGCTTTCACGTGGGCATCTGCAAGATCCATTACATGAATAAAGTCTCTCACACAAGATCCATCAGGCGTATCATAATCATCCCCAAAAACAGTCAGTTTCTCTCGAATCCCAGCTGCTGTCTGAGTAACGAATGGGACAAGATTGCTGGGCGTCCCTTGAGGAAGTTCGCCGATTTTCCCGCTTGGATGTGCTCCCACAGGATTGAAGTAACGAAGAGAGATCACTCGAATACCGGGTTTGCTTTTCACAAAATCCACCAACATATCCTCGCATACTTTTTTGGTATTTCCGTAGGGACTCTCGGCATCCTTTCGGGGAGTAGCTTCTGTGACAGGAAGGACGTCTGGCTGACCATACACCGTGCAGGAGGAAGAAAAAACCAAATCCTGGATCTGATGATCCCGCATGAATTCCATAATCTCGATAAGTGAGACCAGATTGTTTCGGTAGTATTTTAAGGGAAGTTTGGTGCTTTCTCCCACTGCTTTGAAAGCTGCAAAATGAATCACTCCACTCAGATGATGGTCTTTTGCCACCTGATCCAGAAGGTCTCTGTCAGCACAGTCGCCTTGATAGCAGGCTATTGCTTTTCCGGTAATTTCTTCCAGTCTGTCCAAAACTTTTTCCTGAGAATTGGAGAAATCATCAATGATGATGGGCTCGAATCCCGAATTGATCAACTCTACTGCTGTATGAGAGCCAATATATCCAGCTCCACCTGTAATTAAAATTTTCTTCATCTTTCAAAAATTGCTTAACAAAAGTATCAAATACTAAGAGAAAGCATGGATAAAAATGTAATTATTGAATCAAAGTAAATGACCCACGAATTTGATCCGTCTGAAGGCCCGACTCTAAAGCATATTCATAATTGAGATAGTAGGTATACACTCCTGCAGGCATGGATTCACCTTTGAAAAGCCCATTCCAACCTTCGACGCCGGAATACAGTAATTGTCCCCAGCGATCAAAAATCAACAGCTCGTAAGAGATACTGCAGTTGGAAACTGGCTGGTATGGACCATCTTGTGG
>LJXT01000014.1:18758-41804 GCA_001314815.1 Algoriphagus marincola HL-49
CATGCGTACTGCCGGCCGAGCATCAGGAACGACACCTACCCCGCTCACTTCACAGCCATTTGTATCTATCACCCTGACGCCATACTCTCCTGATGAGAGCGACTCGAGAACTTCTGAATTGCCACCTTGTTCCCAAATTATCTGATAAGGGGCTGTTCCTCCTGTGGGAATCACTCTGATTGCCCCATCTACCCCGCCGGGACATCCTGGGCTAAGTTGTTCAAAACTGATTTCCAAAGCTTCTGGAGCCTCCATTATTCCCTCAACTGGGAAGGTACAGCCATTATCATCCTGGACAAGTAAATTGAATTCTCCTTCAGAAATCCCAGAAACAGTTAAAATACCAGAATTCCAATCGCTTGGATTTCCGATAGCAGTAAAAGGAGCCGTCCCTCCTATCATTTCCAAAATGACCTGTCCGTCACCACTAGCCTTACATAATGGCCTATTTTGGGTAATGGAAAGTAATTCTATGGGAGCAGGATCCTGAATTTCAACTTCAAAAGGGAAATCGCCACAACCTTGTAAATCCCGGACTAAAACCTGATAAACTCCCGCTGCTAAACCTTCTGCTACAGGCTCATCTAGATCCGGATCATGAGACCACTCAAAAGCAAATAGGCCTGATCCTCCAGAAATATTCAGTTCGATTTGACCATCCTGATCACCTGGACAGGAGGGACTAATTGCCGAACCAAGCTCAACCGATAACTCGGGAAATTGATCCACAGTCAAAACCTCAGATGTCCCAAAGCATGTACCTCCACCCGGCAATCGCTCCTCGTAAAACAAAGTCCTAGTCGGAGCATTTGGATCCCACGCTACTTGAATAGACTCCGAAATCGTATTACCAATGATGCTTCCTCCAGTAATAAACCATTCATACTCTTTTCCTGCTTGTGGAAAAGGAACCACATAATCAAAGGGTCCAGTATTGGTTCCACATAGTCCTAATTGCCCTTCTGGTAAACCAGGAGTAATGGATTCATCTAAAGTTATTTCTAGCTCTAAAGTTTGGCCTTGACAACCATTTTCACCCACAGGTATTGCTCGTACATAGGCAGCAGGGTTGGCAACTCCCCAATCAACTACTATTTCCAGATCATTTACTTCAGTATAAGTACCACCTTCTACCTCCCAAATCACATCAAAAACGCCCACTTCATCTTCCAAAAAGTATCGCACTCCCGCCGTCTCGGGACAAAGCGAAGTAGGACCGGAAATCTCTGCTCCAATAGCCTCCACGGTCACCTCAAAATTGAATTCTGTTTCACTACCACAAGAGCTATCTCCTGTGGATGCAAAAACAGTCACTTCATAATCTCCTGGCTCGGTGAAGGTATGATTGACGGCTTTTCCATCCTTCAAACCTGAATCATCTCCAAAGTCCCAGGAAAAATCAACAAAGCGGGAATCGTCCGGGAATATTTCCCATAAACCCTCTTGATCCAAGCAAGCCACCCGGTCTCCCACTACTTCAAAATCATAGGTGGTTTCGGTTTCAAACTGTACGTTTTCCAGACTAGCTCCAATCGCAAAACCATAGGACTCAATTGACCCGGAGCCATAAACATATCCTATGAAGCCCTCTGGATTTGAAAGCGTATTCACCCCAAAAGGAACTTTGATTCGAGCATAGGAAAAACCGCTATTCAAAACTGGTTGAAATTGATTTCCTACGCCTTGTCCGTTTAAAATGGTTTGATTGACAGCATTGCTTTCCACGAGAATCGTAACAAAATGCTCGATATCTTGATTAAAGCCGCCAATTAGCTTTCCTGTGGAAAAGGTAATGGTTTCCAACTGCTGGGAATTGGGACTCAGAAGAAAAAGTGTTGGGTCACCCAAAGGCGCCACTCCAAATTCATTACAAGCCCCACTTTTCGCAATGACAGCCACTGAGCTGGGCTTTGAAGTTTCGATCAGCGCCAATTCATCCTTGGCAAACTCAAAACGGGTAAACTCACGTGCATCAAGAGTAGCGCTTAACACTCCATTGACCCGGATTTCAGTATCATTCTCCGAAGCCAAAACTTTGACTATTTCCCCAGAAGTCCTACCTGCCAGCGGAACGTGTATATATTCTTTCCCCCAGCTTTGCAGTGGATAGGCCTGTTGAAAAATATGATCTCCACTGGTACCACAATCTCCCGCACTAGAAGTCTTATTTCCTCCAAATACTGCCAAAAGCTTGCAAGAATCTGCAGAGGCATTTAGTACTCGAACACGAGACCCGGTCAGATCTCCGTTGGCTTTGATTTGGTAGCTTTCGCCTGCATTCAGGGTGAATTGAATGGGTGCTCCTGCTGGAATGGTATTGACAGTTGGGGCTGTAGGAATTACTTCCACTTGCGTATCATTCTCGATGGCCACCACCAGAAGGGTGCTTTCGAAGTTTTGATTACTTCCGGGATTCAAACTCGGATCAACTACATCAAAGTGCGCCATGACCAAATACTCACTGCTGAGAGCGGTAGTTGGTAGAATAACCGTTCCGTCTGTACTGTATTCTCGTCCATTGATGGCATGTACAGTCAAATCTCCTGAGCTAGTAACTTTAAAAGGTTTGAAATCTACAGCTCCACTTCCTCGGTGAATGACTCCTTCCCCATCTCCGTCAAATTCGCGAATAAGTTGCTCTCCCGGTTCTAGGTCGAAGGTTATGTTTTGACGAGGTGTCTGAATAGTTCCGGCTGCTTCCTCTACGGCTGTAATAATTACGACTACACGATCAGGCTGTGAGTTTCGACGATTATTATCCATGAAGCCGATGTAAAACTCCCGACCGATGGTGCTGATTTGGGCATGGGACAAAAATGGCAAAAGCATAAATAACAAGGCCATCAACCTTTTACTTGTGCCATTCCTAGTCTCCCTCACTCGTCTGATCATATCCCAATTTACCTAACCAAAAGGAAACCACCTCGCTTTTCAAGTGTTTGAATTTGATCTTCAAGAGGGAATAAATAGCGCGCCAAATAGGAGTAATTTCCGGTAGGAGCTTCTTGCCCATTTTCAAGAAAACCATCCCAACCTGTAGACCCTTGATACACTAATTGTCCCCAGCGATTATAAATCCATAGCTCGTAATCTACCTCGCAATTAGAAACACCTTCGAAAACAGAACCATCGCTTGGGTTATACCCAGTCGGCATCCGAACTTCCGGAGCAGTCTCAATCACCTCACCATTCCCCAGACTGACACAGCCTTGACTATCAATCACAGACACATTATAGGTTCCTTTTGAGAGACCTGTCAGTAGTTCTCCACTCCCTTGACCGTCCCAGTCATACACATATGGGGCCTGGCCTCCAGCCGGGAAGGCAAATAGTTCTCCATTGCTCCCACCCGGGCAAGCAGGCTTTTCCAGCCTTACCTCTACCTCTAGAGCAGGTGGGGAGGTGATTTCAAAGGAAATTGGTAAAACGCAACCATTTGCATCTACTACTTCCCATTCATAAAGTCCTTGTGGTAAATCATTCAATTGAAGATCTCCTGAAAAAGTATTTACCCCTTCATAATCAATAGTATATGGAGAAACACCTCCGGTAATACTTAAAGAAATTGAGCCATCAGGTTTTCCAAAACAAGACACACCTACGGGGTTTTGGGACTGAAGCTCAAGAGGTAAAGGCTCTACTATTTCAATATTTTCGATTAATCTTTCACAGCCTAGTTGATCGGTGATCTTCACCGTGTAGGTACCAACTGATAAATTGCCTGCCCGCTCCTGTTGTAGATTGCCGTCATGGGACCATTCAATTTCATAAGGCCCTACTCCTCCTTGGATTTCGAGGTCAATAGCCCCTGTTTCAAAACCCGAACAATTCACAGGAATAAGCTCTTCGATTGAAACCAAAAATTCAGATTCAACTCGCACATCAAAGGTTCCTGATTCACCCTCGCAAAGGGAATCAATTAAACTTCGAACAGTATATGAAACCTCACCGGTAATATCCGGTTGATCCCAGCTTACCTCAATTTCAGGACTTCCCTGCCCACTGATGATTTGTCCTCCCGTCACGGTCCAGGTGTAAGACCTTCCTGTGGGTCCGTTTGGTACAGTGTAGGTTTGTAAAGCAGCAGGATCAAAACAAACCTGCTCAGGTCCTTCAGGAAGTATCGCGTCTATTCGTTGATTGATTACAACAGGGTACGTAATTGACTCTCCGGGACAGCCATTGAGGGAAATAGGCGTCACTGTCAGGCTTGCATTGTCATTGGCTACACCCCATCTGACGACAGCAGAAAGCTCATTGATTTCCGTCAACTCTCCCCCATCGACTTCAAACTCGACCCGTTCTACATTTTCAAAGTTTTCAAAGGTGTAAAGCAGCTCCTCCACTTCGGGGCAGGCCGATTCAGAACCGACTACCTCTCCGGAGGAATCCAATACGGTCACTGTAAAAGTTACTTCCTCTTGTTGATCACAGGAATTAGGACTCAAAGCTGCCAAAACAGTCACTTCATACTCACCAGACTGGGTAAAAGTATGATTTACCTCTTGTCCCTCTTGTAAGGTACTACCATCCCCAAAGTCCCAAACAAAATAGCTAAAATCAGGATTTTCAGAGTTGATGATCCAATCTCCAGGTTGATTCAGACAAGCCACATTATCTCCTGAGACATCAAATTCGTAATTCGCCTGAGTTTCGAAGTTGAGATTATCCAAAGCTGCCCCTGCCGCATATCCATAAGACTCCAACTCACCAAAACCATAAGCATACGCAGCAAATCCATCTGGATTCGTCAGGCGGTGTACTCCTTGTGAGATATTGATTCTGGCATACAAAAAATTAGGATCTCCAGGCAAGGGAAAGAACCTTCCACCTACATTTTGTCCATCCAATATGGTACCGTCCTCTGTACCTGCTCGGACCACCACATTGACATAATGATTCACAATGGAAGGCAAGTCCAAAGAGATGAATGTTAATTGCTTCAAAAATTGCTCGCTGGGGCTATAGGTAATCATAAATGGATCTCCCGTAGTCGATCCAGGTGCTGTCGGTTCGTTACAGGCTTGGCTTTTTGAAAAAACCGAAACGGATGCAGGCTTGCTTGTTTCTATTTTGCCATGCTCATTGATCCCAAATTCAAGCGGTAGCCATTCTCCTTGGTCAATAGTCCCTTCCAAGGCCCCATTTACTCGTACTTCTGTTCCATCTTCAGCAGCTAGTACTTTGACTAGCTCACCCGAAGTCCGGCCTGATAGGGCTACATGCACAAAGGAACTACCCCAGGTGTTGACAGGATAAGCTTGCTGAAAGAGGTGATCATTTGCTTCCCCACAATTTCCAACTGAAGTCCATTTATTTCCACCAAATACAGCGATCTTTTTACATTCATTGGCATCGGCACCGATCACTCGTACCCGAGAACCGGTCAAGTCTGCTTTTGCTTTAAGCTGATAGCTTTGTCCCCGATTCAGGCGGATGGTATAGGGAGCTCCAGCAGGGCCTCCACCAATATTGCCGACAGAAGGGGTGATTTCTACTTCCGTGTCATTTTCAGTAGCGATGACCAAAAGCGTACTTTCATCATTGATATTTCCGTTGAAATTGACATTGGCAGTGAGCGTTTCATAGTGGGAGGTGATAAAATAATCTGTACCCAAGGCTGAAACTGGTAAGATGACTGTTCCGTCTGCACTTCGAAAACGTTCATTGTAGGCATGGACTGCAATTTTTCCTGTGCTGGAAATATAAATCCCCTTATTCTGGGTGACAGCTGAACTACGGTGTAGCAAATCCAAATCCTCCGAAGGAACCCGAAGTGTGTATTGTTGCCCTGCAGTCAACGAGAAATTGGCCGTCCTGCCAAGGTATTCAATACTTCCATCCGCGTCTTCATTAGCTGTGATGATCAGGACTGCAAAATCCGGCGCACCTGAACCTCCATTACTCGGTGGGATCCGGTTATTGTCCATAAAGCCTACCCAAAACTCCGTTCCAACTGTGGAAACCTGAGCTTTTACAGCATAAGACACAGAAAAAATTAAAAGAAATATAGTGAGTTGGTAAAGTCTTCCCATCCGGCTTCAGCAGTATAAATTCCCGATCAATATAAGCATAGAGACTGAAAAATGTTATCTGCTTCTTGTAAGCACTGAAATGGATTGATTAGCGGAGGAGAATAAATAGTCAAGGAAATAATTATTCCTATCTTTGCGCCTTCAAAAAAAACACAGCTAGTACCATGATTTCTGTAGATAATCTTTCCCTCAAATTTGGAAAACGAACCCTCTTCGAAGATGTAAATCTGAAATTTACACCTGGTAACTGCTATGGGGTCATCGGAGCCAATGGAGCCGGGAAATCCACTTTTTTGAAAATCCTTTCCGGTGAAATCGACAGTACCTCAGGAAGTATTCATATCACCCCCGGCCAACGGATGGCTGTTTTGAAGCAAAATCACTTCGAATTCGATGAGATAGAGGTACTGAAGACCGTGTTGATGGGTCACAAAAAACTTTACTCCATCATGGAGGAGAAAGATGCGATCTACATGAAGCCGGACTTTTCGGAGGAAGATGGCATTCGTGCATCAGAGCTCGAAGCCGAATTTGCGGAAATGGATGGTTGGAATGCAGAATCTGATGCAGCAGCACTACTTTCTGGCCTAGGCATATCCGAAGACATACATTATCAGCCTATGAAAGCGCTGGCTGGTAACCAAAAAGTTCGGGTTTTGCTCGCTCAAGCCCTTTTCGGCAATCCAGATATCCTGATTCTGGATGAACCGACCAACGACTTGGATGCAGAAACCATCGGTTGGTTGGAAGATTTCTTGATCAATTTTAAGAACCTGGTCATTGTCGTGTCTCACGACCGTCACTTCCTAGATGAAGTTTCCACCCATGTAGTGGATATAGATTTTGGCAAAATCAAAATCTACTCCGGAAACTATACTTTCTGGTACGAATCGTCTCAGCTTGCACTCAAGCAGCGATCTGATCAAAACAAAAAAGCGGAGGAAAAACGAAAGGAACTTCAGGAATTTATCGCAAGATTCTCTGCGAACGTGGCCAAGTCCAAGCAGGCAACCGCCAGAAAGAAAATGCTTGAAAAACTGAACGTGGACGACATTGAGCCAAGTTCTAGAAAATACCCGGGTATCATTTTCAAGCCAGAGCGTGAAGCTGGAGACCAGATTTTCATGTCTGAAGGTTTAGAGCTGGTAGAAGATGGAACAACCTATTTCACAGATGTAAATCTAATGGTGGACAAAGGCGATAAAATCGCCTTTATCTCCAAAACCAAGCAGGCGGTCAACAAATTCTTTGAGACCATCATGGAAGAGCAGCTGCCTACGAAAGGAACATTCAAATGGGGAGTTACGATCAATAAGGCATATCTACCGAATGAAAATTCCAAGTATTTCAACGCTGACCTGAACCTCATCGACTGGCTGCGGCAATATTCCAGCAATCAGGAAGAAGCTTATGTCAGAACCTTTTTAGGTCGAATGCTTTTCACAGGTGAGGAGACTTTAAAAAAATGTACCGTACTCTCGGGAGGTGAAAAAGTCCGCTGCATGATTTCCAAAATGATGCTTCAAAATCCAAACTTCCTGGTTTTGGATGAACCTACCAACCACCTTGACCTAGAGTCCATCACCGCATTCAACAATGCCGTCGTTGAATTTCCAGGCACAGTCTTCATCTCCTCCTATGACCATGCTTTTGTGCAGTCCACGGTCAACAGAGTAGTTGAATTCACTCCAAATGGTGTGATTGACAGACGGACGAGCTATGATGATTATTTGGAAAGTGAGGAAATAAAAGCCTTGCGGGAAAAGATGTACGCTAAAGACTAGTCGGGTTGCTTCTGACGGCCATTATCGTTTATTTGGCAATCACCGTGGGGATCGGGATTTGGTCCTCACGGCTTGTCAAAAACTCAGGAGATTTTGTCCTAGCAGGCAGGTCTCTTCCTCTTTTTCTATCTACATCCGCCTTGTTTGCCACTTGGTTTGGGTCAGAAACAATTTTTGGAGCATCCTCGGTCTACCTAGAAGAAGGACTTCTTGGCGTAATCGAAGATCCATTTGGAGGCGCTCTCTGTTTGATTCTTTTTGGCGCTTTTTATTTGAAGCCCATGTATCGGATGAATGTCCTGACCATCGGGGATGTATTTGGAAGAATCTTCGGGAGAAAAGTAGAATTGACCGCTTCCATTTTTATGGTTCCGGCGTACTTCGGATATGTTGCCGCTCAATTGGTGGCTTTGAGTTTAGTCTTAGGTGCAGTTACCGACCTCAGCTTGTTACAGGGAATCTTGATCGCAGCGGGAGTGGTAGTCCTTTACACCTTTATGGGAGGAATGTGGGCCATCTCCATCACTGATTTTATTCAGACCACAGTCATTGTAATCGGTTTGGTTTGGGTGGCAGTTATGGTAGCAAAGCAGGCAGGGGGATTTACGGCTGTTATCGATCAAGCGCCTGAAGGTAGCTTTCGATTTATCCCTGAGGCCAATCCTACTGCTTGGCTCAATTACTTAGGGGCTTGGATGATTTTGGGCTTAGGTTCCATACCCAGCCAGGATATCTATCAGCGGGTGATGTCTGCCAAAAGTCAAAAAGTGGCAGTACAGTCCACCTACTTGGCCGGGATATTTTATTTGTCTTTTGGTTTGCTCCCATTGTTTATTGCCTTGGGTGCTCGTGTGCTTTATCCCGAATTATCCCTAGACAATAATCAAATGCTGCTACCGAGAATGATTCTCGAGCACGGCGGATTACCCATCCAAATTGTCTTTTTCGGAGCTCTTATTTCGGCAATTATGAGTACGACTAGTTCCGGGCTGCTAGCTCCTTCTGCTATCATTTCAGAAAATATCATCAAACCCTATTTTGGACAAAATTTATCAGACAGGCACTTCCTTTGGATTCTAAGGATCAATGTAGTTTTAGTAGCAATCATCGCTACCATCATGGCTAGTTGGAAATCAAACATTTACGATCTGGTTGCTGGAGCTTCCATTTTGATGTTGGTTTCGCTGTTTGTACCGCTTACAGCAGGCCTTTATTGGAAAAAAGCCTCTCGAGGAGGAGCATTTTTGTCCATAATTGCAGGAATGCTTACTTACCTTTTCATGAATTTTATACCTTCCGATGTGGCAGCCCACCTATTTGGGTTGGCAGGCAGTATTTTGGGAATGGTCATCGGAAGTTTTCTATTTCCCAAATCAAAAAATCAATCCCATGAACTATCCTAAAATCATCCTCAAAAAAGGAAAAGAAATCTCTCTTAAAAGAAGGCATCATTGGGTATTCTCAGGCGCTATTGCTGAGCAAGAAAGCGACCTGGAAAACGGAGCGCTGGTCAGTGTGTTTTCCCGAGGAGGAGAATTCTTAGGAATCGGACACTTTTCCAATGGTTCCATCATGGTGAGGATGATTTCCTTCGAAAAGTCGGAAATCGATCAGAATTTTTGGGATGAAAAAATACAGTCCGCTTTTCAACTTCGAAACAGTTTGGGATTGACGGATAGCAGCCAGACCAATGTATACCGTTTGATTCACGGGGAAGGTGATTTATTACCCGGCTTTATTATAGACTTTTACAATGGTACAGCCGTGATCCAATGTCATCAAATTGGGATGCACCAGCATCTGGAAAACATCAGCAAAGCGCTGCAGAATTGCTATGGTGAAAAGCTAAAAGCTATTTTCGATAAGAGCTCCGAAACGCTGCCCAAGCATTTTGGAATCAATGAAAACAATTGGGTTTTTGGTAGCCCGGAAACAGATTTGGTTCAAGAATATGGGGCCACCTACCGCATTGATTGGGACAAAGGTCAAAAAACAGGCTTTTTCATCGATCAGCGAGAAAACAGAAAACTTTTGGCGAATTATTCCAAAGGGAAGAAAGTTTTAAATACCTTCTGTTATTCCGGTGGATTTTCAGTTTTGGCTCTTCTGGAGGGTGCAGAAGAAGTTCATTCGGTAGATATTTCGGCCAAAGCCATCGAACTTACAGAAGAGAACATCAATCTCAATCCTGAGATCAAGGGTAAGCACGAATCCAAAGTGGCTGATGTGGTCAAATACATCCGTGAAATAGGAGACGATTATGATATCATCGTTTTGGATCCACCGGCTTTTGCCAAAAACATCAAAGCCCGGCACAATGCGGTACAGGCCTACAAGCGACTGAATGCAGAAGCTCTCAAACGAATAAAAAAAGGGGGAATTCTATTTACTTTTTCATGCTCTCAGGTAGTGGACAAAAACCTTTTTGCCCATACAGTCACAGCCGCGGCCATGGAAACTGGCAGGAGAACTCGAATCCTTCATCAGCTTTCCCAACCTGCAGATCATCCGATCAATATTTTCCATCCTGAGACAGAATACCTCAAAGGCTTAGTGCTATTTGTGGACTAATTTTCGGTCTTTTTGGAAACCTTTTTCCATTTTAAGCTATTTTCACACAAACAAATCGAACTATGTACACAGGATTACAACATGCACACTCCGGACTGGCTTACCTAGTGCTCATCGCACTAATAGTCGTGTTCTTCTTAATGCTTATCGGCTCACTCAGTGGACGAGAGTTTACTGAAAAAGACCGAAAAATAGCCCTCATAGCCTTCATCCTTTCTCATGTGCAATTGCTCATTGGATTGATTCTTTACTTCGTAAGTCCAGTAGGTCTTTCACTTCTTCAAGGCGGAGGAGCCATGTCTGACCCTGCTGCTAGATTGACGGCATTAGAGCATCCTCTGATCAACATTGTGGCAATTGTACTGATTACGATCGGCTATAGCCGTGCTAAAAAGGCTCAAACATCCCGAGCCAAATTCAGAAGTATTTACATGCTTTACGCAGTAGGTTTGCTTCTTATTCTCAGCAGAATACCTTGGGGCGCTTGGTTGGGATAGTTTTTATTATTAAAAATTAAAGTCAAAAAACCCGCTGGAATTATTTTCCAGCGGGTTTTTTTGAATTATAGTTATCCGCAATCATGCCAATAGTTAAAATTGGCCTCGACTTGGTTCGACTAGCTCACCAACCGTCGATCGGCCTCCGGATTCGAGGCTAACTTTAGGATGGGAGGAAAATGCGGCTACTCCGCATTTTCCTCCCCTTCTCCAACTTTACGAAGTAACGTTTACCGAGCGAAGTCGAGGTGAACTTAATATATTTTGGTTAATGGTAAGAAAGCAGACATTCAAATATTTCATTATTCGTATCGAAGTGATTCAATTGGGTCCAGCTTACTCGCTTTGAAAGCGGGGAAATATCCCGAAAGTAAGCCTACTACCACACAAATCACAAATGCTATGAACATCCAAAGCCAAGGAACCAAAAAACCTCCCGGGCCAATAAAATTGGCGATGACATTTCCGATGGTAATTCCTAGTAAAACGCCTACCACTCCCCCAAAAAGGCAAATCACAATTGCCTCGATCAAAAACTGCTGACGGATCCGAAGTGGAGTTGCGCCCAAAGCTTTGCGGATTCCAATTTCACGAGTTCGCTCGGTAACTGAAACGAGCATAATATTCATAAGACCAATTGATGCTCCCAGGAGCGTGATAAAGCCAATTCCAAAACCGCCAATTCGCAAGTAACCTGCTACTTCCTCTAAGCTCTCAGCCACAGACTCACTTTTTGTCAGTTCAAAAGAATCCTCTTCAGTTACTCTGTCTTGACGGATTTTGCGCATAATACCAATCGCCTGACCCATTTCATATTCCAATCTCTCTGGCCCGGAAGCCACGGAAGTAGCCTGATATCGGAAGGTACCACGTTGATCCAGTCGAGAAGCATTTTCCACAGGAATCAATATCTGACGATCAGCTCCTTGATCATTTCCTACCCCTCCTTGCTCTTCCAATACGCCAATCACGGTATAAGGTCGGCCATAGACAGTTACCTTTTCATTGACTGGATTCTCATTAGACTCAAATAGTATCTCTTTGATCTCCTTTCCAATGATGCAGACATTGTTTCCATAGCGGATTTCGACATTTGAAAAGTTTCGCCCTGCGTCCAACTTTATGGCCTTGATAGAAAGGTAATTATCATCGGCCCCCACTACGCGAACATTTGGATCAGATTTTTTGGAGTCCCTTTTAACCTCAGCGGAACCCGACACTCGGGTGAAAACTGTGGAAATCCCATAGGCAGAATATTCATTCTTGAACTCCATGAATTCCTTGTAGGTGATGATCGGATAGGTCTTCTCCTTCTCCCCTTCTTGGATGGCTCTACCACCGGAAAACCCTCTATTTCGCAGGTCAAAAGTATTGGCACCCAATCCCGAAAAACTTTCGGCAATCTGTGCTTTGATTCCGTCTATGGCTGTCAACATTCCAACCAAGGAAGAAATCCCAATGGCAATGATGGCACCAGTCAAAATTGTCCGCAGGATGTTCACCTGCACTGACTTGGTCGCCTCACGCATATTTTCGATCAAATTCATATTCTGTCCGCTTTTAGAACAATTTCTTTATTCAAAATTTATTTCTGCCAATAAGTATAAGCATTTCACGAAGATACTTCCTAAAATATTGCTTAATGCATTCGATCACCTCGAAGCTCCATATTTTTCATTACCTCAGCCTCAAATTCCAGCCATTCTTTCCAGCGCTTATTTACTTTTTCGGGATCTTGGTATTTTCTGGCTAAATCAATAAAGGTCACATAATGGCCAGCCTCCGAGATCATCAACTCATAGTAAAATTTCCGCAGCTCTTCATCCTCAATATGCTTGGAAAGCAGCTTGAATCTTTCGCAACTTCGCGCCTCAATCAGGGCATTCATGAGTAGTCCTTCTGTCAACTGATCTTTTCTGCTCCCCCCTTTGCGAACAAAGTCATAAAGCTTCGCCACATATTCATCTTTTCGCTGCTTCCCAAATCGCATACCTCTTTTGCGAAGCTGCTCCATGACCCGCTCAAAATGCCCCCACTCCTCCGCTACGATCGGAGTCAAAGTATCAACCAGTTCATCCAAATCATTGTATCGGATGATCAAGGAAATGCAGGAGGAAGCCGCCTTTTGCTCGCAATAAGCATGATCGACCAAAATATCTTCAATCTGCATCTCAGCTATCCCTACCCATCGTGGATCCGTGGGCAGCTGGAGATTCAGCATTTTTTCTTTCGTACTTTCTTGCCAACTCATCAGTCAACCAATCTATTTCTTCCAATTTCTTTAAACCAAACAGCAATTCATCCATCAGGTTCAGGACACCATCAATCGAATAAATACCAGGTTATTCCCAAATCAATAAAGGATCGAATTCCAGTGTAGTCAGGCGTTACAAAATATCCATCTCGACTCATCATCCCCGAATTCAAATGATTGTATTTCAGCAAAACACGAGTTCTGTTAATTCGGAAATTCAAAAACACGTCAACCACCGGATAGGCATACACATCAAAGGTATTTTGGAGGTAAAACTGCTGATGGGAAGGCCAATAAGCATCCGCAAAAAAAGAAGAGTGATAGCGAATGTCCAATCCAAACTGCAGGAATACATTTTCATCAAATGCAGGGCTGTCGAAGTAAAAACGGGTGTTTGCGAAAAGTTCAGGAATCCGAAATGCATCAGCTGCCTCTCCGGATACACTTGTGAAAATCACCTCCGCATCCCATTGGAATTTTTTACCAACCCGGATAGCTGATTTCACGCTGGGCATCAGCATAAACGCTTCTCCATCTGCCTGAACAGGGAACCTATTTTCATCAAAATAGATGTAATTATTTACTCGGTTGATAGCCAAGCCCGGTCTTATTTTAGCTTTACCGATATCTAGTTTAAGCGTCCCGGTGACTTGATCCACGCCAACATTGTCGAAATCATTGTCCCAGTTGAAGTGATTGCCGGCATATCGCTGCTGCATGGAACTAGGCTTGTAAAGCGCCTTGGTATATTCTACATCCAGCCAGGGAGATTGAAAAACTCCATGAATCCGAAACGCACCTGGAAGTAGGTATTCCCCATCTGCACTTAAAGACCACTTCTCTGAAAGTTTCCCAATGAGCTGCCCGCCGATAAATACCTCATTGAAGGTATTGTCGCTTTCGAAAGCAGGGTTTTGCATTCTACCATTTCGGAGCTTTGCATAGGCATTGTAGAAAAAGCCTCCGAAGGTTCCTTTTAATCCAAATTCATTTTTCCACTCTGAAAAATCATGGATATTTCTCGTGGTGTCGGGCTCCAGCAATCTTGTAGAAGGATAAAAAAGAGAGTCAGTCGAATTCAGCAAGGCATCAAACTTGAGATCCTGACTCTTTCTGTCGAAAACGTGATAGATCTGAAGGCCGTCTCGCACTTTATACTCGTGATAGAAATGGTAATCCTGTCTCAGGTCTCTCGCTTGGGAGTTTCGCAACCAAACTTTGGCATCTTCATAGGTGAAGTACACTGAGGTAGAGTCCTCTTCGGGCGGGATAATCCCACCAATCTCGTTGACTACGTGCCTCATTCTGGAGAAATTCCCCAAAAACCAATAACGACCATTTTCAGAACGATAATTGGTGTGCAGCGAATAGGATGTCTGATCCACCATATTATCATCCCTGGCGATTGGGTTTAGCGTTTTTCGGGATCGAATGGTATGGAATTCAAATCCAATATTCCATCGAGGATTGACATTTCGGGCAAATTCCAAATCCAGCATATTTCGATTTCCACCTCCAAAAAAAGCGGACATATTGGTAAAGGGAGACTTGGTATCGAAATACTTTCTGGTTTCAGGATTGTGATAGTAGATATCGTATGCATGAAACCCGGAACGAGTGCCTATCTCCGTAGGAATTTCATAAAAAATAGGCTGGGCGGCCGAGCCAATATTCCCCAAGTCCTGATATTTCCAACCTCCCTTCGCACGGGGATCATAATTATGAAAATTGGTCAATGAAGTATCCTGTGGAAAAAGCGTTAGGCTGTTTTGTTTGATATCTTTTTCAAAGAAAAACAAGGCTGTGGTAGGCCCAAAGACCATTCGGGTACTATCGTCCAAAAGAGTCCTTCTGCCCGTTTGCTCTTCCTCTTCTCCTTCTCCCTGCTGCAAAGCCTCTTGCTGCACACGTTGATTGGGGTTTTGTACTTGTCGTCCATTTCGCGGTATAGGACGCTGTGCAAAGGATAGCTGAATCAATCCTAAAAAAAAGAATATAAATAATGCGAGTATGGATTTATTCACCGTTGTGGTCTTTTCCAAAGACTTTTTGTTGGATTAGTTGTAATAGCACTTCCTCTTGCTCAAATTGGGCCTCAATTGGTAGGACAAAAATCGGAATTTCTCCCAAAAAACCTTTCTTAAGCTGTGATTTAACTTTTACCCCATCTTTCTCTGTCGTCAAAAAGACCAAATTCTTGCTTCCATGCGCTGCTGCCTTTTGCTTGAGCAACTCAAAGTCCTTTTCAGAATAAGCATGATGATCTGGAAAATCTACCACATCCAACACTTGATAATTCTGCTCACAATATTTCCTCAAGGCACTGGAATCCGCCAACCCGCTGAAAAGAATCACACGTGGGGAAAAAGCCTCTTGATGGATTAAAGCTAGGGGCTTTCCATAATCGATGGTAGAAAAGAATACCAGTGTAGTATCACCCGAATAAGACAGAATCTGCCTTTTCATCTCGTCTTCTTCCTGAAAAGTTCTAGACCTTGGACATTTTGTCACCACTATCGCATCAGCTCTTTTTGCACCATGGCGGCTTTCCCGGAGTCTCCCTACGGGCAGGAGAAAATCCTTAAAAAAAGGATCATTCCAGGTAGTCAAAAGAAGATAAGCCTGCGCCCGGATAGCTCTGTGCTGAAAGGCGTCATCCAGTATCAGTAAGCTTGGCACCTTGGGCTCTTTCAAGATTTCATCTACCCCCAAAACACGGTTCTCAGAGACAAAAACTTGAATACCTTGTCCATACTTTTGGTGGATTTGGTAGGGTTCATCACCTACTTCTTCCACTTTTGAGTCTGAGTTGACTTTTCGAAAACCTTTTGTTACTCTTCCATAACCTCTTGACAAGGTTGCTACAGCATAATCGGAGCGAAAGCTTCGAATCAGAAATTCAACCATCGGAGTTTTGCCGGTCCCTCCCACTCTTAAGTTACCTACCGCCACAGCCGGAATCTTGGAATCAGTGCTTTTGAAAACACCCCAGTCATAAAACGCATTGCGAAGACGGGTGATACCATCGTAGAGAACAGAAAAAGGAAACAACAGAAAAAGCAACCCTCGCATCTAGAAGAATTCTTATTTTTGATCAAAGAAACAAAAAACCATGGAATACAAAATCCGAGACATCATTTCATTTTTAGATCAATTGGCACCTCCTGCCTACCAAGAGTCCTATGACAATGCCCGGCTGATAGCAGGAGATCCCGATCAGCCTGTCAAAGGTATACTTTGTTCCTTGGATTGTACCGAGGAAGTAATTGAAGAAGCCGTCCAGCTAGGAGTTAATTTGGTGGTGGCCCATCATCCCATTGTCTTCAAAGGTCTGAAAAGCCTCACGGGAAAAAACTACGTGGAGCGAACTATCATCAAAGCAATCAAAAACGATGTCGCGATTTTCGCCATTCATACCAATCTTGACCATGTCTCCCATGGAGTAAACAAGCGGATCGCAGATCGTCTTTCACTTCTCAACCCCAAGATTCTTAAGCCCAAAAAAGGGATATTAAGCAAGCTTACTTTTTTTGTGCCTGAAGACGCAAAAAACCAAGTGCTAGACGCTGTCTACCAAGCCGGTGCAGGACAAATCGGGGAATACAAAAACTGTTCGTTTCAAGTCAATGGAATGGGAACCTTTACTCCATCCGATGCCTCCAATCCATACTCAGGAAAAGCCGGTGTTCCCTCCTACGAAGCAGAAGTGCGAGCGGAAGTAATTCTGCCCAAATATTTGAGCCAAAAGGTGGTGAATGCCATGAAAAAAAGCCACCCCTATGAAGAAGTGGCCTTCTACCTTCAAGATCTTGAAAACGAAAATCAGGAAGTTGGCGCCGGAATGATTGGGGAATTGGAATCGCCGATGGATGAGCTAGACTTTTTGGACTATCTCAAAGAGCGAATGAACCTTCAGGTAGTGAGACACACGGCACTTCGCTGGAAACCTGTGAAAAAAGTAGCTGTTTGTGGCGGGGCAGGAATATTCCTTTTGGGCGATGCTAAAAGACAGGGAGCAGATGTTTTTGTGACAGCTGACGTCAAGTATCATGAATTTTTTGATGCCGAAGGCCAACTCATGCTATGCGATATCGGGCACTATGAAAGCGAAATTTTTACAAAAGAGTTACTATCAGAACTATTGTCGCAAAATTTTCCTAATATTGCACTCTATTTGACGAAAGTAGTTACAAATCCCACATCCTACCGATAGTACATGGAAAGTACAGTAGCACAAAAACTCGACGCTATACACAATTTACAGCTGATAGATTCTAAACTGGACGCGATCATCAAAGTACGGGGAGCTCTGCCTGAGGAGGTTCAGGATCTCGAAGATGAAATCGCCGGTTATGAAACCAGACTAGAAAAATTCCGAAACGAAATTGAAGCCTACGAACAGGACATCAAAAATTTCAAGGAAAACATTAAAGAGTCTGAAAAACTGATCAAAAAATATCAGGAGCAGCAGATGAATGTTCGCAACAACCGCGAATACGATGCTATCACCAAGGAATTGGAGCTTCAGGATCTTGAAATTCAAGTTTCCAAAAAGAAGATTGCAGAAGCAGGCGCAAAAATCGACCAAAAGAAATTAGATCTTGATGATTTGAATGCTGTCATGAAGGACAGACAGAAAGATCTTGATCAAAAGAAGGACGAATTGTCTACAATCGTCTCCGAGAGTGAGTCTGAAGAAGATAAGTTGAGATCAGAAAGAGAAAAATCTATCAAGAAAGTAGATGACAGACTCTATAGATCTTATGAGAAAATCAGAGCAAATGCCCGAAATGGTCTTGCAGTAGTCATGGTAAAGCGTGGTGCTTGTGGCGGTTGTTTCAATACTGTTCCCCCACAGCGTCAGGCAGATATTCGAGAAAAGAAAAAACTCATCGTATGTGAACATTGCGGAAGAATCCTCGCAGGTGTCGAAGATGAGATTGTCGAAGAAAAGCCAAAAAAGAAACGTACAGCAAAAGCCTAATCAAATCAAAACCCCGGAAAAAATTTCTGGGGTTTATTTTTACCGTCAAACAAATTTGCTTTCCAAAGACTTAAATGTTTATATTGAAACATGAGAAAGTTTTTGGCAGTCATATTATTCACTTTTATAGGACTTCAGGTTCAGGCCATTCAGCCTGAATCCAAAACTTTTTTGGTCATATTCCAATCTCAGGAACTCAAACAGAACAAAATAGCACTAAATCAGATAGAGGAGCAATTTTCTTCTTTTGACACCAAAAGTTACGAAGGGAATTCTGAGCTTGCACTTTTCATAGAAATTCCTTCCTGCGACTTTGATGAATGCTTTCTTGGCGACTTTTTGGTAGAAGTTTCAGAAAAAAAATCTTTAAAGCTCGAAGACATTGCATTTCGGGTTTATGATTTGACCAAAAATGAATCTGTTTTTGAGTACTTCCTGAGTGAGCAATTACAGATCAAAGAGTCAAAAACCAAAAGTCGAAAATTACTTACAGAGCTTTAAGATGATTTCGGTCATTTGCTTTTAGAAGCACAAATCTATCCTTCCCTAATTGCTCCAGTAAATAAAGACACAGATTGCTGTGCTCAAATTGATCCATATAACGCAGGTCGTAGTGAAAAATCAAACTCAAAAATATACGCATGGCTCTACCATGCATGCACACAAGAATCGTTTCTCCCGGACCAGCAATTATTTTATCTATTCCCCGCTGTAGCCTTACAGCCACTTGATTGGGGCTTTCTCCTCCTGCTATCGCATAGTCCAAGTTGCCTTGCTGCCACTGATGCAGCATGTGCTTGTAGTACTCGTTTTCTTGGGGAGTCATGGGAGTGCCTTCATATTTCCCCCAAGAAATCTCATTCAACTCGGCTAACGTCGTGGTGGGAATTCCCCTATCCACAAATTGCTGTATAGACTGTCGTGTACGGATGAGCGAAGTGTGATAGATCTGATCAAACTCGACATCCTTGTATGCTTCAAAAAATGCAGCTGCTTGGGATCTACCTGTTTTATTGATGGGTGCATCTATGCCACTTCCCTGTACTACTCCTTTGAGATTGAAATCGGTCTGCCCATGTCTGACTAAGTAAATTTTTTTTCGCTGCATTTTCTATATTTTTGTCAAAGTTCAAATAAAATCAATTCCCAATAGAATTCATGGTTTTTAAAACAAAGCCTTCATTGCAACAGCTCAACCAAAGCGGTCAAAATACCATGGTGAGCCATCTGGATATTGTTTTTACAGAAATTGGGGATGACTTCATAAGTGCAACCATGCCCGTAGATAGCAGAACCAAACAACCAATGGGCTTGTTACACGGGGGAGCGAATGTAGTGCTAGCAGAGACGCTTGGAAGCGTAGCAGCTTCCTTAACCATTGATTTGAAAAGTCAAACTTGTGTTGGACTGGAAATCAATGCAAACCACCTCAAGGCTGTCCGTTCAGGCAGAGTAGAAGGCATTGCAAAGGCCATACATTTAGGAAAAAGTACCCAAGTTTGGGAAATAAAAATCTACAACGAACAAGAGGCCCTTTGCTGCGTAAGCAGAATTACGATGGCCATTTTAGATAAAAAATGATTGAATCCATAGCAGCCAAATCCATTTCCCAGTACGAGGCTCTTCAGCAAATTCTTCATGCAGGATTCCAATTCGGAGGTTCTTTTGCTCTATGGAAAAGACCAAAAAACAATGAGTTGGAAGTGGTTTTCGATGATTCGAAGCGGGCAAGAAAAGTCAATATTTCTCTCGAAGATGTGCCATCTGGCTTTATAGTTCATCCTTTTGAAGATCAAGCCGATCACTCAGCCTTTTTTATCGAATCCAAGGAATATTTTAAAATTCCCTTCGCAAAAGATCAGAGTGAAACCAATCTACCGGAATGGATTCAGAAGTTTGCTGAACAAGGAGATAAATCTCTTCAATTTGCTCAAGATCATTTCCCTAAAATCTCTGCTCAAGAGATCAAAAAAAACGGAGGAGATAAGGATCACTTTCTCGACTTAGTTCAAAAAAGTATCAAAGTTGTCAAAATGGGATTCATGGAGAAAGTGGTTCCTGCCCGAACCAAAACCTTGGAAATGACCGAGGATTTTGACTTGGGAAAAAGCTTGCTCAATCTAATCCACACCTATCCCAATTCATTTGTGAATTTCTTCCACCTACCCGATGTAGGTACCTGGATGGGAGCTAGCCCTGAGATATTAATCGAGACCAGTGGAGATCATTTTTATACCATGTCCCTTGCCGGTACGCAGGTAGCCAAAGGGGAAAATCCGCTTAAATCAGCCGCTTGGACCCAAAAGGAAATCGAAGAACAGGCGCTTGTCAGCCGATACATTGTAGATTGTTTTAAGAAAATCAGACTTCGAGAATACGAAGAACATGGTCCAAAAACAGTCATGGCAGGAAATCTTTTGCATCTTCGATCTGATTTTCGGGTGAATATGAAAGAGACCAACTTTCCTCAGCTCGGATCAGTCATGCTACAACTCCTCCACCCTACTTCAGCAGTCTGCGGGATGCCGAGAAAAGAGGCACATGAGTTTCTAAAAGCGAATGAAGGTTTTGACAGGAAGTTTTTTGCAGGCTTCATCGGACCGGTCAACATTGAGAATAAAACATCCATCTATGTCAATCTACGAACGGCCTCGCTAAGTCAGGATACTATTACTCTCTATGCAGGTGCTGGGGTGACCGAAGATTCTGATCCGGAGAAAGAATGGGAAGAGACCGAGGTGAAATGTAATATTATCGGAAAATTCATTCAAACAGTCAACCGTTGACCATGCAAGCCATCGTAGATTTAGTGGCCATTTGTGCGAAAAAAGGCATTCGGCATGCAATTCTTTCTCCCGGTTCCCGCTGTGCCCCTTTGACTTTGGCTTTTGCAAGGAATCCTGAAATTCAAACACGGACAATTTCTGATGAGCGATCCGCGGCATTTATTGCTTTGGGGATGGCTCAGCAACTCGCACAACCTGTGGTCTTGGTCTGCACTTCAGGTTCTGCCGCTCTAAACTATTTCCCGGCAGTTTCTGAGGCTTTTTTTCAAGAAACCCCCTTACTTATTCTTACCGCAGATAGACCGCCGGAGTGGATCGATCAATGGGATGGACAGACTATCCATCAAACCAAAGTATACGGGAAGCATGTCAAAATGAGTTTTGACTTTCCAGATAGCTTCGAACACCCAGACCAACTTTGGTATGCCCAGCGCATAGTCAATGAGGCTATCAATTTAAGTATCAGCGGTCCTAAAGGGCCTGTTCACATCAACATTCCGCTACGAGAGCCATTTTATCCCAAAAAAGGAGAAACTTTCTCGGCGTCCGCCAACCTTCCAATTATTCAAGTCCGAAAAGGTAAAAGAAGCCTTGCCAATGAGGATCTTGATGACCTCAAGTCCAAACTAAATACTTTCAAAAAAACACTAATCGTACCAGGTCAACAGAATCCAGACCCTACTATTTCTGAACTTCTTCAGAAACTAAGCAAAGAACAGCAAATGGTAGTGGTTGCGGATACGATTTCTAATCATCAGATCCCGGGCTCCGTCACTCTGCATGACCATTGGATCGGAAACGAGTCCATCAGTAAGGATTTAGTACCAGACTTGGTTATCAGTTTCGGGAAATCAGTGATTTCTAAATCATTAAAGCTTTTTCTTCGAAAGAATAAAGTCGAGCATTGGCATATTCAAGCTCATCAAGGGCTGCGAGATCCTTTTCATGGGCTGACTGAGTTCCTTGATTGCGATGCTATATTCTTTTTTAAATGGCTTTCGGAACAAGGCTTTTCGAGCGACAAAGCCTTTCAAGCAAAATGGTCAGGCCTGGAAGACAAAGTCAATAAAAGTTTATTCAACCTTCTTGACCAAGAAGATTTTGGTGAATATCCTGCTTTCAAAAAGGTTTTAGAACATATTCCTGCAAACTCACAAATTCAGGTAGCCAATTCCATGGCTGTCAGATATTTAAACTTTTTGGGAAAAAGATCCCAAGAAATCTATTGCAACCGAGGTACGAGCGGAATCGATGGCAGTACTAGTACCGCAGTTGGAGCAGCTTGGGTCAATGATAGCTTTGTTACTTTGATTACTGGAGACTTAGCCTTTTTCTATGATCGCAATGCCTTTTGGAACAATTATCCTACTCCAAACTTGCGGATCATCTTACTGAATAATCACGCAGGAGGTATATTCAGGCTGATAGAAGGCCCTTCTCAACAGCCGGAATTGGAGCAATACTTCGAGACAAAACAAACCCTCAATGCTTCCTATTTAGCCAAGGAACAAGGATTTGATTATGAATTAGTCAGTAATTCGGAAGAATTGGCAGCTTACCTAAAGGATTTCTACAAAGAAAGCTGCCAAGCCAAGGTCATTGAGATCGAAAGTGACAGTGCCAAGAATGCGCAGATCCTTAGCCGAATCAAAGACAAAATTTCCAAAAGTCTCCTCTGAGATTCTTTTCAAATACGTACAACTTCAAACTCAAGAGCGCTTCCTTTTGGTAGTTTTTTGGAGTAATTTCTTACAACATCAACCGAAATCAATTTTCACAACGGAAGTGTAAACCAATTAAAATTTGGCCTTAGATACGATAAACGGACTTTTTTATCAAAAAAACACTCCTTTCTGATACTACATAGGCTACATCAAACTATTTTTTTATAAATTTATCGAAAACCCAAAATAACAGATGATCATTCGGCTTATCATTCTCCTTCTGATAGGTTCTATATCGATAGCTCAGGCTCAGGTACCCGGTCTTCCTTTTTCGAAATACTACTCATCCAACGACTATCAGGGAGGCATCCAAAACTTTGCTTTTACCCAGAGCACATCAGGGATGATTTACGTGGCCAATAACTTTGGACTGCTCGAATATGATGGTACTGAATGGAGGCGATACTCCTT
>LJXT01000062.1 GCA_001314815.1 Algoriphagus marincola HL-49
ATCAGCCCAGAAAGCGAAAGCAGACTGCCTACCTCAGTGCAATTGGGACTTCATTACCTCCCTTCTGAGTCTGTCAGTCTTTTACTGGAGTTTGAAAAGGATATCCTTCAAGACCCCATCGTGAAGGCCGGGATCGAATATCGGCTTAAAGAGTGGGTGATCCTTCGAACTGGTGTGAATTCTCAGCCGGCCAAGATTTTTGCTGGATTTGGAATTCAAAAAGAATCTTACGGTTTTGACTATTCCTATGGCAATCAATCGGCTCTAGGAAACACACATCACCTTAGCCTTTTCTACCAATGGAACGACTGAGGAAAATCGGACTATCGGCGTTAATTCTATTCCTTTCAGGTCAAATTGCATTTGCTCAAATACCTCCAAAACCTGAAATCAGCCCAGAGGATCTAATCGAACGTCTTTTCCCCATTCCTGAGGATGATATTGACTATGAAAGTATTTACGAAGTCCTGCTACAACTCTACCTCAATCCTATCAATCTGAATCGGGCGGACTATGAAAGCTTGCAGGCGAGTTACCTTCTGAATCCAAATCAGATCGAGAGCTTTTTCAAATACCGAGACCAACATGGCGATCTGATTTCTCTTTATGAGCTTCAGGCAATTCCTGAATTTGATCCTGTGATCATAGAGCGTTTACTTCCATTTGTGACTTTAGAGGAAAAGACTCAACGAACAAAGAGTTTTTGGCAGCGAATATCCGAAGAGGAACAAGCCTATGTCATTTTCAGACACAGAAGAGTTTGGGAGCAAAGAAGGGGTTTTAGCCCCGCAGATACGAGCAGTACCGGACGTATTTCCACCCGGTACTTGGGTGACCCCAATGACTTGTACCTAAGATTTCGGATTCAGCATGCGAGGGATTTTAGTCTTGGATTCACATTAGACAAGGATGCTGGCGAGCAATTCACTTGGGATCCAATAACCCGTCGCTACGGCTTCAATTTTTTCTCCTTCCATTTTCATCGCTATAAGATTGGCAAGTGGAAAACCCTGGCATTGGGAGATTTTCAAGCCTCATTCGGTCAGGGTTTGGTTTATGGGGCAGGATACACTTTAGGCAAAGGTGCAGAAACAGTCCCTACTGTCAGGCGTAGTAGCGTAGGAATCCTCCCTTACACAGCCGCATTGGAGTTTGGATTCTTTCGAGGTGCTGCTGCTACCTATCAACATCGGAAATGGGAATTTACTGCCTTGGCATCCTTCGCTCCTCGTGATGGTCGTGCTAGAGAAGCTCTTGACAGCCTTGAAGATACCAGCGGCTTGATTAGCTCATTCAATCAAAGCGGCCTTCATCGTACTCCCTCCGAACTAGCCACCAAAAATCAATTCCGTGAAATCAGTCTAGGAGGTGCTATTCAGTACAAACCAGTTTCTAGAGCACAGCTCGGTGCTACTTTTCTCCACACTGCTTTTGATAGAACTTGGATACCACAACAGCGGCGCTACAATCAGTTTGAATTCAGGGGAAGGAGTAATCAATTGGGAAGTTTTTATTTCAATTACAATTGGAAAAACTTTCTCTTTTTTGGAGAAAGTGCCTTTTCAGCTTCCGGAGGAAATGGTACCGTGATCGGAATGATTTCCAGTCTTAGCCCGAAAGTCGATTTTTCACTTCTTTGGAGAAATTACGGGAAAACCTTCCATAGCTTTTATGGAAATTCTTTTGCAGAAAGTACCCGCCCTATCAATGAGCGGGGTGTCTACATGGGCTTGGAAGTGCGTCCTGACAAGAAATGGAAGCTAAATGCCTACTATGATTTTTTCAGATTTCCTTGGCTGAGATTCAGGTTATACAATCCTTCAACCGGCTATGAATGGCTGACTAGATTGAGTTACCGTCCATCACGTACCTTGAATGCTTTTATTCAATTCAGAGAGGAGCAAAAAGACCGAAATCTTCCGGATTTGAATGAGCCGGCTACCCCCTACCGCAGTCAAGCCATACGAAGACGAACTGGCCTTTTGAACTTGGACGTTCAACTGACCAAAAATCTATTTACTCGAAGTAGGATTTGGTGGACAGGAGTTGATTTTGGTAGTAATTCAAGCAATGGATTTATGATTATCCAAGATTTAAGATTTGCTAGAGAAAAATGGAAAATCACCGGTCGCTATGCACTTTTTGATACGGATGACTTCGACAGTAGAATTTACGCTTTTGAAAACCATGTGCTTTGGACCTTTTCCATTCCTGCCTTTTCTGGACAGGGACAGCGCTATTATCTTTTGGGTGAGTATGATTTGAGCAGAAAACTTCGGCTATATTTTCGATTTGCCCGAACCTCATTTACTGATCGGGAAAAAATCAGTTCTGGACTGCAGGAAATTCAAGGCAGCCGACAAACTGAGACCACACTTTTGCTTCGATACTATTTAAATCGCTAAATTTCCATCAATGGTAGGTATTGTGCCTTCATTTTTGATAATTTTCCATAAAAGACCATCAACCCTTATGAACAAAATATTACTAACAATTTTCAGCTTGCTGTTCAGTATTTCCTTGACCTATTCGCAAGGGCTGGATCTTAGCAAGTTTGAAAAGAATGAAGGATTTGTAGACTTCTATCTCGATCGGGAGAAAGGTAAAATTTATCTCCAAATCGAGGACCTTGAAGAAGAGTTTCTATATGTCAATTCACTCACGGCAGGCGTAGGGTCCAATGACATCGGACTCGATCGCGGCCAACTCGGAAATACGAGAATTGTAGAATTCCGACGATCGGGCAACAAGATTTTCTTGGTTCACAAAAACTATGATTTTAGAGCCTTTTCAGACAATCCCTATGAGGTCAAATCGATTCAAGATGCTTTTGCAGAATCAATTTTATGGGGATTTGAGATCAGCCAGAAAGATGGAGAGAGCCTAATTGTAGATGCCACCAACTTCTACATGCAGGATGTCCATGGAGTTGGAGATAGGCTGAGTCAAAGACGACAAGGGACCTATAGAGTTGATAATTCGCGATCAGGCCTCTACTTTGACATGATCAAGAATTTTCCTGAGAATACTGAGGTAGAAGCGACCATCACCCTCACAGGGAAAGCTACCGGCGGATTGATTCGATCCGTCACACCTAGTCCAGATGCAGTCAGCGTGAGACAGCGACATTCATTCATCAAACTTCCTGATGACCAATACCAACCGAGAGAATTTGATCCAAGAGGTGGATTCTTCTCCATCAGCTATATGGATTTCACCACCCCGATCTCTGATCCAATTATGAAACGATTCATTAGCAGACATCGCCTGGAAAAGAAAGACCCTAATGCGGCTGTGTCGGAAGTCGTAGAGCCAATAGTTTATTACTTGGATAGAGGTACACCTGAGCCGGTAGCTTCAGCACTGATAGAAGGCGGCAACTGGTGGAATCAGGCTTTTGAAGCGGCAGGGTTTAAGGATGCCTTCCGGGTTGAAATGGCTCCCGAAGGAATGGACTTGATGGATGTCCGCTACAATGTCATACAGTGGGTTCATCGCTCTACCCGAGGCTGGTCCTACGGAAGTAGTGTCAGAGACCCTAGAACAGGAGAGATCATCAAAGGGCAGGTCTCTTTGGGCTCTTTGCGAGTACGGCAAGACTACCTGATTGCACAAGGTCTTTTGCAACCATTTGAAGACGGAAAACCAGCGGATCCTAGAATGCTAGAAATGGCTTTGGCAAGACTTCGCCAGCTTTCGGCTCATGAAATCGGACATACCATTGGACTGGCACATAGCTATGCTACCTCAGCAGAAGGCCGATCCTCTGTCATGGACTATCCTCATCCCTTCATTACACAAGGATCCAATGGAGAACTTGATCTTTCCCAAGCTTACGATGACAAAATTGGCGAATGGGATAAGTGGGCCATCAAATACGGGTATGGAACTCCAGCTCAAGGACAAAGTGAGGAAGCGTTTTTGAAAAAAACATTGGAAGACACCTATGCCGCAGGATATGAATTTATCACAGATTCTGATTCCAGAGATCCAAGTGGAGCCCATCCCCGCTCCCATCTGTGGGACAATGGTGCTTCGGCTGCGGAAGAACTCAACAGGATGCTAGATCTTAGAAAAAACAAACTAGCCTCCTTTGGATTAAATGCAATTTCGGAAGGTACTCCACATGCAATGCTGGAAGAGGTTCTGGTTCCCTTGTTTCTCATGCATCGCTATCAAGTGGAGGCGACAAGCAAATTGATAGGTGGCTTGGACTATACCTATAAGATCAAAGGAGATAATCAACCGGACCACAGTTGGATACCAGCAAGTGATCAAGATGAGGCTTTAGATGCCTTGCTTCGCACAATCAGTCCGCGGGAATTGGAAGTGCCAGAACATATATTGGCCTTGATCCCACCGAGACCTTATGGATATGGCAGAAATAGAGAAACCTTTGTCTCTCGTACCGGTCCGATTTTCGATCCTATTGCTCCGGCGGAGAGTGTGACAGATGCAGTTTTTACATTTCTCCTAGAAAGTGGCCGAGCCAATCGCCTTCACCTACAAGCTATGCAAAATGCTGATCTTCCGAGTCTCGAATCTGTTTTGAATAAAGTTACAGACCAGTTATTCTCCAATACCAATCGGGTAGGTTTGCAACAAGAAATCAAAATGATGACTGAAGCAAAATATGTGGACTATTTAATCGCACTTTCAAAAAATTCTGATGCCTCCAATTCTGTAAGAGCCATAGTGAGAGCAGAACTAGACGAAATCTCCGAAATGGATGGACCTAATGGTGTACTCGCGATGCACAGGGATTACCTTTCTGATAAGATTGAAAGCTTCCTCGAGCTTCCACAGGAAATATCCTCGCCAGAAGCCCTCAAAATTCCAGATGGTGCCCCAATTGGGATGGAAAGTATGAGTTGTGACTTTGAATATTGAATCAAAAAGATCCCGGAGAAATTCGGGATTTTTTATTTCTATAAAAGAAAATCATAATAAAAATTTATATTTCAGATAGTTACATTCATTTTTAACCTATGCCACAAAAGAAAAGATGTTTTGTAGTGATGGGCTTTGGGATCAAGACCGACTACGTCAATGGCAGAAAACTCAATCTGGATAAATCCTATCGCCTCCTTGTCAAACCCGTGGTTGAATCAAGGGGTCTTGATTGCTTCCGAGCTGATGAAATCCCTCATTCGGGCAATATCGATGTGAAAATGTATCAGGAATTACTGGAGGCGGATCTAGTCATCGCGGATCTTTCGACAGCCAATCCAAATGCACTCTACGAATTAGGAGTACGCCATGCCTTGAGGCCATTTACCACGATTGTCATTTCCGAGGATAAGTTTGTCAATCCATTTAACCTTAATCACCTTTCCATTTCTAGCTATCAGCATTTAGGAGATGCTATTGATTTTGAAGAAGTTCATCGCTTTAGAGAAGCACTGGGTAAGCTGATTGATACGGTATTGGGGAAAAAGAAAACCGACAGCCCTGTCTATACTTTCTTAAACTCATTGGTGCCTCCCAAGGTGCAGGAGCAAATAGATGCTGCAATTGGCCGAGCCAAAGCTGCACAAACCCCACAAAAGGCATCAGAGAATTTGGGAGTAGCTACTTCCTTACTTATTCAGGAGGCAGAAGATGCAATCGAGGTGAAAGAGTATGCAAAGGCAAAGCAGCTTTTCGAGACCGTAAGAGCCCTTTCTGGGGAAAAAAACGATAGTTACATCATCCACCGATTGGCATTTTGTACTTACAAGGCAGCTCTTCCCGATACCGTTTCATCCTTGCATCAGTCACTCGATTTATTGAATTCGGTTAATTTGGCCCATACAAATGATGCTGAAACGGTTTCCCTCGCAGGAGCAGTTGAGAAAAAATTATACGAGGTGGGTGAAGGAAATCAGCATTTGGAAAATGCAATTTTATATTACCAGCGAAGCTACTACCTGCTTAATAATCGATATAATGCTGTAAATCTCGCCCTGACCTTACTCTATCGAGCTACCTCGAATATTGCTAGTAATGATCAGGAAAGGATTGCGGATCTGGTTTTTGCACGGAGGACATGGCAACGAGTCTTATTTCTCTGCGAACGGGATTGGCCGATAATCAATCAAAAAGAAGCTGGAGATCTCCAACGGATGCAAAATGGGAATAAGGACGGCCAAGAACTCAAAGAATACTATCAAGCAGAGAAATATTGGATTCAGGTCAACAAAGCAGAGGCTAGTTATGGCTTGGGGGATTTCGAAACCTACCGCATTGCTTTAGCGGAAGCTGAAAAAATCCCACATCATCCCTGGCAAGTTGACAGCTTTCATCAACAAATGGATAAATTAGCAGTCGAATTGAAAAAAGTGGGGCATTTACTTGAACCCAAATGGGAGGCTCCTGATTAATCTATAAAAAAGAATCGATGAATATGAATAATCCTTTATTGGACAAATTTGAAGCACCTTTTGAAACAGCACCATTTAACCAAATCAAGACTGAGCATTTCCTGCCCGCTATCCAAAAGTCAATCGAACTTGCCAAGGATGAAATAAAAGCTATCAAAGCTGCCCCTTTACCAACTTTTGAAAATACTATTGAAGCTTTAGACCGGGCTGGGGAAAAGCTTGGAGTGATTGCTGGAATATTTTTCAATCTGAATTCAGCAGAAACCAATGAGGAAATCCAAAAGCTTGCAAGGGAGATTTCTCCCCTATTGACTGAGCATTCTAATGACATTCTTTTGGACAAAGAGCTCTTCGAGCGAGTTGAGCAAGTTCATTCTCAAAAAGAGCAGCTTGACTTGAGTCCGGAACAAGAGACGCTTTTGTCAAAAACTTATAAATCTTTCGTGAGAAATGGAGCAAATCTCAACGAGGAAGATTCTCAAAAACTTCGCAAAATCGATCAGGAACTGGCTCAGCTTTCCCTGAAATTTGGGGAACATGTGTTGGCTGAGACCAATCGATATGTGCGATTTGTAGAAAATGAATCCGAAATAGCGGGACTTCCGGAGAGCATCAAAGAGGCAGCTGCACAGACTGCTGAGGAAAAGGGCAAAGCAGGTCAATGGGCTTTTACGCTAGATTATCCATCTTACGTCCCGGCATTGACTTATTTGAAAAACCGGGAATTGCGGAAAGAGCTTTTCATCGCCTACAACACCAAATCTTCCAAAGGCGATGAATTGGATAATAAATCGGTGATCAAGGATATCCTCAAACTTCGCTATGAACGAGCCAAACTACTCGGCTATCAATCACATGCCCATTTCGTACTGGAAGAGCGGATGGCAAAAACTCCAAAAGAGGTATTGGAGTTTCTGGAAAACTTGCTAGAAAAAGCAAAGCCGAAAGCAGAAGAAGATGTATCTGAGGTAGCGGCTTTTGCCAAAAAACTGGATGGAATCGAAAGATTGGAGCGATGGGATTTTGCATACTACTCCGAGATGCTCAAAAAGGAAAAATATGAGTTGGATGATGAGTTACTCCGCCCCTATTTTCAGTTAGAGAAGGTCGTGGAAGGCGTATTCCAAACAGCCGGAAAGCTATACGGGATTCAGTTCACACCAAACAGGGACATTCCTGTTTACCATTCAGATGTGACAGCCTATGAAGTCAAAGATCGAGATGGAAAGCATCTAGCTGTGTTTTATGCAGACTTTTTCCCTCGGGCTGGAAAGCGAAATGGCGCTTGGATGACTAGTTACAAGGGCCAATATCAATTAGGAGGAAAAGATCACAGACCCCATGTTTCCATTGTATGCAACTTTACCAAACCAACCAAAACTAAGCCTAGCCTCCTGACATTCAACGAGGTAACAACTTTGTTTCATGAGTTTGGACATGCGCTGCATGGCATGCTGGCAAAAAGTAATTACTCTTCTCTTTCCGGCACGAGCGTCTATTGGGATTTTGTGGAATTACCATCCCAGATTTTTGAAAACTGGTGCTACGAAAAAGAATGCTTAGACCTCTTCGCAGTTCACTTTGAAACTGGAGAAAAAATCCCTCAAGATTTAATCGATAGAATCAAAAAAGCCGCAAACTTCCAGCAAGGCTTTCAGACTGTCCGTCAGATCAGTTTTGGACTTTTGGATATGGCATACCATCATCAGGACCCTTCCGAAATTGAGGATATTGCAAGCTTCGAGCAAGCCGTAATGGGAAAGACAGATTTGCTTCCCGAGGTACCAGACACGCTTATGAGTACGGCCTTTTCACATATTTTCCAAGGAGGCTATTCGGCAGGCTACTACAGTTACAAATGGGCTGAGGTACTGGATGCGGATGCCTTCGAGTTGTTCTTGGAAAAAGGAGTCTTCGATCCTGAAACAGCCGAATCTTTCGCCAAAAACATCCTTTCAGCGGGCGGAACAGAACACCCCTCCAAACTTTACCAGCGATTTCGGGGAAGGGAACCAAAGCCAGACGCTCTATTAAAGCGGGCAGGCTTGATTTAAAAACAAAACCAAAGCATATGAATATGGAGAAAAGAGGAATATGGCTGCCAGCCTACGTAAAGTCACTTTTGGTGATGATTTTCATCATTGTGACGGTGTTCTTTTTGATCGTGGGAAAGAGCATTTTAGTACCGCTATTTATGGGGGGCTTCTTTGCCATTCTCTTCACTCCGATCAGTAATTGGCTCGAGTCAAAAAAATTCCCTAGAACCTTATCCTCTTTTATTTCCCTTTTGCTGATGACACTCGTGGTCGGGGGACTTTTGTATTTTATCATCGGAAACGTAGCTGCCTTCTCCAATGATTTTGAGAATGTGTCGGATAAAATCATCAACTATGCCGATGATATAGATGAGTGGACGAATTCCAACCTAAATATGGATTTTGCCATTCAGGAAAAAACCGACCTGAAATACATCAAAAATATTCTTGATGAGAATAGTTCAAGCATATCCAATTTTGCGCTGAGAACAGTGGGCTCCTTATCGGGAATCATATTGATTCCAGTATTTATGTTTTTTCTGCTTCTCTATCGAGACCATCTTGCGCAGATGATGATTATGATCTATCGAGATCATGATCCTACTCTGGTTAAAATGCGAATTACAAGCCTTCGAAAAGTCATCCAGCACTACATCGTTGGTGTGGGAAAAGTGATGATCATTTTGGCGATGATGAATGTGTCAGCCTATACCGCCCTAGGAATCAAGCATGCCATTTTCTTCGGAGTATTAGGTGCCATTTTGAATATCATTCCTTATGTAGGTCCTTTCTTTGGAGTACTTCTTCCGATTGTTTATTCATTTCTGACCAAAGACAGTCTATTCTACCCGATTGCTGTTTTGGTCATTTATCAGATTATCCAAGTAATCGAGGGAAATTTCCTTACCCCAAAAATCGTCGGAGGGAATGTCAATCTCAATGCATTCATCACCTTCTTGGGCCTTCTGATAGGCGGAACCATCTGGGGAGTAGCTGGAATGATCTTGGTCATACCTACCCTGGCGATTTTACGAGAAATATTTGATCTGAGTGAGGAAACAAAGCCGTTCGCATTTATGTTGGGCGAAGATAAAAGTGGTGTAAAGAAAAAGCCCAAAATAAACGATGAGATACCTGCAGATTAGTTTTTTTCTGATAGGATTCCTAGTTGCAGTTTCCTGTGATACCGATGAGGATAAGAAAGGTCGTTTTCTACTAAAAGGAAATGAAAAGCTAGATGAAAACGACCCTCGATCTGCCATTCAGTTTTATGCCGAAGCACTTTTAATTGACTCAACTTATGGAGACGCTTGGTACAATAAGGCTATGGCCCATATCCAGGTAGGTCAATTTCAGGAAGCAACATTGGATTTATCTGAAGCCATTCGATACCTAGAGAAAAAAGATCAAGCCTATTTTCAGAGAGGCCTGGCCTACTTGGATAATGGTGAATTTTACAAAGCCCGAGAAGATGCCCTTTGGATGCAGGAGAATCAGGCGGAGAATTGGGAAGGATTCTTCTTGGGAGGATTGGTTTTTGAAAAACTCGGCGAGTTTGACAAGGCTATCGATTCCTTTGGGAAAGCCTTAGAGCTAAACCCTGAAAATAGCGACCTGCTTGTGAATCAAGCTACAATTTTTTACTACCAAAAAGACTTTTCAAAAGCTGACTCATTGCTGGATAAAGCCCAAGAAATCAATCCTTTGGAGCCGAACCTTCATAATGTCAAATCCTTGATTGCCTTTGAAAAAGGAAACTACCAAGAAGCTCTTGAGGACGTGGAGAAAGCTATTTCATTGAATACCTCCCAGCCTTATTTTTATAATAATAAAGGTCTTTATCTCTTGTATTTGGGAGATCTGGAGGAAGGAATAGAGTTTATCAACCGAAGTTTAAAAATGAAGGAAGATAACCCATTTGCTATTCGCAATAAGGGTATTTATTACGTCTTGAAAGAGGATATTATTTCGGCGAGGCAACTTCTAGACCCTCTGTACAAAGACTATCCAGAAATGGAATTATTAAAGGAATATTATCTAAAAGCTCAGAATTGATGGCTTTTTGCAGAAACCACCTCTTTGATTGCCTTCAATAGTTCTGCTGCATCAATCGGTTTTGCTACAAATCCATCAAATCCGCTAGATTCAATTCGCTCCATGATTTCAAGCTTTGCTGCGGCAGTAAGGGCTATTATCGGGAAATCTTTTATAGCCTTGATCCGCTCGGTAGCTTCAAAGCCATCCATGACCGGCATCTGAATATCCATCAAAATACAATCGTAATTTTTGGATTGGACTGCGTCCACTGCCAAGCTTCCATTTGGTACTCGATCGTAGGTGTAGCCCCACTTCTTAATGATTTTGCCTAAGACTAGTGCATTGACGTCATTATCCTCTGCCATCAAAAGATGCAGCGTAGAAAAATCACGGTTAAATCCATTAAGGATTACTCCTTTGGGAGTTTGGTCTTGATCAAGTTCAAATTCCATATCAAAATAGAAGAGAGATCCTTTTCCTACTTCAGACTCCAGGGAAATGTTTGATCCCATGAGTTTCAAAAGTCGTCGGGTGATAGATAGCCCAAGGCCTGTGCCTCCATATTTTGAATTGAAACTAGGCTTGACTTGATCAAAATCGTTAAAAATTCTTTCCTGATGCTCTTTTGCAATACCTACTCCTGTATCCTGCACCTCAAAATGAATCTTGATTCGATCTCCTTTTTGTCCCAAGAATTTAGCCCTTACATCTACCTGACCTTCATGGGTAAATTTCAAAGCATTGGTAATCAAGTTATTTAGGATTTGAGAAAGACGGGTTTTATCGCTCTTTACGATCACATTGAGATTAGGATCTATATCGAGATTCAATTGATTCTTACTATCTCTAGCATGGAAAGCAAGTCCTTTCAAGACTTGGCTGATCGTTTCCGAAAGATGGAAAGGAGCATTTTCTATGGATAATTTACCTGCTTCTATTTTTTGGAAATCGAGCAGATCATTGATCATGATGATCAAATTATCCACTGCAAAACTGATTGTCTGAAGCGTGTTCAACTGGGAATCAGTAGGATTCTCTTGTTTCAACGAATAGACAGATCCCGAAATGGCATTCAAAGGAGTGCGAAGCTCGTGACTAATCATGGACAAGAAGTCTGACTTGATTTGACTCGCCTTTTCAGCAGTTTGACGGGCATCATCCAATTTGGATTCAAACTCTTTTTGATTGCTTATGTCAGTCAGGTAGCCGTACCATACCATATCCCCATTTTCCAAAACCTGAGGACGTGCTGCTCCCATGACCCATCTGAATCCGCTTGGCTCCTTCTCATCTCTAACTCGGAATTGACACTGCCAAGGCTCCAGCTTACGCGCAGATGCCACAGTACTCATGACCAGATTTGGAATATCATTCGTGTGAACCTTAGTAAGGGCTGAGGTGATATCGTTGAATTCTTCGATTTCTGACTCGGATATTCCAAGAACAGATGAAATTCCTTTGGATAGGAATGAAAAATTCATTTTCCCATTTTGATCCAATACCAACTGGTAAAGCCCACCGGGAACTTGCTCGGTCAAGTTGATCAGGAAGTTGCTACTCTCCTCCAGCGTTTTCTCAAGGGAACTCTTCTCAGTAACATCTTTGAATGAATATATTCGATAGGAGTCCTTAGCTGTCTGATGCAGCTTACAGGATAATTCTAAAACTACAGATTTACCGTTTGGAAAGCTCGCTTCTCCAAGCCATGGTTTGATTTCATTGCCATCCTGATGAGAGGCAAACCAAGATTGCAATAGACCACTTTCTTCAAAAATCTGACAGAGGTCATCCAAATTCTTTATCTCCAAATCTTCAGTATGAAGCAGGTTTGAAAAAATCTGGTTTTGGAAATAAAACTCTCCGTCTCCTTTTACAACCAAAATAGGCTCGGCTGAGAGTTCGAGGAAGCTTTTGAATAAATCCTTTTCGTCTTCAAGAAGCTTTTGGGATGTTTCGTCAATCAATGCACCAACCCAAAGATCCTTTCCATCAGCTCCTTCCTCTTTATTCATCAAAAGACTAAAAAATCGCTGCCCCCACGCAAATTTCTTTTCTACCTGATCGATGTTGATACTTTCTTCGGAAATAGACTTGATCTTCTCCAAGAGTGACTTTCGATCCTTTTTGGAAGAAATCCCAAATTTTGAGAGGCTTTTTTTATCCCAGTCGATCTTATGTTCAGTAGCATCAAAGTGAAAGGCAACAGCTGGTCCGTGGATAGCCGCCTTTTGCTGAAGCTCCAGTTCTTTTTTAATGGCTTCCTTCTCAGCCAAGCTTTCCGATACATCCCGAGCTATCAAATTGAAGTTATTCTCAGAAAACTGAACAGAGAATTCCAAATATCTGAATCGCCCATCTTCTCCTTTGATCTTGGCATGGAAAAAGGTTTCCATTTGCTGAGCTTTCCCCTTTTTCCAAATCTTCCTAACCCTTGTCAGATCATCCGGATGAATCAGGTGGCAAAGATCTCCCTGCAATAATTCCTCCGCATGGTAACCAAGTACAGGAAGTACAGCAGGATTGAGATAGGTTAAATACTCATGCTTTCCGACAGCCAATAAATCCAACTGACGTTTGAAAAATTGCTGAATCTCAGGACCTGAAGGAAGGCCTTTTGCTTTCAATTCCTTGCCTTTGTAGAAAAGGAAATAGTTTGTCCCTGCATCCTGTGGCAGTTCTAGCCGAAAAGAAAACTCACGACCATCATGAACCAGCTGAAGCTCCTCTTTGAAAATATAATTGCTAATATCTAAGCCCAATCCTATGAGGCTTTTTTCATTCAGACTAGAGCCGATGGATTCTTCAAAGGATTCATTGGAGTAGAAAATACTATAAGGATAGGTATCATCAGCCAGAAACACCATCTCTGAGGACTCAAAGATGAGCTTTTTGAAAGTGCTGTTGATCCCTTTTTCTTTCATTTTTGACAGGATGGACGACTTTAAGGCTAAATTTTCTTGATTTGGGTGATTAAAAGCCTAATCGAGCCGTAAACATACAGCAATTTGCATTTCATAGCAAATTTTTTACTATTCAAATCAAATATTTTTCTAAAAATTTAAAAAATATCCGATTTTTGCCCATAGACGAGTTCGAAAGCCATCCTGAAAATATCCGTCAGTGCGGTAATCCACACTATATTCCAGCTTTTGCTTTTTAGATATCAACTTTCCTATTGTAGTGGCCAAGCGATTTTCTATATCAAATTCTCCACCTTGAAATGAAAAGATCGGTTCGTTTGACAAGACCAAATAGTATTCGCCTGGATCCAAATCTTCCCCCTGAAGTGGAATATCTACAGCTAAGCGGTAGCGAAATCTAAATTCTGTGGCTTCTCCATCCGTAAAGGTTTGATCAGTTCGGAATCGATGAGCAATTCGAAAGGTTCTGTTTCTGTCTAGAAAAGCAAATTGCTGAACCACACGAAAAGCATTTGCTCCATCTTGAAATCGATAAAAAATACCACCAGCAACACTGCTGACAGGACTGAGTGACCAACTGTAAAAAGACATCAAATCTGTCCTATAGTGTCTAAACTGCCAGCGCTCAGATTCCTCATCCAGATTTCTGAAAAATATCTCCTGATTTTCGACTTTGAAGTTTAGCTTTTGTCCATTTTTAAGGCTTTTTGTAGCAGCAAACTCAGGAAAAAATCCAGTAAAAAACACATGTTCTTGGGCCTTTGACAGATTTACAAAACCCAGCATCAATGACATCAATACTAATTTTCGCATCAAAAAATCAAATTATCCATGAACCTAACTTCTACTTCTTGCTGAGTGATAAATGCCCCAGTGTGATCAAAAAGCCCTTCCCAAAACTTACCAATCTCTCCTTTTAGCTTTCCGGCAAATTCAAGTTCATACCTGATGACTATTCCTTCATTTTCATCTTCATCAAAAAAATCTTCCAAATCATCGCTTTCCCCAGAATATTGAATCTGTAATCGATTGATTTTGTGATCTTCAAATTCAGACTGTAAATAGCCTGAAATATTAGTGCGAACCGATTCATCTAGCTCCATAAAGGGAATTTCAATCTCTACGTCTACAATTGCTCCAAGGGTATCAAATTTTACGCTATGGAATCGTTTACCCCACCAAAACTTTCCCTCATAAGCTCTGCCTTCATTTGAAAACTCCTCATACCATTTTACTTTCTTTTTTCCTTCAAAGGCATCGTTCAGCCAGTCAACAGCAGCCGAAGGGACATCCTTTTTTTTGACGCCTTTCTCTTGTTCAATTTTCTTTTGAGCAAATGAAACTCGAGGGAGGGCAAGGATAAAAAGGCCAAAGAGCACTATTCTTAAGATTGAATTCATCATTTTTTCAAAAATAAAAAAACCGTTACCAAAGATTGGCAACGGTTAATGTTAAATAAGGTTTTTAAACTTAGAGTATTCCTGCCTTGATCAAATTTAAAGCAGAACCTGCCTTAAACCATTCAATCTGACCTTCATTGTAGGTATGATTAACAAAGAACTCATCCTTAGTTCCATCGGCATGAGTTAGAACAACCGTAAGCGGTTTGTTTGGTGCGAACTCAGTCAAGCCTAAGATATCAATGGTATCATCTTCCTGAACTCTGTCATAATCAGCTGGATCATCAAAAGTCAAGGCAAGCATTCCTTGCTTCTTAAGATTAGTTTCATGGATTCTGGCAAATGATTTGACCAAAATGGCTCTAACTCCCAAGAATCTAGGCTCCATAGCCGCATGCTCTCTAGAAGAACCCTCTCCATAGTTTTCATCACCAACTACTACAGTTCCGATACCCTCTTCCTTGTAGTGCCGTTGTGTAGCAGGTACTTCTCCATATTCACCTGTGATTTGATTCTTAACTTTGTTGGTCTCGTCGTTGTAAGCATTTACAGCTCCGATCAACATATTATTGGAAATATTATCCAAGTGACCTCGGAAACGCAGCCATGGACCAGCCATGGAAATATGATCTGTAGTACACTTACCTTTTGCCTTAATAAGCAACTTGAGGCCTTTCAGGTCAGTACCTTCCCATGCAGGGAATGACTCCAATAGTTGAAGTCTGTCTGATTTTGGATCGACAATTACATCAACTTGAGAACCATCCTCAGCAGGAGCCTGGTATCCAGCATCTTCTACTGCAAATCCTTTGGTAGGCATTTCCAAACCTCTTGGCTCATCTAGTCTTACTTCTTTCCCCTCTTCATTGATCAATGAATCAGTCATTGGGTTGAAAGTCAAATCCCCGGCAATGGCCAAAGCCGTCACCACTTCTGGAGATGCCACGAAAGCATGAGTATTCGGATTACCGTCTGCACGCTTCGCAAAGTTTCTATTGAAGGAAGTAATAATGGAGTTCTTCTCTTGCTTTTCAGCTCCATGACGTGCCCACTGACCGATACAAGGTCCACAGGCATTTGCAAGGACTACTCCTCCCATTTTACCGAAGGTGCCCAAAAATCCATCTCGCTCTACCGTATATCTCACCTGCTCTGAACCAGGCGTAATGGTAAATTCGGATTTAGCGACCAATTTCTTATCCACAGCTTGCTGTGCCAAAGATGCTGCTCTGGAAATATCTTCATAGGAAGAGTTGGTACAAGACCCGATCAAACCTACCTCTAGTTTAGCCGGCCAGTTGTTTTCCTTAACGGCAGCAGCAAACTTAGAAAGTGGCCACGCCAAATCTGGTGTGAATGGTCCATTGACATGCGGCTCAAGCTCTGAAAGGTTGATTTCAATCACTTGATCAAAGTATTGCTCAGGGTTTGCATATACTTCATCATCTCCTGTCAAGTGCTCAGCGATACCATTGGCCAATTCAGCGATATCTGATCTGCCTGTACCGGAAAGGTAAGCAGCAGATTTTTCATCATAGCCGAAAATGGAAGTGGTGGCACCGATTTCAGCACCCATGTTACAGATGGTTCCTTTACCCGTTGCAGAAAGAGAGCGGGCTCCTTCACCAAAATATTCTACAATCGCTCCAGTTCCTCCTTTTACGGTAAGAATCCCGGCAACTTTAAGGATTACGTCTTTTGCTGAAGTCCAACCTGACATTTTTCCGGTCAGCTTCACACCGATCAATTTTGGAAATTTCAGTTCCCAAGGCAAACCAGCCATCACGTCACAAGCGTCTGCACCACCTACACCGATCGCGACCATACCTAGACCACCAGCATTAGGTGTGTGAGAATCTGTTCCAATCATCATACCTCCTGGGAAGGCATAATTTTCTAAAACCACCTGGTGAATAATACCGGCTCCTGGCTTCCAAAAACCAATTCCATATTTATTGGATACAGAGGCCAAAAAATCATAAACCTCTTTGTTTTTATCGTTTGCTTTCTGGAGATCTTTAACTGCACCTACTTCCGCCTGAATCAGGTGGTCACAGTGAACTGTAGAGGGTACAGCTACCTGGTCTTTACCAGCTTGCATAAATTGCAAAAGGGCCATCTGCGCAGTGGCATCCTGCATAGCTACTCGATCGGGCTGAAAATCCACATACGATTTTCCCCGCTCGTAGGCTGCCGTGGCTGGCCCGTCAGAAAGGTGAGAATACAAGATTTTTTCAGTCAAAGTCAAGGGTTTCCCTACAGCCTTACGAGCTGCAGCAATACGCTCCGGATACCGGGCATATACCTCTTTGATCATTTCAATATCAAAAGCCATTTAATTGGATTTTAGGTGGATAAAAGGTTCTAAATTATTAGAGCAAATATAGGAATTTAGGTCAAAAATCGGAAACCAACCAAATAGGGAAAGAAGCTGTCTATCCTTATTTGAAACCAATCCAAAGAGTGCAGCTCATTGGTTTTTCAGGAGAAAAAGAAGAAAAGACAAAACATCAGGTAAATGAACCCTCCCAGAAATAGCCAAGCTGTATATCGAATCAATTGAGATGCTTTGATTCCCGTAATTGCCAATAGTGGCAATGCCCAAAATGGCTGAAGCAAATTACTGATTTGATCTCCGTAGGCAAAAGCTAGAATACTCTTCGCAGGATCAATCCCCAAGGCCTGAGATGCCTGCATGATGATCGGGCCTTGTACAGCCCACTGCCCACCGCCGGATGGGATCAAAAGGTTGACAAAGGCGGCTGAAAATAAGGTAAATACCCCCAAGAGGTCGGAATTTGCATTATCTACAAAGAGAGAGGCCAGCAAATCAATCATGCCTGATTGAGTCACCATTCCCAAGATTCCAGCATAGAAAGGAAACTGAATAAAAATATCTGTGGCGCTTTTGATTCCTTCCCCCACCGCTTCACTGAACCTATTCAAGTCTCGATAGACGAAAAGTGTAAAACCGAAAAGTAGAAAATTCACCAAGTTAAGGTTTAGAAAACCTAATCCAGAACCTGATTCAGACCATATCAAGGAAATGAAAACCAATAGAAAAAGGAGACCCACTATCATGCCTTTGGACAGGAAACCTCCAACCGGAATAGGACGGAGAGGGTGGCTATATTTTGGTTTTTCTGCGGTTTGATTTTTTGAATTGAGCCGAAGCAATATTAATAGAAATACCACCACCAAACCTCCTGTAATCAGCAAATTTTCTAAAGAGAAAAGGGTTCGGTCTACTGTCACTTGACCGATGGAATCACTTAAAAAATGATCTTCCTCCGCTACTTTTAAGGTAGCTGAACCTGAAAGACCTCCGTGCCAAACTGCCATTCCCAGATACCCGGCCGATGCTAAAAGTGCAGAATTACAGGCTATCGACTTTTCTTCCATCGCCAATGAAACAAACCTCGCCAACAACGCTCCGACTACAAGACCAAAGCCCCAATTTAGCAATCCAGCACCCATGGTAATTAGGGCTGTGAATAAAACAGCCTGAAGTGAAGTATTGGGTATTTTGGATATTTTCTTCAAAAACGAATGAACTGGTTTAGCCAAGGCCAAGGCATAGCCAAAAACCAAAATAATCATCATTTGAAGGGTGAATTCCAAAAGACTAAAAAAACCATCCTTCCAGGAAAATACGGTTTGCTGAATGCTTGAAAGAAAATCATTCCCATTTCTCAGCGACAGGATAAGAGCCCCAGCGAACACAAAAACTGTCAAAATAAGTACGATATCAAAGGGGCTTGGGAAAGCGAAGCCTTGTGTATTTTTTTTCAATACCAAATAGTTTCGGAGTTAGAAATATTTACTGTAATATTAGCTGATAATCGCTCAAAACAAAAAGGAAAGGGTTCCCCAAGACGACCTAAATCCATGGATTTAAGCTTTAATGCATTTTCTGTTTCCTTGATAATCAGCAGCTTGGCTGTAATGGGTATATCGGCTTCAATCGCATTTCGATTGGATACCACTACCCGCTGGATAGCCATGACCATGTTTTTTATCACAGTTTGGGGATTTTTTTATGGGTTGGAACTTGCTTCCAGCACTTTAAAGGACATGTTACTCTGGATCAATTTTGAGTACATCGGAATCTCTTTTGCACCCGCCTTATGGCTGATTTTCACCTTAAAATATACCGGATATCGCAATTGGGCAAAGCCACCGGTGCTGATTGGTTCATTTACTATTCCAGCAATCACCCTTTTGATGGTTATATCAAATGGACTTCATGGCCTTTATTATGAAAAAACATTTCTAGTCCTCGACGGTCCTTTTCCTGTCATGGGAATGGAGAAAGGGCCTTACTACATCATTCATGTAATTTACTCCTACGCTGCATTCTTACTTGGAACGATAATTCTTTGGAGACGCTTCGAAAAAGCTGACCCACTATTTAAGAATCAAACAAAACTTCTGATCGCTGCAGGTGCTTTTCCAATAATCTTCAACCTCTTTTATCAGACAGGCGTAATCAAGCCTTTTGGCTATGTGGATTTAACCCCCTTTGCCTTTTTATTTACTTATTTGGTGTTAGGGATAGCGATTTTGCGATATGGGCTTTTCAGTATCAAGCCCATTGCACAAGGCAAAATCATGGAAGCGCTGACGAAAGGCGTGCTAGTATTTAATAGCTCCAATAAAGTGGTTGATTTTAACCCTACGGCTAGAGCCTTCTGTTCTGAACCTAAGAAAATTAGAATTGGAGCCACTCTTGAGAGTATTTTCTGGAAAGAAAAAGCCATTCTTGAGCTTTTCAATAGTTTTGAGCAAAAGTCTATCGTCCACAAACCAAGCTTTGGCGATACAACAATCCGAGTAGAAATAATCCCTATCAGAGATAATGAAATGGATGACTTGGGCAATATCCTACTGATCGATGATATTACAGAAGAGATCAAAACCAATCAGCAATTACAGAAGCAGAAAGAAGATCTTCAACAATTGAATGATTTGAAAGATAAGTTTTTTAGTATCATATCTCACGATCTAAAAGGTCCCATCTTTGGAGTCAAGGAACTTGTTCATATGACTCAAACTGGCCTCATCAGTCAGAAAGAATTTCTAGAAATGATGCCTGAAGTGTCTAAAAACATGGAACAGGTAGCTATTTTACTGGAAAACCTGCTGGCTTGGGCATCTAGTCAGATTCGTGGTGAACAGGTAGATATTCAGCAGTTTGACATTTTGCCACTAGTCAAGCAGCAAAAGAAACTATTGAATCGCTTAGCAGAGGATAAGAAAGTCAAAATTGAGATAGATATCGAAGAATCAATAAGAGTCTCGGCGGATAGAAATATGATTGATTTGGTGCTCCGAAACTTAATAACCAATGCCATAAAATTTTCTCGGGCAGGAGATCGTATTTTATTAGGTGCTTCTAGAGAAAAATACCAAGCAAAAATCTGTATCAAGGATTCTGGAGTAGGAATCAGCAGAGAGAATATTCAAAAGATTCAACAAGGTGAATCCTTCACTACCCGTGGTCTAAATAATGAGAATGGAACCGGTCTGGGACTAGTTCTTGTCAGAGAATACATATTTAAGAACAATGGAAAACTTGAAATCGAAAGTGAAGAAGGCAATGGAAGTACTTTCTGTGTGTATTTACCGCTAGCAGATTAAGCAATCTACAGGCTGAGTAAAAACTTAAGTGTATCCTCGCCATCAGCATAATCTTCCGGACTTGGACTCTGAGCTTTCCCAAAAGGTATGGCTCCTTTAAAAACTTCCGTATTTCCTACGACGCATTGAATTTTATCCAACTGACTGGAAATAAGTCGCTCCAACTCCTCCTCCCCATCAAACACTTCATAAAACAGCACCGAAATAGGTGATACTAGTTGCGAGTCCTCCTTCAGAAGTAGAAATCCATTGTCCAGATGAGGCTCACTATTGACCAAATAGATGGATTTATTGTATTCATAATTATTATGATACTTGTGATGGTCACCAACAGATGAATACACCTCCCAGAGCCCGAGCACCCTCTCAAGAATGTCAGCATTAGGAACAAATATCTTAGAAACATTTCTACACCCCAGTCCAAAATATAAAAACACATCTTTACCCAAATCCAGAATCTCCTGATCAGTTTCTTGCCCAGTCAAAATGGCTACAGAAGTCCTATTCTGACGGATAAGAGAGGGATATTTCCCAAAATAATAATGAAAGTATCTGGATGAATTATCACTTCCCGTAGCGATGTAAGCATCCTTTGCTTTCAGCATCTCAGATATGTGAATATTGGACTCGAAGGAAGGCTCTAAACTGAGGAGTTGATCAATCAGCCACTTCATCAAAACCGTGTCAGCAGAACTAAGCTTGGCACTGATTGTATGACCTGATAGCAAGACGCAGGCTAAATCATGAAAACCCACTGCCGGAATATTACCTGCCATCAAAACTCCCACATCTTTGGATGCTCCCTCTTTCGGAAGTTTATACTTTTCCAACCAAGCCCGAATGGATTTCTCCTCGAGCATAAAGGCTAGGCCTTCAAAAGCCCGTTTACAGTTTTCCAGCGTAAACCAATTGTTTTGATTTTGCGCCCGGAAAAACAATCCGTTTTCTTCTTCTTTAAGTAAATCTTTGACTTTATGCCCTAGTCGGACAAAGGCCTGGATACGTCTTTCTGGAGAAATCATATGACAAATTTACCAGATTGCGGTAAACTGGATAGAATTATTTTAAATTAGTTAGCATGACAACTTTTTTTTGTGGGTCTGTGTTTCCATTGTTAATTTTGGGAATAAATTTCGATCAATATGGCAATTATGATTACGGACGAGTGCATCAACTGTGGTGCCTGCGAGCCAGAATGTCCAAATACAGCAATTTATGAAGGTGGAGTCGAATGGACCTGGGGAGGAGGAACTTCTCTCAAGGAAGTGACTTTACCGGATGGCACTGTAGTAGATGCTAATGAAAGGCAAGAACCTGTTTCAGATGAGTTCTACTACATCGTCACTGAAAAATGTACCGAGTGCAACGGTTTTCACGAGGAACCTCAATGCGCAGCAGTTTGCCCTGTGGACTGTTGTGTAGACGATCCTGAGCACCGAGAGAGCGAAGACGAGCTCTTGGCCAGGAAAGCATTTTTGCATGCAGAATAAAGGGAGGTTTAGCCTCCTTTTTTTTTCGTTTGTTCCTGATAAACAGCAGTTTATTTCCTTTTATTGACTTTTTCTAAAAAAATTTTGTTTCAATCCTTTGAAAACTAGGAAGGCTTTTGCCTATCTTAGTTGCAAATAAATACCCAGCACCAAAAAATTAATTGAATTGTGGAAGATCGAAGAGGTTATGATCGGGAAGATATTTTCTCGAAAAAGGTAAAGGCAGGTAAGCGTACTTATTTTTTCGACATCAAAAGTACAAGAGGAAATGATTTTTACCTGACTATCACAGAAAGTAAGCGGAAAACAAACGGAGATTCTTTTTCTTATGAAAAGCATAAAATCTTTCTATACAAAGAGGATTTTTTCAAGTTTGCGGAAGCGCTCAATGAGTCTATAGAGCACGTGAAAAATGAACTTCTCCCTGATGTAGATTTTTCTCAGTATGAAAACGAAGAAGAGGAAAACAGCTATCGGGACGAACTTCGTTGGGAGTAAGTTTTGACTGAATTTGTTTCAAATTTTGAAATAGTATATTAGAGGAGGCTTTGGCCTCCTTTTGTGTTGTATGCAGCGTTTTTTCATATATCTGATCTTGTTTATTGCAGGCTTTCTGCTTTTTGGATGGTATTTCTCCAATATCACCCTGTATCTGATTCTGTCACTTATCCTGGCAGCCCTGCTGAGACCACTTACCAACCGGCTCAATGACTTTCATGTCCTGGGTCAGCATATCCCAAGATGGACCGCTATTATGGTTTCTTACATCGCCATTATTTTATTTTTAGTATCAATCGGACTGCTATTTTTTCCGCTGATCAATAATCAAATCG
>LJXT01000063.1 GCA_001314815.1 Algoriphagus marincola HL-49
TACACCCGGGAGAGTAGGTCGCCGCCTCATTATTCAAAACCTCAGCCCCGATTCCTGTCGGGGTTGGGGTTTTTTGGTTTTAGGACTTTTTGAAAAAGGTCAGAAGAAATGCATCTGAACTTGGACAGTTAAATACAAGTGTACCATGTCTATTTTTAGTAATTAATGCTTAGGCCTGTACAGTTTGATTTCAACAATTTAGAAGTGTTTAAAATCCAGAATGATAAAGGTTATTGCTCTGTTTTTTTGGCCCTATATATCTGAATTTTAATCAATGAATCAATGCCTCTAATAAAAGTATGTTCATAAATCATCACCTTTTATTTCGCGCTTATTTGGGAGATTACTTTGTATCAAAAGGGCTTTAAAATTTGTGGCTTTTATTAATAGATATTGAAAAATCAAGTAGGAGCATTTGCTTAGCGGAAATAAAAAAAGGAGGCATTTGCCTCCTTTTCAAATTGGTCAACTCTAATTATTGAAAATCACTTTCCGTTAAAGTTTCATTGATTTTGACATCAACTACTTTAGCTTCTAAAGGTACTGGTATCATAGGGGATTTGATAGTCCAGGTCATTGGGATTAAAACCCCGTTTTTTTCTTGATAATCAGAATAGAAAGTATCCCCTGAAGTAGGATTTTCATTTTTGATTTTCAATCCTGTTGATTGATCGTAGTAATTGATCAGTTTGGCACCGGATGGAGATTCGATGATTACTTTATACGCAGGAGTCCCGTCCACATCTTTTAAGCCATCTAAACTTACAGAATATTCCAATTCGCCGATCCATGCTTCTGGGATCAAATACGAATTGACTTTGGCTTCTTCCAATTGCTCACCAGACAATTCAATTGTCTGACCTTGCGCACTTATCTTTCCTGAATCTTTTAGAATTACCGTGCTTTGCATTACATTTCCGCCAATGGATGTGTTTTGGGCGTAGCGTCCTTTCGAGTCATATATCATTCCCATCGATAAGGAAGTGCCCATCACATCAGCATTCATGGTGAATTTAGCTGTTTCGATGGTTTGAGCTTTATCCTTTCCTCCGATTGCTTCAAGATAATTGGAAATTACCTTTTCTGCAGTCATATCTGCATCAGCTGTCAATTCCTTAGCAGGGAAGCCCATGTTATCGTATAACATAACTTCACCAAACTGAGCTAATTTTTCCTGAATTTCGCTTCCATTTCCTACTGCGGTGATGTAAAGCTTACTCGGATCAATTAATTCCTTTGCTGTTTGGTTAATGTCTGAAACCGTATAGCTATTTAATTCCTGAAGGTAATTTTTGTAGTAATCTTTAGGCAGTCCATAGCGCTCAATATTCAATGCAAAACTTGCAATGGTGGAAGGACTTTCAAGAGATCTTCCAAAAGAACCTGATAGATTGGCCTTCGCTTTTTCAAGCTCTTCAGCAGTTACGCCTTCTCCCACAATTTTATTAATTTCATGTAGAATCTCTACAACTGCAGAGTCGGTAACCTCAGTTCTAACCGAAGCGCTTGCGTTGAACTCACCAATCAATCGGTCAGGGATGATAGAGGAGTATGCACCATAAGTGAAGCCTTTATCCTCTCTAAGATTCATAAAAAGTCTAGCCGATGAGCCACCACCAAGTATCTGGTTGAGTAGTCTAGAAGAAATATAATCTTCATCTCCTACCTTTAGCTCCACAGGCTGGGTTATATTGATTACTGTTTGGACGGAAGAACTTCTATCGACAAGGCCTACTACAGTTTCACCTGTTCTTGCTGGCTTGTCATAAGTAAATCTAGGAACATCACCTGCCTGCCAATCTGCAAAGTATTGTTCGGTAATTTTCTTGGCTTCATTAAGCTCCATATCACCTACAATAGTAAGGTAAGCGATATTAGGCTTGAAAAAGGTTTCATAATATGATTTTACATCTTCAACAGAAATATTATTGATGGTCTCTTCTGTTTCTACCTCACCATAAGGGTGTTCCTTTCCGTAGACCATTGCCGAAGCTAATCGACTGGAGATGGCATCAGGGTCATCTTTGGTCGTAGCCAAACCGGTTAAAGTTTGCTTTCTCAACTTTTCTAATTCTTCCTCCGGAAAACTTGGGTTGTACAGAACATCAGTCATCAGTTCAAGTAATTTTCCCTGATGCTTCTTCAGTGAAGAACCGAATATGGAGGTGGAAGAAGCCGAAAGGCTAGCCCCTATAAAGTCAATTTCTTCATCAATTTGATCTTTTGTTCTGCTGTCGGTACCAGATGTCATCATTTGGCCCACAAAGCCAGTAAGCCCAGCCTTATCTCCTTCCATCAAAGGATCTCTGTCTAAAACGAGGGAAAAAGCCACTCTTGGCAATTTGTCATTGGTGACCAAGATAACTTTCAGCCCATTTTCCAAGGTGAACATTTCAGCATCCCCAATATTGATTTCGGGAGCCGGTCCTGAGGCAGGAAGCTCACTTCTGTCAACTTGAGCCCATGCATTGCCTACTAGGAGAGCAGCGAATAATAGTATTGCTAATTTTTTCATCTTTCTATTCTGATTAATGCCAAATAATTATTCAGTAGTTTCTTGCGGTTTAGGCAAATAATATAAAACCACTCGTCCATCAAGGTTCAAGTATTCGTTTGCTACTCGCTTGATGTCTTCCTGAGTCACCTTGCTGTAGTAGTCCATTGCCTGATTGATGTAATTGGTGTCTCCAAAAATCACGTGAGCCTCAGCCAAATTTTGCGCAACGCCAGATACGGAGGAGTTTCCGCTTACAATATTGTTTTCAATAATATTTTGCAGTTTTTCAAAATCTCTATCGGAGATTCCTTCTGACTGTACCTGTGCAATTAGCTTATCAATTTCACTTTCCAAATCCTCAGGAGCTACACCCATATTGGTGATCCCATACATGATGAAAATTCCACCATCTTCAAGTTCTAGAGGAATAGCGGCTACTGCAAGGGCCTTTTGCTGCTTATCAACCAATTCTTTTGTCATGAGCGAAGAATTACCGCCTGTCAGGTAGGTTGAGAGCATAGAAAGCGCATAGGAATCCGGGTGATTTCTTGGCGGAAGATTGTAAGCCTGAATCACGGCCGGAATTTGAATATTATCATAGATTACATCTCTGATTTCTTCAGTCTTCTTAGGCTCTGTAACGTTTGGTCTGTAGATTTCACCGCTACCTCTAGGAATTTCTGAGAAATAGTCACGAACCCAGGACTCAGCTTGCGCATAATCGATATCTCCGGCTACTACCAGTGTAGCATTATTCGGCACATAAAATTGCTGGTAGAAACCCTGGAATTCCTCTATCGTCGCTGCATTTAAATGGTCCAAAGAGCCGATTGGCGCCCACTGATAGGGATGCTCTGAATACGCTCTCTTCAAAGTTTCGATCAAAATCGAACCGTAAGGACGATTGTCATAGCTCTGCCTCTTTTCTTCTTTTACGACTTCTCTTTGAGTCTCCACACCCGTCTCATCTACTTTGGAATGAAGCATTCGCTCACTTTCCATATAAAGGGTTAATTCCAGTTCATTAGATGGAACTGTTTGATAATAAAAGGTGATATCGTTGGAAGTAAATGCGTTGAGTGTTCCTCCACGTCCTTGAATAATATTCATGTATTGCCCGCGTTCGATATTTTCAGAACCTTCAAACATCAGGTGCTCAAAGAAATGCGCAAATCCAGTTCTTTCGGGATTTTCATTTTTTGAACCTACATGATACAGAACCGAAGTGTTTACAATCGGGGTGGAGTTGTCTTGATGTAGAATGACATGCAACCCGTTGTCCAAGGTAAACTCCCTGAACTCGATTTTCTTTTGGGCCATTGCTGGGATTACCATCCAAGCCATCAACAGGCCAAAGACTGTGAGTTTTTTCATTTTAGATTAGGATTAGTTTTCAATTGTAACTCGTAAGCCAATAAGATTTGTTTTGAATGTTCGTTTTCGAACAAAACAGAAAAAACTAAGCTTTTTGACCTACTTATTTTTCAGATATCTAAACAATTATTTTCCCTCGAAATAAAAAAATATTTGAGCCAAATAAATCTTATTTTATCCTAAAAAAAAAATTATAAAAGACTATTGGTTTTCTTCACCTGGAACTTATTCATATCCATATTTTCCTTTCCATTTCCCGGATAGGTATCTCCTCAATTCATTTTCTCGGGCATTTTCTCCTGGTTCGTAAAACTTTGTGCCTTTAATTTCGTCTGGCAAAAACTCCTGCTCGACAAAATTACCGGGAAAGTCATGCGAATACTTGTAGGCTTTGCCATAGTTCAAGTCTTTCATCAATTTGGTGGGAGCATTTCGGAGATGAAGTGGAACGGAAAGGTTACCCGTTTCTTTCACTAAAGCCTGTGCTTTGTTGATTGCTAGGTAAGCTGTGTTGCTTTTTGGAGAACTCGCCAAATAGGTCACACACTGAGAAAGGATGATTCTTGCTTCCGGATAGCCAATTATTTTCACAGCTTCAAAACAGTTGGTTGCTAAAAGCAGGGCGTTGGGATTGGCATTGCCGATGTCTTCAGATGCTAAAATCACCAACCTGCGAGCGATGAACTTCACATCTTCTCCTCCTTCGATCATTCGAGCTAGCCAATAAACAGCTGCATTTGGATCAGACCCTCGGATGGATTTGATAAAAGCCGAAATAATATCGTAATGCTGCTCGCCTGATTTGTCATAAAGCGCCACTTTCTGTTGAGCGATCTGCATGACTTTTTCATCCGTGATCACACAGGGATTTTCATTGATCCCATCAATCACGATTTCTAAAAGGTTGAGCAGCTTTCTGCCATCCCCTCCGGAAATACGAAGCAGAGCATCGGTTTCCTGAAGCTTGACTTGGATCTTTTTTAGGTCCACATCTTTTTCCAAAGCCTGCTGCATCATGGCCTCCATTTCGGCTCTACCCAATGGATTCAGGGTGAAAACCTGACAACGGGAAAGCAGGGCAGAATTAACTTCAAAGGATGGGTTTTCTGTGGTGGCACCGATCAAGCGGATTATTCCCTTTTCCACAGCTCCCAATAAGGCGTCCTGTTGAGATTTATTGAAGCGGTGGATTTCATCTATAAAAAGCACTACACCCATCTGAAATCTGGCCTTTTCGATGACTTCTCGAATGTCTTTTACTCCCGAGCTGATCGCGCTAAGGGTATAAAAAGGAGCTTTAATCTCATTGGCAATGATATTGGCGATGGTTGTTTTTCCCACACCGGGAGGTCCCCAAAGGATCAAGGAAGGCACATTTCCGGACTTGATAGCTTTATACAAAAAAGAGCTGGGAGAGGACAAATGCTCCTGACCAATCAGGTCTTCCAGTCTGGTAGGACGCATTCGCTCGGCGAGGGGGGTAGAATTCATTTTCGTAGAAGCAAGAGATTAGAGATAAGAAATTAGAAAGTATCGGGTATCGATATTTAATTACTTTCAGGTTTATTTATTCCTTTGAGAATCGCAAAATAGCATAAAAAAAGGCCTTTTCAGGCCTGATTCGTTTTGAATAAAGTCAAATACTGTCTGCTAGATATTCTGAATTCTTTTTCCAAATTCCTCCAAGTGATCGTCTCCAAAACCATGGTGGGTCACAAAGCGAACCAGGTCCTTTCCAAATTTGACCGACTTGATATTTTGCTGCGCCAGTTTTTTCATGAATTCTTCAGGAGTTGTCCCCTCCAATCGGGCAATCACAATATTGGTGGCCACAGGGAATATCTCCGAAACCACGGGAAGTTTGCTCAGCATTTCACCCAAAGTTCTAGCTCGGGCATGGTCTTCCTTCAGTCTTTTCACTTGATGATCTAAGGCATAGATTCCCGCAGCTGCCAAGAAACCTGCCTGTCGCATTCCACCTCCAAATACTTTGCGGACTTTTCTGGCTCGCTTGATATCCACTTTTGAGCCTAGCAAAACCGAGCCAATAGGACAACCTAACCCTTTACTCAAGCAAATTGAGATGGTGTCAAAATGTGCCCCCCAGTCCGCTGGACTTTCTCCAGTCTCGACTAATGCATTGAAAAATCGGGCACCATCGAGATGAAGCTTGATTCCTTTTTTCCTACAAAGCTCACGAATGGGTTTTATCTCATCCAAGGTATAAATGCTTCCACCTCCTTTGTTCATGGTGTTTTCCAGCGAAACCAAGGTCGTCTCCGGGGCATGTACATCATCCGGATTGATGGATTCTGCAATCTGTGCTGCGGTGATTTTTCCCAAATTCCCATCTAGTAATTTGACCGATGCGAGCGAGTTCGCCATAATTCCGCCACCTTCATAGAGATAGATGTGGGAATATTTGTGACAAATCACCTCTGTCTGAATTCGAGTGTGAAGACGAATCGCAATCTGATTGGTCATGGTTCCGGAAGGACAGAAGATCGCTGCTTCCATACCAAATAGCTTGGCGATTTTTTCCTCCAAGGCATTGACAGTCGGATCCTCTCCAAAAACATCGTCGCCTATCGGGGCTGCAAACATCGCTTCTTTCATGCCCGGTGTGGGCTGGGTAAGCGTATCACTTCTTAGATCAATCAGCATTTTGAAAATAAATTGATTTTGAACTTTGACTGGGTATTAAATTTTTGATTACGGCAGCAGCCTCGATCGGCCGATCGGTAGCTAAAATATCGGCTCCGTTTTGAATGAAACTCAAATAGATTTCATCCCCTCTGGCTATGGCACTTCGGTCCAAATTGCCCAAAACACCCAAAATGGTATAGGCTCCTTTTTGGTGTAATTGCTCGTTGAACTCCCGAGGCCGTTCTGCCAGGCCTGTAAAGGCAATCACCCGATTCCAGGGAATTCCCGTCTCCTCAAAACGTCGGATTTCCTCTTCATTTCGAATGGTGATCGAAAGCATTAATTCGGGAGCGAGTGAATGGAGTTTTTTGGCAGCTGGAAAAGTATAGGAAATCAAAGCTGCATAGGCTTCCGACTCTGTCTCTCTGACCTCCTCAATTACTTTTTCAAAAGGTACAGAGCGCTTAATATCCACGGTGAGCAAGGCTTTTCCTTTTGACCAAATCAGTGCATTTTCTAGCGTAGGGACTTTAAATTCGGTCAGCTTTCCATCATTATCCGTCAAAAATAAGGTTTGAATGTAGTCATAAGTAACTTCATTCACTTTCCCCGTTCCGTTGGTAGTCCGATCCAACTCATCGTCATGCATCAGGACTAAAACGGAGTCCTGAGTCATAGCTACATCCAATTCAATAATGGCAGGAGTATATTTTAGGACATTTTCGAAAGTCTCTATTGCATTCTCGGGAAATCCCGGATAAGGTCCACCCCGATGGGCTGAGACTAGCGGGATTCGGTCGGAGGTCCAGGTATAAAAATCTTTTGTCTCGGAAAGACTGGACACCTGAATTCGGTGTATAGATTCAGTTTCATGGTTCTCACGTACTTCATTCTTTTGAGAATTGGATTCACAGGAAATGAAGATAAGTGCCGTCAAAACACACCAAGAGGGTATTAATACTCGCATACTTTAGTTTTTTTTCAAATAGAACAAAATGGTCTCATTAATTAAAGAGAATTTTTAGAAAAGGTGGTTTAGGGTTTCAAATAAAAATTAGAATAATCCTACAGAAAATATTTCCTGATTTGAAGATCATTCCCCATTTTCATAAGCGAATTAAAATCACCCCTAGAATAACACCTCTTTTATTTAAACCAACTATTGCAATGCTGCTGCGCTGCTGTATTTCCTTTGCTTTTTTTTGGATCGTTTGTTTTGCTCAGGCGCAGGTCAATCGGGTAGATAGCCTGAAGGCTTGTCTTGATGCGCTGGAGGAAAGAGATTCAGCCTATGTTCATATTCTGATTGAGCTTTGCGAAGCAAGTACATTTACAGAGGAGCAGGGTGGACTTGATTACGCCAGAAAGGCTCTTGAAATATCACAAGAAATCTCTTTTCCGAAGGGAGAGGCTTTAGCTAATAATTCGCTAGGTGCATACTACCTCCAGGTTGGGAATCTAGGTCAAGCCTTGGAATATATTCTGGAGGCGGAGCGAGTGTATCTCCAAAATGAAGATCAGTCTGAAGGCTTGCTTTCGGTCTACAATAATCTGGGCATCATTTACAACCGAACTGGAGAAGTCGAAAAAGCCATCGAGGTATATTTGGATGCCATACAAATTGCCTCTCAAAACACATCAAACTTCCAGCAATTAGCCATTCTTTATAATAATCTTGGCTCAGCCTATGATAATTTGGGTGAGTATGATCAGGCTTTACAGGCTTTTGAGAAGGTGGAAGCAGTCAGCCGGGAGGCAGATTTACAAGTAGGGGTGATGATGGCCAAAAGTAATTTGGGATCGGTTTATTTTTCTAAAAACGATCTGAATCGTGCCGAATCTGAATACATTATGGCTTTGGAAATTGCTCAGAAAGGTGGTTTTACCCGAAATGTAGGGACTATCATGCTGGGTATGGCAGACGTTTATGCAGGGCAGGGGCGCTATCAAGAAGCTGAAAAGTATTTTCGGGATGGAATCGCTTTAGCTGAGGAAATCCAGGCTTTGCCCCTTTTGGAAGATGGGTATCGAGGACTCGGTAAGCTTTATGAGCGACGCGGGAATTTTTCCCTTGCTTTAAATTCTTTCAAAAAATGGCAAAATATCAGGGATAGTATCTTTTCCTTGGAGAAGGCACAAACTATCGAAGAATTGAAGGCTCAATATGAAACTGAAAAGAAAGAAGCTGAGATTCTGGCTCTTTCCCAAGAAAATGAAATTCAAAGTCTTGAGCTCACACAAAAAAACCAATTACTTATTCTTGCAGGAGTTGGAGCCTTGTTATTGATTGGGTTGGGATATAGCTTTTACCTTCGGAAAAAAATCACTGCAGAGGCAAAAATGTCTGAGATTGAGCAACGCTTTTTGAGATCACAACTTAACCCGCATTTCATTTTCAATGCGCTCTCCTCGGTTCAAAACTACATGCTAAACTCCGAGTCAAAGAAGGCCTCTTACTATTTAGGTAAGTTTTCTAAACTCATGCGGCAGGTGCTGGAAAATTCAAGAGAAGAATACATTCCTCTGGAGGAAGAAATTGGGATGCTTGAAAATTATCTAGAGGTCCAAAAAAACCTCAGTCAAAAGCAATTTGATTTTCAAATCCAGTGTCTTCCACCTTTGGATTCACAGATGTATGAAATTCCACCGATGTTCGTGCAGCCTTTTGTAGAAAATGCCATCCAACATGGAATTCAAAACCAAGACGGTAAAATTGAGTTAGAATTTTCATTGGTAAATGAATATGTGCAGGTGAAGATTAAGGACAATGGACAGGGGATCAAAGCAACGGTAAAATCCTCCAGCAGACATCAATCTTTGGCAACCTCGATTATCAGCGAGCGAATAGCAAATTACAATAGGAAGTTGAAGCATCAGATCCAGCTACAAATCAAAGATCTATCCGATCAGGGCCAGCAGGGAACTGAGGTCTTACTGCTTGTTCCTTTTTCCAAAAACTACTAATTCATGAGAGCGCTAATTATTGATGACCATGCTCATGTAAGAGAAAATCTGAGATTGCTTCTCAATGAGGTAGCACCTGATTTTGAACTCGTAGGAGAGGCGGATGGGGTGAATTCAGGTGAGCAGGCTATTAAAACCTTACAACCAGACCTGGTTTTTTTAGATATTGAAATGGCTGATGGTACTGGTTTTGACTTGCTCAACCGCTTTAAAGAGCCTGATTTTAGATTGATTTTTGTTACCGGGCATGATGGCTACGCTATTCGTGCTTTCCGGGTAAGTGCGATTGATTACCTGCTGAAGCCGGTGGATCCTGATGATCTTGAAGAGGCTATCGAAAAAGTACGAAAACAGCCGCCCTTACAAAAGATGCAAATCCAAGAGGCTGAAGAAATTCAGCATGCTGAGAAACTTCAGCAATTGGTACTCTCTGACTCTGAAAATATTTATTTGGTACAAGTCTCTGACATTTTGCGATGTCAATCCGAGGATAATTACACTCGGTTTTTTCTGAGAGATGGGCGTAAGCTATTAATTTCCAAAACTCTTAAAGAGTATGCTGAGTTATTGGAACCCTCGGGCTTTTTTCGTTCTCATCAGTCTCACTTGATCAATTTATCATTTTTTGATCATTACGATAAACGTGACGGCGGTACGATTCGGATGAAAGATGGAGCGACATTGCCGCTTGCTACCCGTAAGAAAGATCAACTCATTCAGGTATTGAGGTCGCTTTGATCAGCAGATTCTTGACCAAAGCATACGCTTTCTCGGTAGTTGTTCTCAAATTCTCATTTGCTGATTTTTCCAACTTTGGACGGGCTACTTTTGATCTGTAATCAGTAATCAAAATGTCCAGATGGTACTGAAAACTTTCCTGAAAAAGGTGATTTGGTTAAGCGTCTTTTTGACGGTCATTACGATGATGAATTACTTTTTTTATTTCTTTTTTTATGAGACAGTCTGAATCCAAATGGGGGTGATTTGGCGGATTTTTTTGACTGAGTTTTTTTTATTCTTTTTTATTTTCTTTTCTGAAAAAGGTGTCCAAAGTGCTAGTCCGCTTCGCAAATACATCTTCCATATCAGATAACTCCAGATTGAGAGCCTTAGTGGAGATTTGAATTTCAATTAATGAAAGCGCCAAAGCAATCAACAAGGATCCCATACTCCCGACAAAAACCCAATTTGCTGCTGTCGTATATCCTTTGAAAAGAAAAAACATACAGATCACGCAAAGTAAAAAGCTGAAAATACCGAAGAGCTGCATGTTTTTAATCAGGGAAAGCCGTCGTCGTAAATTGTGCAATTGCTCCACGACCAACTGCTCATCTGGGTTGTCTTTGAATTTCTTATGAAGCCCTCGGATCAAACTTGCGATCGCCAAAAAACGATTGGTAAAGGCCAACATGAGTAGTGTGATGGCTGAGAAAAGTAGAGCGGGAGTTGAGAGTTGCAGTTCCATTTATGAAGTGATAAATGTAATCAGGAATCGCTAAGTTCAAAAAAATCGGGAAATCGACAGGATTAAAAAATATCATTAAACACAAATGAAAGAGCCCGCTTTAATAAAACGGGCTCTTCTAATTTCTCCGAATGATTAGGCTACTTCTCCCAAGACGACCAACTTTTCTAAAGTAGGACTTTCAGATCCCCCTTTTGGCTCGATGGTGATGGCAAAGGCACCTGCTTCGGCTACTGCATTCATCTGCTGTAAACTGAATGGCTGTGAAGGGTCCACGATTCCGATTCCTACCGGACCATCAGGGCCGATCGCCCAAAGCTGGTAGTCAAAAGAAGCGCTGAGTGAGTTTAGCCTGTTGACCGCGATGAAGACCTCTTGCTGAGATTGATCCCAAAAGACATCCACTTTGGCATCTTTTTGCATGCCAAAGCTTTCTCCGACCATTTCGATACGTCTGAAATCACCTGCAACCAAGCGGTCTAAACGAGAATCGGTTTGCTCAAACTCTTGCTTTACCTGGTTCAGATTATCTGCCAAAACGGTTTGTTCTTGTTGCAAGGCGACAAACTTCTGATCTGTTTCATAGAATTTTCCGGCAAAATAAATTGCCGCCGCACTGGCCAATACCGCCAGCAATGATGCCGCCACAGCAAAAGGTTTCCATGGAGTCATTTTGACTGTTTTGGTTTCCTTTGGAGCTGCCGTTGGAGTGGAAATTTTCTTTTCTTGAAAGTCTTCCTCAAGAGTGGCGAAGATTTTTTCTTTCGTCTGAATGGAAGGCTCGACTCCCGTCAGTTCATCCAAAGAAAACATAGCCTCCTCCAAGGAATCCAATTCCTGCTGAATCTCGGGGTGGGCTTTAGCCATAGCGATGACTTCCTCCCGTTCACGCTCGTTCAGCTCTCCGAGAAGGAAGAGCTCCAGCTTGCCTGATTCGATATATTCTTGGATGTTCACGCTAAATTCTTTCAATATTCTTTTTTAAAACCTGATGGGCTGCCCGTAGCCTGGATTTGACTGTTCCTAAGGGTATGTCAAACTCCTCTGCAATCTCCGAGTGGGTATATCCCTGAAAGTAAATATACTCAATGATGAACTTTTGGTCTGTGTTGAGTTGATCCATCAGTTCTTTCACACCAATACCATCTATTTTCTCCTGGGTCTGAGCACCTCCTTCGAGACCATATACGAAGTCATCAATAGTATTGGTCCTACTGGATTGAGAGATTTCTTTGGATCGCAATTTATCAATAGCCGAGTTTCTGCAGATGTTTGCCATCCAGGTATAAAGTCGCCCTTTCGACTCGTCGTATGAATCGATTTTTTGGGTGATTTTTACAAAGGCATCATGAAAGACTTCCTCGGCCAAATCCCGATCACTGATGATGCGAAGGATTACTCCAAAAAGCGCTCGTGAATATTTCTCATATAAATACTCTACCGTCTTGCGGTCTCTTTCGCGTAACCCCTGTATTAGTTCCTTTTCCTCCAAAATAATTGTCAATGAATATGAGAAAAATAAAACACCGGACCAATTGTTTCGATCCGGTGTAATTTTGCTAAAACTTTTTTAGAGGTGAATCACTTCATCGTATGCTGCTGCTGCGGCTTCCATCACCGCTTCAGACATAGTTGGGTGAGGGTGAACTGTTTTGATCAGTTCATGTCCTGTAGTTTCCAGCTTACGGATTGCGACGATTTCAGCGATCATTTCGGTCACATTGGCTCCGATCATGTGTGCGCCTAGAAGCTCGCCATATTTTTTGTCGAATACCAATTTTACAAATCCGTCTTTTGCGCCAGCTGCTGAAGCCTTGCCGGAGGCAGAGAATGGGAACTTACCAACTCGCACTTCGTAGCCTGCTTCTTTCGCCTTGGCTTCTGTATAACCAACGGAAGCAATCTCAGGAGAGCAATAAGTACAGCCAGGGATGTTGTTGTAGTCCAAAGCCTCAGGATGATGGCCTGCAATCGTTTCTACACAAATAATCCCTTCGGCAGAAGCTACGTGAGCCAATGCAGGTCCGGAAACCACATCACCGATGGCATAGTAGCCAGGCATGTTGGTTTTGTAATATTCGTCGACTTTGATTTTGCCCTTGTCTACTAGAATTCCTACATCTTCCAGACCGACATTTTCTAGGTTGGAAACTACTCCTGCTGCAGAAAGCACCACATCACATTCTAGCGTTTCCTCGCCTTTGGCAGTTTTTACTTTCACCTTGCATCCTGCACCCTTCGTATCCACGCCAGTTACCTCGGAGGAAGTCATGATTTTCATCCCAGCTTTCTTGTAGATTTTTTCCAAAGCCTTAGAAACCTCTACGTCTTCTACCGGGACGATTCGGTCCATGTACTCTACTATCGTCACCTCGGTTCCGATCGAATTGTAGAAATATGCAAATTCAACTCCGATCGCTCCTGAACCCACTACAACCATTTTTTTAGGCTGCTTTTCGAGGGTCATGGCCTTTCGGTAGCCGATGATTTTCTTGCCATCTTGAGGCATAGAAGGCAATTCTCTAGATCGAGCACCTGTAGCAATGATGATATGGTCGGCTGCATAAACAGTCTTATTACCATCCTTGTCTGCTACTTCCACCTTCTTCCCAGGTTGGATTTTGCCCCAGCCAGCAATCACTTCAATTTTATTTTTCTTCATCAAAAACTGCACACCCTTACTCATTCCGTCGGCTACGTTTCGGCTACGCTTTACCATACCTGTGAAATCGGCCGACGCATCTTTGACGCTGATTCCATAGTCATTGGCGTGATTGATGTATTCGAATACCTGTGCACTCTTCAAAAGGGCCTTGGTTGGGATACAACCCCAGTTGAGGCAGATTCCACCTAGCTCCTCAGCTTCTATGATAGCAGTTTTCAGTCCGAGTTGGGATGCGCGAATGGCAGCCACATAGCCTCCCGGTCCGCTTCCCAATACGATCAGATCAAATTTTGATGAAGACATATTTTCTTGAGTTTGTTACGATTTTGAAACTATGCAAAAATAGGCCTTTTGGTTTCAGAAAAAAATCTACCCAAAAGCTTGAAAACCCCATTAAATCCGCCTCTAGGGCCTCGGAAAGTCAATTTTCGAAAATTCCTTTCGTTAAAGTGGTTATTTACAGTTGATTAATTTTGTCTGAGTAGATATTTGCTTGTTTTTCAGGGTTTAAAAATGAAGGAGGTCGATTTGCTTGGTTCAGGGAAGGATTACTACTGGCTTTTTTTATATTTTTGACCAATCAAAAAAATAGAATTTATGGGATTACTTTCAGGAAAGACTGCATTGATCACCGGTGCCTCCAAAGGAATCGGAAGAGCCATTGCCATCAAATATGCCCAAGAAGGGGCAAATGTCGCATTCACCTATCTTTCTTCAGTCGAAAAAGGTCAAGCTTTGGAAGCTGAACTGGCTGAATTTGGGATCAAAGCCAAAGGATATCGTTCCGATGCTTCTGATTTCAAAGCTGCTGAAGATTTGGTAAATAGTGTTGTGGCAGATTTTGGGTCTTTGGATATCTTGATCAATAATGCTGGAATCACCCGAGACAATCTTTTGATGCGAATGACGGAGGAATCTTGGGATGAAATCATGAATGTCAACCTGAAGTCTTGCTTCAATACGGTCAAAGCCGCTACCCGAACCATGATGAAAGCCAAGTCCGGTTCTATCATCAACATGACCTCTGTAGTTGGTGCCAAAGGAAATGCAGGTCAGGCCAACTATGCAGCCTCCAAGGCTGGAATTATTGGTTTTACCAAGTCAGTAGCTTTGGAATTGGGTTCAAGAAATATCCGTTGTAATGCCATAGCACCTGGATTTATCGAGACTGAAATGACCGAGGTGTTGGATGAAAAAACCGTGCAAGGCTGGAGAGATGCCATCCCAATGAAGCGAGGAGGCAAGCCGGAAGAGATTGCTGATGCTTGCGTATTCTTAGGTTCGGATATGAGTACGTATATCTCCGGGCAGGTGCTTCATGTGAATGGAGCGATGTATACCTGATTAACCTTTTAGGTCTTCAAGACCTCGAAGGTTTCATTTTATTTCAGCTTTTCAAATCAAAACCTCGAAGGTTTCTCAATAGAAATTCTTCGAGGTTTTTTAAAAGTTTTTTAATCCATCTCTTCAAGGGAAAGCTCCTCGGTTAAATTTGAAGAGGACTCTAAGTCATGCATTTTTTGGAATTGCTTTACGTCTCCAAACCACTCAATAACAAAATCTCTGTCGATTTGGGTGGGTTTTTGAGAGATGATGGCTTGGTAGGATGAAAACTTCCATTTTTTAAAATTATCCACAATCCCGTGTTTTTGAGGGTTTTGATGTATGTAAATAACAACTTGGCTCAGATAGCTTTCTTTATCTATTTGTTTCCTTTTGAATTTGCGCTGGAATAGTCCTCCATGACGATCATAAAGCTTATTATATGCTTTTGCATAACCATTGAGGAAGTTAGAAAATGAGTTAAACGCGGCTTCGGGATTGGTATTCTCTTTTACCCTAATCAAGAAATGAAAATGATTGGGCAATAAGCAGTAGGCTAATGTTAAAAAGTGAGGTAAACAGAAAGTTTGGAATTTTTTGAGAAAATAAAGGCAGTTTTCCTCAGTTCGAAAAAGAAGTTCCTCACCATTGGTTCTGGAGTAAACATGGTAAAGCTCTCCCGGGGAAAAAGGATCAGTCATACAAATCAAAATTTGATATAGTACTTGAAAACAATGAGTTAATCATAAAAATAATAATCTAAAAGTGCATTTCTTAGTGAGACCTTCGAGGTTTTTGGAAACCTCAAAGGTCAATAAAGCAGCTGGAGAGATTCAACCGTTTTTTGTTTAAAAAGAGAAGGTTGGGGTATTAAAAAAGCCCCGATCCCGATAGTTCGGGACCGAGGCTCTTTTAAACCTTTGAGGTCTTTGAGACCTCGAAGGCTTTTAAATCTAAGACCTTCGAGGTTTTAGAAACCTCAAAGGTCAATTAGTCTTTCCCCAAAAACGGATATCGGTAGTCCTTCGGAGATACAAAGGTTTCCTTGATTGTACGAGGAGAAACCCATCTGAGCAAATTGATCATCGAACCAGCCTTGTCATTGGTACCGGAAGCTCTAGCGCCGCCAAAGGGCTGCTGACCAACTACGGCCCCTGTTGGTTTATCGTTGATATAGAAGTTACCGGCTGCGTTTCTTAGCTTTTGCGTAGCCAATTCGATCGCATAGCGGTCTTGAGAGAATACAGCACCTGTCAAAGCATATGGAGAAGTCTGATCCACCAATTCCAAAACGGTTTCGAAATGCTCCGAATTGTAAACATAAATGGTCAAAACCGGACCGAAGATCTCTTCACACATCGTCGTGTACATTGGATCCTGAGTTAGGATGACAGTAGGCTCGATAAAGTAGCCTTTAGACTTATCATAGTTTCCACCTGCGATGATTTCAACACCCTCGGCAGCTTTTGCATTGTCGATGTATTGGGCGATTTTGTCAAAAGCCTTCTCATCGATGACTGCATTGATGAAATTGGTGAAGTCTTCCGTACCACCCATTTTCAGCGTACTCAGATCTTCGAGCATGTATTTTTTTACATCCTCCCAAAGATTGGATGGGATGTAAGCACGTGAAGCGGCAGAGCATTTTTGGCCTTGGTATTCGAAAGCCCCTCTCACCAATCCGACTGCCACTGCTTTTGCATCGGCAGATTTATGAGCCAAGACAAAGTCTTTTCCTCCTGTCTCGCCCACGATTCTAGGGTAAGATTTGTAGAGCTTGATGTTTTCTCCGATAGTTTTCCAGATATGCTGGAATACGCCGGTAGAACCTGTAAAGTGAATTCCCGCAAAGTCCGGATGCTTGAAAATCACCTCGCCAGCTGTTGGGCCGTCTACGTAAATCAAGTTGATCACGCCATCAGGCACGCCTGCTTCCTTGAAAACCTCCATCAACACATTCGCTGAGTAAATCTGCGTGTAGGCTGGTTTCCAAACGATGGTATTTCCCATCATGGCTGCAGAAGTAGGTAGATTCCCAGCAATGGCTGTAAAGTTGAAGGGAGTCAAAGCAAAAACAAAGCCTTCCAAAGGTCGCTGTTCTACTCTATTCCAAACGCCATTTCCAGACACTGGCGGCTGCTGGGAATAGATTTCAGTCATGTATTTCACATTGAATCTCAAAAAGTCGATGAATTCACAGGCGGAGTCAATTTCAGCCTGCATGGCATTTTTCGACTGACCCAGCATGGTGGCTGCATTTATTTTGGCGCGGTAAGGACCTGCCAAAAGGTCTGCTGCTTTCAGGAAAATAGCTGCTCGCTGTTCCCATTCCAGGTTTTCCCATGCATCTTTGGCTCCCAAAGCGGCATTGATTGCCTGCTCTACATGGGAAGCATCTCCTTCATGAAAGTGGCCTAATACTTTCTGATGATCATGTGGAGGAGACATTGGACGGGTTTTGCCAGTGCGGACTTCCTCGCTTCCGATATACATCGGGACGTCAATTTCTTGAGCTCGTAATTCGCTCAACATCGCCTGCAATTCTTTTCGCTCAGGACTTCCCGGAGCATAAGATTTTACCGGCTCATTGACGGGAGTGGGGACATTGAAAAATCCTTTTAACATACTATTTGGAGTTTATGTGATTCTGATGCGCCAAAGATAAGCTTTCCCGTCAAAACGGGCCGTGATTTTACTTACAAAAGCTGCTCAAGCTCTCGCAAATGTCTGATCTCGTAAGTAGGGGTGAGGGCTATGCTTTTTCCCTCTGGGTTGAAATAAACCTGATCGATCTGAGCCTGCTGAGCACCTAAGATGTCCGAATTGGGATTGTCACCAATCATTAGGCAATGTTCAGGGTGTGTTTTCAGCTCAGTCAATGCATATTCAAAGATTCGAACATCTGGCTTTTTATGTCCTGTGGTCTCTGAGGTGACCACCAGCTCGAAAAATACATCCAAACCCGAGGACTTCATCTTTTTCGCTTGGGATTCATTAAATCCATTGGTGATGACATGGACTCGATATTTTTCTTTTAGGTAGGTTAAAATCTCCTTCGAATAGGGGAAAACATGTGGCTTGCTTGAAGTCCGGTGCATAAAGTCCTCTTCAAATTCTAGGGGGATCGCATCCACTCGACCTCCTGCATGGGAAAAAATCATCGGAAAACGTTCCTTACGAAGATTGATTTTATCGATTTTCCCAATATTGTACCAGTCCCAGAGTTTGAAATTGACAGCATGAAAAGCCTCGAAAAACTTTTCGAATGTTGGGATACCCAATTCCTTTAAGGTATAGATTTCATAAAGTTCTTGCAGGGATTCACTGACATTTCGATCATAGTCCCAAAGCGTATGATCTAAGTCGAAGAAGAGGTGTTGGTAAGTTTTCATCTGTTTATATTTTGAATTTTATTGGTCAGATGGTCCCGAAAGCTTTCGGGATGACGATTAACCCCGAAATATCGGGGCATTTCGCTGTGTGTTTAATGATTATTTTAATCGTGTCGATTTCATGTGATTATTAATTGTTTTTCAAAGGCCACATAGCCTGTCCCGAACACGATTCGGGACAATCTCGCTTAGTTACCCCGGTCCATCGGGGATCACTGTGTATGTTTTTAGTTTTGCCTTACCAGTCTAAAGGCAAGCTCGATTTCAATGCGAGTTATCGCCTGTATTGGTTGTTTTGAATTTTATTGATCGCCAGCTCACGATTGGATTTGAGGATTTCAAAGGTCTCCTGATCTTTTAGCAAGTTGGGGTCCTTTTGAATAAACTTAAAAATCTGCTGAATGATTTCGAGGTATTCTTCCAGGATGTAATAAAATACCCATTGATCTACACGCCTACTACCGAGAAGTCCAGCATTTTTCAGCCCGATGAGATGACGACTGGTTTTGGTCTGGGTAAAATCCAGAATCAACTCCAAATCAGAGATACTCAGCTCCTTATTTAAAAGCAACAAATGAACGATACGGACTCTCGCTTCCTCACTTAACGCTTTAAAAATTCGCAATCCATAATTTAAACTTATATTTTTGAGTCTCATTTGAGCAATTTTAACAGCGATTTGCTGGTGAAATTAAAAAATCAACCGAACTTTCAGGAGTTGTGGGTTTCATTTGGCAACTTTCGTCCATCAATTTGGTTTCTTTATTTGTGAAAAAGCTACTTCTACCTTCATTTCTCATCATTTGTCTCTCGCTTTTGGCTAGTGGATGGGCTCATGCCCAAGATCAACGCGAGCGAAAGGTAGTTCAACTCTCCGGCATCATCCTCAATGCCGATAGCACTGATGCTGTTCCCGGTGTAAACATTTATGTTCCGAAGAAAGGCCGAGGTACAAGTAGTGGTCGCTTTGGATATTTTTCTATGCCCGTTTTGGAAGGTGACAGTGTGGTGTTCAGCTTTATTGGCTTGAAAAGGCAGACCTATAAGATTCCGGAAAATATGGAGGACGACCGGATTAGCTTGATCTTGACGATGGAATTGGATGAGATTGCTTTGGAGGAAATAGAAGTTAATCCCTATCCTTCTGAGAAAGAATTCAAAGAGGCAGTGTTGGCGATGTCTGTGGTAGATCCAATGACCATCAGTGGCTCAAATATGAGCCCAGAGATGCTTTTACGAGCTGCTGAAATCATGCCAGCTTCCGGGAATGAAAATTTCCGCTACTTCCAACAAGGCCTGATGCAACAAAATCAGGATCTCTACGGTCCAAGGCCATTGCGTCTCCTAGATCCATTTGCTTGGGCTCAATTCATTCGGTCAATTAAGCGGGGTGATCTGAAGCGGCGGGATTAGGAGTCTCCTGCTTAATGATGCGAAGATTTTTCTCCTGTATAAGAGCAATGGGTTGAAAACAGAGCGCTGAAGGCGTGAATTATACCAGCCCTAGGTAAGGAGGAACGACGCAACCTAGGGGTTAGGAAATAAAATATTAAACCAGCACCGGCTCTTGATTTTTGAAGTAAAAACGTGTTTCATTGCCAGCAAGAACAAGGTGACCCTTTCAGGTTTTTGTTTCTCGCAAAGACGCAATGGCGCAAAGAGTTGGTAAACCACAACCTATTGACGACTAGCTTAATTTCATCTTTGAGTAAGGCTTCATTGAAGTTTAGAAGCAATCCTAATTTTAAATTTGCCAATCGCTCATTAGTTAGCAACTGCTTGGAATGAACAGGGGCAATAACTGGTATAGATGTTGTTTTTTGATTGACTCTTCAATCCGCTCAAAATCGTTTTCTAATAACTGATTGTCAAATCGATAAAAGGGGGAGAGCTTGGCTTTGAACTTCATTCCCTCCTTATCTAATTTCACTGAATTTTTTTGGACTCGAGTAAGCCCAGACCTATTTTCTGTCGATCAAACATGCTTTATCCAAGAAAGCTTTTCGAGATCATTCTCATTATACTCTATATCGACTCGTTGCTTTTTGGTGCCTTTGCGGGAGATATCAGTCGATATCAGGCAGCACCCAATTTTCCAGAATACTCGGGATTTTCATCATTTGCTCAATGTCGGCTACAGTTCGGGGGGCGTCTTTGGAAAGATTCTCAGGACCTGACTGAGTGACTAGGATGTCATCCTCGATTCTTACTGCAATTCCCCACCACTTAGGGTCACAATCGCTGCCTTCAGGAATGTAGATACCCGGTTCAACGGTCAGAACGACACCTTCTTTCAGGGCTCCATATCCTCCTCGATCATGCACATCCAAGCCCAAATGGTGACTGGTTCCATGGGGAAAATAGTTGTGACGCTCCCCCTTTTTGATAATGCCCAGTTCGGCAAGTCCCTCGTTGATGATGTTTCGGGTCACTTGGCCGATTTCTGAAAAGTCCACTCCAGGCTTGCAGAGCGCTATTCCTGCCTCTTGAGATTTTAGGACGAGTTCGTAGATAGCTTTTTCTTCTGGGGTGAAGGTTCCGTTGACAGGGATGGTACGGGTGACATCAGCGGTATAGCCACGCCATTCAGCTCCTAAGTCCATCAGGATCAAGCGCTCACTCATATGCTTCATGTCATTGTCAATATAATGCAGAATGCAACCATTATTTCCTGCACCTACAATAGAGGGATAGCCGATTCCTTCTGCACCATAGCGCTTGTAGATAAATTCATGGATTCCCTGAACTTCACGCTCTGACATGCCAGGCTTGGCAGCTTTCATTACCTCGATTTGGCCAATAGCTGAGATTTTAACCGCTTTGCGGAGCAAGGCAATTTCCTCGGCTGTTTTGACTTCTCTAAGGACATCCATCATCTGGGATAAGGCAAAAAGGTCTATTTTGCTTGCCGGAATCTTGGATTTTACTTCCATTCGTTTTTCAGGGCTGTCTGCCTCGACAAAATTTCGAAGGATTTCATCATTTTCCACTTCCGGATAGCGTTGGCGGTAGCGACCGATGATTTGTGCTACATTGGCGGAATTTTCGATATCTGTTGCTCGTATCAAATCATACATCTGGAGGGAAACAGGGCTCTTGTCGCTCGGGTAGCTTGCATTTTTTTTAAAATCAGCAATCATGCGTCGCAAGGGTGCATTGGCACTGCTTCCCTCTATTTCAGCGCCTAAATCCATCGATAAAATTTTGTCAAAATCATCCGCGTTTAGCACTGGCTTTTTCCCGAAGTCATCAAAAAGAAAAACCGTCTGAAAGCCTAAAACCTCCTGCACGCCTTCCGTTCCCAAACGTTTTCCGTTCCACATTTCTGACCTTGGGTCTCTCGGCTGGACATAAATGATCTCATCGGTTTCCATGCCATCGATCATGCGCTTTTCGGAGAAAATAATCAAAGCTGAGTTTGGCTCACGAAAGCCTGTCAGGTAATAAAAATCGGTATTGGGGTGATAAATAAAGTCAACATCGTTGGATCGATTCTTCACCGGGTTATTGAAGAGGATTGCCATGCTATTTGCGGGCATAAGCTCTCGCAAAGCATCTCTCCGCTGTCGGTGCCATTCGGCGCTTAGCCCATCATCAAAGTATGACTGTGCAATTGAAATTTGAGAGATAAAAAGGATTAAAAAGGAGAGAAGGTATCTGTTCATAAAATCATCATCTAGTTCTCCTAAGATGTAGGCTTTTGTCCATTTAACAAAGTGTTAATATGCAGATGCATCTATATCCTTATCTTTGTGGCGTTAAAAAACCCAAAAGAATGAAAATCATCTCCAAATTCTTTCTCACGTTCTTCCTATTTGTCTCTTTAGGAGCTATAGCGCAGCAATCGGCCGAAAAGCCAAAATTGATCGTAGGAATCATCGTCGATCAAATGCGTCAAGAATATCTTTATCGCTTTTCTGACAGATATTCTGAAGGCGGGTTCAAGCGACTGATGAAGGAAGGGTTTATGATGAAAAATGGGCATTATAATTATATCCCAACTTACACTGGTCCTGGACATGCCTCGGTTTATTCGGGTACCACCCCTGCTACTCACGGTATCATTGCAAATAGCTGGTATTCCAAGGAACTCAAGCGCTCTGTTTATTGCGCAGAAGATACTACTGTTTACAATATTGGGGGGACACCACGCGCCGGAAAAATCAGCCCTAGAAATCTACTCAGTACTACTATCACAGATGAGTTGATGCTGGCAAATAACAAGCGATCTAAGGTAGTTGGGATTGCGATCAAAGACCGGGGGGCCAGCTTGCCTGCCGGACACTT
>LJXT01000064.1 GCA_001314815.1 Algoriphagus marincola HL-49
GCATCTTTCTGGCCAAAACGTGGGCTACCCCTCACCGGATGGCAAGCACCTGGTGTTCATGCACAGCAACGATACCTCACCCCCCGAACTTTACGTGGTAAGCAACGAGGGTGGTGACGCTAGGCAAATAACCCACTCGCCCTTGCCCGCCTTCACAGAACGAAGCTGGGCGGCTGCGGAATATGTTAGTTTCCCCAGTCTTGTAGATGATTACACACTGCATGCCCGGGTTCTGAAACCTACCAATATGCAGGCCGGCAAGAAGTATCCGGTGCTGTTTGGGCCCGTGTATTCGAATACAGCGAGGAACCGCTGGGCCGGCAACTACAGCCTGGTACAGCAGCTGTTGGTTGAGAAAGGATATATCATCGTGCAGGTGGATTCACGTGGCAGTACCGGTTATGGCCGAGCATTCCGTGAGGAGTTCTTGCTGGGCTTTGCTGACCAAGACATTGAGGATTATGCGAGTGCCGTTGCCTACATGGAGTCGCTGGATTATGTGGATCCCGATCGCATCGGCATCTGGGGCAGCAGTTACGGGGGCACACTCTCCGTTTATTCGCTGTTGATGAAGCCGGGCTTATTCCAGGTGGGTGTTGCGGCAGCGGCGGCCGTGGATCCGATGTTTTTTGGCACGGACGACGTTGCGATTGTTCGTACCCCACAGACACACCCGGAGATCTTCGAAAGAAAAGCGCTCAAGTATGCAGGCAATTTGGAGGATAAACTCCTGTTCATCCACGGCATGCAGGACCATGTGGTCCCATTCAAGACGATCGCCGTGTTAGCTGAGGAACTGATTAAACATGGCAAGGACTTCGACTTTGCGTTTGCACCGGGCGCCACGCATGGGTGGAGCCGTGAGCCGAATTATGATCGCTACCTCTTTGGCAAGATGATCGAATACTTTGACCGACACCTAGCCGAGCCGAAAGAATAGATCATTGCAGCTGTCTTGGCGCAAAGTCTTGAGGAAAAACGCAAGCCAAATTCAAAACCGATGGAAGTAAGCTGAAAGAACTGTGAAAAAAGATGATCTACCCTTAAATCAATGAAAAGACAATCCATATCTGCATTTTTCGATCATTGAAACTCAGTACAGACTTAGCGTTTAATCTGGGGAATTTGATGTGATCGAATCGTTTTTTTTGGAAAGGAAAACCAGTTAGAGCAAAAATATACTTTGCTAAAAGGCAAAAGGCTTGATTTGATCCATTAAATCAGCACTCATTATTAACAGGAATGTTATTTCCATGGGCTTAGCAGATATCATCTTGTAGAAATCCTCCTATTGCAGTTCGTAGTAGCTTCGCGGGTCTGACTTCAGGCACATTTTCCGTATGCATAGCTTTCAATCTACAGTGCTCAAAACCAGCTCCTCCCGATAAAAATTGGCGCAGGCCATGGGAAGTCTCTTAGCTTCAGCCCCAGTTCCCGCATAGTTTAGCAAGTGCTCTTTTTTATACCAGTCCTTAAACCCTTAATATTTTCAAATGTCAAAGGATTGGAATTTATCATTAAAATCACCTTGCCATGAAAAAATCAATTGTAATCCTAGGTGTTTTTTTTAGTTCGCTTGCTTATGTACAAGCCCAGACAGCAACCCCGAAGGTAAGCGACAAGCAAAAAAATCAAACCGTCCGAATCAAAGAAGGTGTTCGAACTGGAGAACTCACCAGAGGGGAAGCGGCAGCAATGGCGAAGGACCAAAAAGAACTCAAGCGCATGAAGAGGAGAACCAAAGCCGATGGCGTGGTGACAAGAAAAGAAAGAGCGCTGCTCCACAAAAAAGCGAATAGCAACAGTAAAAAAATCTACCGTCAAAAGAACGATTAGAAAAAATTTCGGCACTCTTGTTTCGTTGTAAGAGAGCATTCTAAATCTCCCCCATATGAATTTAGATCATCTTAACGCCTTGCGGCTCGGTTTTTCCACCCAATCCGCCACAGAAATTCAATCAAAGGGGCTGGATAAATTCATTCACAGGCAACTGAATGCAAAAAACTTACTGAAAGAACCTGCTTTTTTAGCCAATTCTCCCAGAAGTTTGGTAGAGCTCCGTGCCTTGAGGCAATCAGCTCAAAAAGGGGGGAAACAGGTCGAAAGGATCGCCAAAGATTTGATCAAAACCAGCTTAGATTGGAAGGCCTTTCTTCTGGAACGGTACGATCAAACCGATTTCCCCTTACGCGAAAAAATCAACCTGTTCTTCCAAAATCATTTTGTGGTTACCCTGCAGTCGGTAAAAGTACCTTACTGGATTTTTAAGCATTACGAAACCATCAATACCTATTCATTGGGTAATTACAAGACTTTGGTCAAGGAAATGGTGTATTCCAATGCCATGATTAAATACTTGGACAATCAGCAAAACCGAAAGGGAAAGATCAATGAAAACCTGGGGAGGGAACTTTTGGAGCTTTTCACTTTGGGCGAGGGCCACTACAACGAACAAGACATCAAAAATACAGCGCGGGCTCTGGCAGGACTTACTTTTGGTGAGGACAAGGGCATGTACCGTCGGTTTTTGATGGATCATTCCACCAAAACGGTATTTGGGAAATCGGGTAATTTCAGGATAGACGAGGTGATTGAAATTATCTTTGAACAACCCAATACCCCGTATTTTTTAGCCGAGAAGGTACTGAAATGGTTTTTCTATGATACCCCGCCCAAAGACCTGGTCACCAAGTACGGAGATGTGTTAGCACAACAAAATTTTGAGCTGAAGCCTTTCTTTAGCATTCTTTTTACCGAAGAATGCAAAAATCCAAAAGGCGGCCATCAGATCAAGAATCCACTGACTTTTTTTCTTCAGATTCATCATGATTTAAACCTCAGTCCCAATTACAAACTTTTGGCAATTCTCCTGAGAAATCAAGCCATGGACCTCTACGACCAGCCTAATGTAAAGGGTTGGAAAGGCGGAAAAGATTGGCTCACCTCCCAGATTTATGCCGATAGAAATCAGGTTGTGGATTTTATCATAGATGGAAATGAGCAGTTTCAAAAGGTGCTAAGCAAACGCTTAGAAAAATTTGATGTAGGCACCATTTCCCTCAAACCAAAACTGGAAATCCATGATGCCGGCAGTGCCAAAAGCATTTTGGCGGAACTCACCGGACGAATGATCTTTGAAACGAACGAAGAAATGGTTGCAGACCTCAACCAAGTGCTCAAATACGATTTTGACCCACAAGCAGTAAATGCCCAAAAAAGCATCTTGAACGTGTATCAATACCTGGCCAAGTCCCCTGAATTTCAAATCATTTAAGCTATGGAAAGAAGAGAATTCTTGCAACTTACCGCTACGGGAATGGGTGGCTTACTGGTACTGCCGCAGTTTTTAACGGCTCAAAATCTGGTCTTGGGAAACGAGGATGCAGACAATGTATTGATTTTCATCCAACTCAATGGCGGAAATGATGGGTTGAATACCTTTATTCCTTTTGATGATCCCCTGTATTACCACAACCGGCCCAAGATAGGGATTCCCAAAAATGAAGTCATCAATGCCATCAATGGGCTGGGCTTTCATCCAGCATTGAAGGATTTGGCCAAAATTTCACAGGAAGGGAACCTCAGCATCGTTCAGAATGTCGGGTATCCCAATCCCAATCGTTCGCATTTCAGGAGTCAAGAAATCTGGCAAACGGCATCCGACAGCGATCAATACGTGGACTATGGTTGGCTGGGACGGTTTTTAGACATTCAATGCAAGGATGAAAGTCTGGCTTCGCTGAACATTGACAGCATTGATAATTTGGCCTTAAAGTCACAAAAAAACACCGGGTTGACAGTAAAGGATTTGAATAAAATAAAACGCTACAACACCGCTGGGAATGAACTCATACTGTCAGACAATCCCCAATTGGATTTTGTGCGAAAACTGCAATATGCCTCCCTGGAAGGCATGGAAGAAATCAACAAAGCCTTGGAAAGAACCCAAAATTACTCGGAGAGTTACGTCTGGAATCCTTTGTCAAGAAACTTGGAATGGATCGCAAAACTCATCAAAGGGGGCTTGAATTCTAAAATCTACTATACTTCCTTGAGTGGTTTTGATACGCACAACAATCAAAAACAATTGCATCAAAAACAGTTGACCACCCTGAACGATGCGGTTTATTCCTTCTACAGGGATATGAAACACAACAATCTGCTGAGCAGGGTGACCTTGGTGGTATTTTCAGAGTTTGGCAGACGGGTCAAAGAAAACGGCAACGGCACCGACCACGGCACCGCTGGACCCATGATGATAATCGGCGGCAACACCAAAGGGAAAATCATCGGCAATAATCCCAATATGGCCCAATTAGACCAAGGTGATTTGATATTTGAAACTGATTTTAGAAGCGTGTATGCCACTTTATTGAAAAGTAAATTCAACTTTGATCCCAGTTTGATCAACATAAAAAATGATGTGTTGAATGAAATTTTTTAATATTCTTCTCGACATAAATGGCTCCTTAAGTACTAAATTCACCGAATGGAAATTGCTATACCCTTCGGTATTCTTTATCATAATTTTCAAAAACGCAGGATCATAAATACCCGAAGCGCCGGGAAATATCCTTGCAGGCATCCCCAGGTCGGTAAGTAAGGTGCGATTCCTTACAAATTCAAAGACAGAGAGTAATGAACTTTGACAATATCGGATATCTACAAAATGGCAACAGCCGACAGCAAAAAGCATATTCGACCTTGATGGATAAGCAAATTTTTTCGAAACTCAGAGGCTACTCCCCGATCCTAGTCGGCACCATTCCCATACGTATCGACATCGAAAACAGCGACTTGGATATCATCTGTTTTTTTGATGACGAACAGGAATTTCAAAGAGTACTGACTGATAAGTTTGGTCATGAAAAGAATTTCAAAATCAGAGCAAAGCAAAATTCTGATACTTGGACTATTGTTACTAATTTCGATGTTGAGGATTTTGAAATTGAAATTTTTGGCCAAAATATTCCGACAAAACAGCAGTATGCATACAGACATTTAATCATTGAACATAAGTTGCTAATCAAAAACGGAGAGGATTTCAGGCAACAGATCATTAAACTTAAACGACAAGGACATAAAACAGAGCCAGCCTTTGCCATAGCACTTGACTTGTCGGGTGACCCTTACATGGAATTACTTAAATTTGAAGCGAATGAATAAAAGTCTAAGTAGTGAGATAGCCCCTGCGAAAGCAAGGCTTTGATTTCCCAAGGAAAGAAAAGTGGTAAAAACGACTGGGCCGGTCTGCCGAGGGTTCAATTTCCCTCATTTATGGGATTCGGTGATAAAAATCCCACCCGCAGGTAGCAGCTGACCCATACTTGAAAAAACCGCTTCCAGGTCAAATTAAAAAAAGTAGGAATGGAAAAAATTATAAAATCTACCTTCAAACTAGTAGGGCTAAAACTTGAAGGAAAAACCAGCAATGAAAATAACCAATCAAGCAAAGACTGTGGAGATTTATGGTAGAAATTTGAAAAAGAGAAAATTTTCGATCTGATTCCGAATAAGCTGATTGATGAGATATATGCCGTATATTTCGACTATGAAAAAGACGAAACAAAGCCTTTTTCTTACTTCATAGGATGCAGAGTAGATGAAAATCCGGAAGTGCCTGAAAACCTTGAATCTTTGGAAATTCCTTCCCAAAACTATGTAAGAGTGATAGCCAAAGGAGCAATGACGGAATGTATAACTAAAGCTTGGGAAAAAATTTGGGATTCTGAAATCCAACGAAAATTCGGATTCGATTTTGAGGTGTATGATGAAAGAAGTCAGGATTGGAATGACGCTGAATTAGACATTTATGTCTCAATATTGGATTAAAAAATATGGAACCGCCACCATCGTAAAAAGCAAATACGGGGTATAGTGCTAAATTAAAAGTAACTTTGAAAAAATTTATCGCCGTCCGAACTACTAACTACCTAACAAATCCCTCCGCTGCCCCAAGTCGGAAAGCCCTTAGCGGATGATGCTAGGAGAAAAAAACGGTTTGTGGCGAGGAATGACAAGCTGAGTATCTAAAAAAAATTAAAATGACACTATTACTGGTATATCTTTTCATAGCATTATTTACATCATTCATATGTTCAATTATGGAAGCCGTTTTGCTTTCCACACCCATTTCTTATTTAAAATCAAAACTAGAGAGTGGTGATAAGAGAGCTGAGACAATGTTGAAGCTTAAAGAAGATATTGATAAGCCACTTTCAGCCATTTTATCCTTAAATACCGTAGCCCATACCGTAGGAGCTGCAGGAGTGGGAGCTCAAGCCACCATCGTTTTTGGGGAGGCTTATTTTGGATTAGTTTCAGCAATATTGACAATTTTGATTTTGGTAGTTACTGAAATTATCCCAAAAACTTTAGGCGCTAATTACAGCAAAGAATTGGTAGGAATATCGGCGAAAGTCATCAAAGGGATGATTTTTATTACCTATCCTTTGGTATGGATTTCATCTATAATGACCAAAATGTTAGCCAGAGAAAAGTCAGAACTTACAACTAGTAGAGAAGAAATTTCAGCCTTAGCCAGCATTGGAACTCAAGAAGGAATATTTGCGGATAAGGAAAATAAGATTATTCAAAACTTAATCAAACTTAAAAGTTTAAAAATCAAAGAAGTAATGACACCTCGTATAGTAGTAGTTACTGCAAACGAGGATATGACATTGGAAGAGTTCCTAAAGAATAAAGAATTTTTACATTTTTCTAGAATACCCATATTTAAAGACAACAGGGATAATATTACGGGTTATATATTTAGGGAATTGGTATTTGAAAAATTAGCCGAAGATCAATTTAACTTGAAGCTTAAAGATATAAAAAGAGATATCATACACTTCCCTGAAAGTTTGACACTATTTGATGCTTGGGAAGAAATGCTACAGAGAAAAGAGCATATCTCATTAATAGTAGACGAGTATGGAGGGATGGATGGCATTACTACCCTAGAAGATATTATAGAATCTCTCCTTGGATTTGAAATTATGGACGAGAAAGATAAAGTGGATGATATGCAGCAGTACGCCGCAAAAAGATGGCAAGAAAAACAGAAAAAATATAAATTTCTGAAAAAAGACTAGGCATAATTCACGATTATTTCTGTCAGGCTAATTTTTCAACCGGAGAATGATCCATCAATCATTCCCCACAAAATTCGCTCTTCCGAAAAACCGTTGATTTACGAAGTTATTGAGATTGGAGCCAAAGCGGTAATTAAACCCAAACCTGGTATCGATAGTATAGGCTGAGGGTAGGGTTACTCGCCCACTCAGAATATCCTGCTCTGTAAAATCTCCCGACGCCAGGTAAATCTGATCCTTTACGTAGTTACCTTCTGCTCGCACATAAAAAGAAAAATTACCGGTTACCCGGACTTCTGCACCGATATTCAAACCGGTAGTCCAAAAGCTAAAATCATGAAGATAGTTTCTCAGACGATAGCCAACTTGAAGATTTCCCCATCGCTGAGTTAGTCCCAGACTGGCTCTCAGACTTTGGAGAGCCCTAGTTTCTTGATTTGCACCGTAAATGGTTTCTTCGACATAGGTATTATTCCTTACTTCAACCCCATAGTTCAATCGCAAAAACCTGGAATTCTGCTCTGATTCCGGAAAGAAATTATACTCGATCGCCGGCCTGAAGCTGACTTGAAACTGGTAATTAAAGCGAGTGTTCTGACGGCCATCCAGATCGTATCCATATGACCATTTGGGCGAAATAGACTTTACCAACTGATGCCCAAATCTAAATTCTGACACATCAAAATCGCTTTCAACTTCATCGATGATGGGGTTACCATTTTCATCAAGAACCGGATTACCATTATCATCAACTCTTGGTTCCTTTTGAACCGTTGTTCTCAGTCTTTCATTGATTCTCCCGGATATGTTTATTTTCCAATCATCCGTAATTCGGTTGACGTTAAGGTCTGCACCATAATTGATTTGCCTGCTCAATTCCTCTAATTGAATGTTGGCGTCACTACCAATATTAAAAACCCAGAAATCCCAGGGATCAACCATTTCCAGCTCAGTATCTTCTAGAGTGCTAGAGCCAGTCTTCATGTTGATATCAACTATCTCCCCGACCTTAGTCTTCGCCACGTATGGAGCCAAACCTAATTTGATGTATCGGGTCAGTTTTTCCCGTACTTCAAAGTCAGTATCCGTCTGCTTGTTATTTACATAGAGGGTGTCTGTTCGTCCTGCATGAAGGTTTTGTTGACCTATGAAAATGAGTTGGTATTGTCGTCCTCCCCCACCGGATCTGTTGTTGTTGATAAGAAGAAATACATCGGCCATTTCATTATCCCTGTAGAAGTCAACAGCCGTGATTTCCGTCCTGATAAAATCCATATCACAGCCCCCATCTCTTCGTTCGCAGCCATCGATAAAGACCCGCAGTTTATTGGGAAGGCTGGTATTACCGATTAACGTTTGACCAATTGCATAAGGCGATAAGGAAAAGATTATCAGGATCAGTAATAGTGGTGTTTTTCTCATTAGATTCGGTGTAATTAACATTGACCACATCCTTAAGGTCGAGCCAAGATGCCAGTCATTGCCGGCATATTACCATTCCGTTGTGAGAATAAGTACACATTTCACACAAAAGTGCAAAGGAAATGATTGTCGGTAATGCTCACAAAAAACACCTAGAAACAACTTCATCGTACTTCATTCATTCCTTTTAACTTTTTCTTAAAAAAAAACTAGATTTTATCCTTTAATCTTAATAGGTAGCGATGAGGCATATTCTCTCTCCAATTTTTGCACTCAATTAACTATTTTAAGAGGTAGTGCTGATTATCTTTTTGCCATAGCTCCTTTGCAATCCCCAAATAAACCAGACAATCGCTTAAAGTAAGTTTTCATAACCTACGAATTTTGAGTTAGGAATAAGTCTACGTTACACAGATATATCATATAAATGATTGATTTTCAAATAAAAAAATGGTTTATTTTTAATTTTCCATACCTAGCTCCAATTTTAAGTTAATACAATCAAATACTTTTCGAAATTCTCAGGATTAAAACCTAACAATCATTTAATCTATTAGCAAATAAGTTCATAAGCCTAGGAGGTGAAGAAAAATGGTATTCTGAATTTTTTCTATATTTCGCCTTATTCCACCTATTTTAAACTTATGAACCGCAGAAGGAATTTCTTAAAAACTATTTCCGCAGCCTCTGTAGCTGCTTTCTTACCTATTAACTCGATTGCACAAAACATGAAAAAACAACTTATGATCCACCAAGTTTATTTTTGGTTACATGATGAAAATGACACCCAAGAATTCCTAACAGCGGCAGTTCCCATGCTGGGAAAATGCAAAACCGTAGGAAAATTCATTGCCGGTACCCCAGCGGATACTGAAAAACGTGAAGTGGTCGATCATTCATGGCAAGTATCCTGTACGCTTTTTTTCGATAGCTTCGAGGACCAATTAGCCTATCAAAAAGACCCCTTGCACTTGGAGTTTATTGATAAATATTCTTCCATGTGGAAAACCGTAAAAGTGTACGACATCGCGATCTAATGACATCCGCTTCAAAGGATGTTTCGTAAATACCATAAAATCAATAGATATGATAAAAATTAGATGGATTCTTGGATTGCTGGTCTTCGGAATATGGTCCTGTCGGAACACGGATGACCCAACTCCAAACCCACAGTCTGACGTGGTGAAGGATGCAATATTCTCGACCATGCAAGAATGGTATTTCTGGAATCAGGAGCTTCCGGGAGAGGTCATCACCAATGGAACAGAATCAAACGAGGAGTTTTTGGATGCGATGATTTTCAAGCCGCTCGACCGCTTTTCCTACATCACCACCCAAGAGGCTTTTCAGAATGCCTTTGTGGGAAGAAATGCGGGACATGGTTTCGGCTTTGCTTTTGACCAAGATGAGCGTCTATTCCTGACCTTTGTATTCGACGAAGCACCCGCTGGGAAAGATGGCTGGCAGCGAGGATGGGAAATCATCGAGATCAACGGAAAACCTCTTGCCGACTACAAAACTTCCTCTGGTGGATACAATTTCGAATTAGGTCCTCCAGACCCTGGAGTCAGCAATACCTTTACCTTCCGACTTCCCGATGGTAGCACAACTACTCGGACGAATACCAAAGCAGAATATCAATCCAATTCGGTACTCTATCAAAATGTCTACCCAATAGGAAATAAAAAAGTAGGATACTGGGTCTACCAAAGCTTCAAAGCTACGGCTGGGCTTACTCCTACCCGAAGTCAGGAGGTGGAAAACTCCATGAATTACTTCACTGGCGAGGGGATTGATGAATTGATCATCGACCTGCGATACAATGGCGGGGGCTCGGTGGCTGTCGCCGAACAAATCCTCAATTACTTGATCCAGTCATCCAACTCCGGGAAAGTGATGTACACCAATGAACTGAACGAGGATAAATCAGAGCTAAATCAGTCGGAGAATTTCTCTAAAATCGGTTCGCTGAACCTACCCCGGGTTATTTTCATTACAAGCCGTGGTTCTGCTTCCGCTTCCGAATTGGTGATCAATGCACTCGGTCCCTACATGGATTTGGTCTTGATCGGAGACAATACCTTCGGCAAGCCTGTCGGGTCCTTTCCCCTATCCCGGTACAATCGCACCTTGGCTGACAATGATGTAGAATTAGTTCCTGTCACTTTTGCTACAGCAAATTCAGAAGGAAAAGCCGAGTATTTCGAAGGCTTCCCAGCAGATTTCTCCGTCAGTGACAGTCCGAATATTCCTTGGGGCGATACCAGAGATTCCCGACTGAATGCTGCCCTTCAATTTATCCTAGATGGCATTATCGATGGTCGTGTACAGCAGGAATTCTACCGTCCATCCTGGGAGATGATCGACTCTTTTCATGGATTACAGCAGGAATTTCCCGCTTATTAATTTCAAAAAGATTTCAAAGGCCGCTCTTTTTCTAAGGCGGCCTTTCTTAATTTAGCCCTGCAAATAAAAACAGCACTGTGCAAAGATTAGCCATTCTCGCTTCCGGTAGCGGCTCCAATGCCGAGAAAATCATGGAGCACTTTCAAAAAAGTAAAAAAGCTTCAGTCGCATTGGTCGCATCCAATAAAACAGATGCTTTTGTTCTAGAGCGAGCTAAAAAATTTCAGGTACCCACCTTTACTTTTTCAAGGAAGGAAATGCAGGAAGGAAAGCTACTTGAGAAATTGAAACAAGAAAAGATCGATTGGGTGATTTTGGCTGGTTTTCTTTTGAAAATTCCGGAAGACTTGATTCGGGCTTTTCCTGATCGAATGGTGAATATCCATCCTGCCCTCCTACCCAACTACGGAGGAAAAGGAATGTATGGAATGCATGTGCATGAAGCGGTCAAATCAGCTGGAGATGAATCAACCGGCATCAGCATTCATCTGGTCAATGAAAACTACGACGAAGGAAAAATCATTTTTCAGGCAGCTACAGCCATAAATCCTGCCGATACTCCAGAGGATATCGCCCAAAAAGTGCATGCATTGGAGCATCGATACTATCCCGAAGTCATTGATAGCTTGATATATGAAGATTTTTAATTTGAGTTTTTTATTGAATTTATGACAAGGACAAAACCGATAGAAGACCGATTTATTCGAACCGCCTGGAACGAAGATTACGGTGCTTGGTACTTTGTGATCAATGATGCTATTGGCATTTTGACAAATTCCCCTGATCCCCATCACACCGTCAAACGGCTTCGAAGAGACAATCAACTCGTCAAGTCCTTATGGAAGGAATTACCGGTTTTGATCAAGTTCTTCACGCTCAAAGGACATCAGAATCTCAATTGTGTGGACGCTCTGGACTTGCTGCAAATCATCTGCTGTATGAACTCTAAGCGTGTTTACCTACTCAGAAGCTGGCTGGAAAACCTTGGAATCGACCCCAAAAAAAAGAAAAGAAATATTTTTTTGAATCGAAGTCAAATGAATGATTTTTATAACATCTTACAGGATCCGAATGATTGGAAAAAAAGAAAAAAAGAATTTTTGAAGGCGAATGAAGAGCTTCCGATTCATCAGACTTTTAATGATTTGGAAATGATTTTTGCTTTGTTGAAGAAAGGAGATTTAAAAACACTCTAGGTCCTAAATACATCACTTTAGGCCCTTTGGATCGGTGGTTTGTTTATTTTATTTAAAAACGAAATCTTCGTCCTCTTCTATGATTTAACCCTAAAAAAAATCTTTTGGTAAAAATAGGCTCATCTTTCCAAAGAATAGCTTTGGATTATTCTAGCGTTTTTTAGCCAATCCCATTTTTAACTTTTTGGCATCTCCCCAGCCCGCGGCAGGCTACATCCTCAAAGTGACATTTTGAATGATTGAAATGAAGTATAAAGCATATCCACAGCCTTACCAATTTTCGAAAAATTTGCCGAAGGCTTTTCGAATAGGATGAGAGTAAAGCTCCTATGTTTTATGTGACATTTGTCATTATGGGTTTGAAGCCTTAATCTTATATTGCAACTATGTTGCGTATTTCAATAGAAATTTTTTTCCATTTATTCAAACTATAACCCAATGATCAAGAGAGCATTCATCTTCGGTATATTCCTAGTTGCTGCCATGCATTCGCAAGCACAGAATCTAATAAAAGGCAAAATATCCGACCCTAGCGGGATTCCGGTGAAAGGTGTCAATGTATTGCTGTACCAAAGCAAAACGGGTACTGTGAGCCGAGAGGACGGCAGCTACCGGCTAGCTGTACCGGCAAACCTGAAAGTAATTACCCTGGAGTTTTCCTATATAGGGTACAGAACCCAAATCAAAACTATCGAATTAAAGATAGACGCAGAAGCTGATTTCATACTTGACACGCAGATGGAAGAATCGCCCCTTGAATTGCAAGAGATCACCGTCACGGCGGGTTTTGTCAAGGAAAAAGACGAAGTACCTTATCCGATTGAAGTGGTAAAAAAAGAAGAAATGGTGAGCTTTGGTGAGCCTACGCTTCCAAGAGCAATTTCGAGAACACCCGGCGTGTATTTTTCAAGCTTCGGACTGGGAGGAGGTCAGCCGATTATCCGTGGGCTGTCCAATACCAATTTGGTTCTTCTGAACAATGGAATTAAACAGGAAGCCTTCCAATTTTCATCCAATCATCCATTTTTAATAGATGAATATACTGCTTCACATATCGAAATCCTCAAGGGCCCAGCTTCGCTTCAATATGGTTCAGATGCAGTAGCAGGAGTGATCAATGTCATCAGGGAGCGTCCAGCCAAGCCAAATAGCATTGATGGAGATATCATTTCCCAGTATCACTCCAATACTGATGGATTGCTCAATAGTCTAGGGCTTCGAATTGGTTTGGATAAGTTCTTTTTCGGATTCAGAGGAAGTGTTAAGTCTCATAAAGACTTCACAGATGGAGACAAAAATATCATAGATAATACCAGGTTAAATGAAGGAAATCTAAGTTTCAATTCTGGTTTCCGTTCAGATCGGGGGCTTTTCACGCTCAACTATAACTTTACAGACGCGAAGTATGGAATCCAGAATCAACCACAAATCAATCTTTTTTCCAGCCCTTTAGCCTCAAGCTTATTGATCGAAGACCGAAAAAATGAAGTCTGGTATCAAGACCTAAAAAACCAATCAATCAACTCAAACAATACTGTATTTCTAGGAAAAAACACCTTAAGTGTTGATTTGGGATACCAGTCCAATATCAGAGAGCTTGTGGCTGGAGGGATTAATCCTCAAGGCGACTTGCTAACACCTACGGTGACTTCCATGCAGCTAAATACGCTTACGTATAACACGAAGTTTATAATGCCCTCTGGTGACAATAATTTCATTTTTGGGATAAATGGGGCAATAATCAATAATGAAGCTGATGAAGAGAAAGCAAACATCCCCATGCCTGATGCAAAAATCAATGACCTAGGTTTCTATGCGATAGGAGATTTTCAGCTCTCAGAGAACATCATTCTTACTTCGGGATTGCGATATGATTACCGAAACATGAAATCTTTTCCAATAGCCACAGAAAATACGGATCGGTATGAAGTTGACAACAGTTATAACAATATCAACGGCTCAGTAGGGCTAATCTACAACTTTACCGAAAACCAGTTTTTTAAAGCAAACATTGCAAGGGGATTCAGGTCACCAAACATTCCTGAGCTTACACAAAATGGAATTCACGGAGGTAGATTTGAAAGAGGTGATCCAGATCTAGATGCCCAAAGCAATTACCAGGTCGATTTCACCTATCATTTGCACACTCAATGGGCCACTTTAAACATTGCTCCCTTTTTCAACAGCATAGACAATTATATCTATTTAGTCATGACAGATGCAGACGCTCCCATTGGAGGTGGAAAAATATTTCAGCATGTACAAGACGATGCAAACCTGCATGGAGGAGAGATTGCATTAGATATTCATCCCATCACTTGGCTGGGCGTTCATGGGAGTTATAGCATGATTCGGGCTGACATCAAAAATAATGCGGAAGGCGTGGAGCATCCTACCTTTACACCTCAGGATAGACTGACCGGAGAAGTGAAATTTCAAAAGAATCAAGTTGGCCCTTTCATAAGGCCTTTTTTCAGCCTAGAGGTGTTGAATTTCTTTAAGCAGTCCCGGACCGGCCAAAATGAAGCTAGCAGCCCTGCCTATACTTTACTCAATGCAAGATTGGGAGCAAGTCTAGGAGTTGGTAAACAAGAACTGGATCTTTTCATTGCGGGAAGCAACCTAGGCAATGAAACCTATATTGACCACTTGTCAGTCACCAAGCCACTGGGATTGAACATGATAGGCAGAAATATTACTTTCGGTTTAAGATTACCATTTAATTTAAAATCAACCCAATAATTACTACTATGAAAAAATCAATTTATCATCAGCTGGGCGTCCTAGCCCTTGCTTTATCAGTAGCTGCTTGTGGAAATCAAAATACGAGCACTAGCGAGAATGTCTCAGAGGAAGTCAAAGAAACCATGGAACTTGGCCATGAGCTTGTTTTTGAAAATGACTTTGCCAAAGTCATGAAAGTAAGTCTTTCACCAGAAGCTTCTCAACCTTCACACAAGGGAGAAGACCGGATAATATACTCCTTGAATGATTATACCATCGAATGGGAAGAGCAAGGCGAAAACTTAGGGGAAAAGTCCTGGAAAAAAGGTGATGTCCACTTTCATAAAGCAGGGGATCATGCCGTCAAAAACAAGGGGACAACGACCGCAGAATGGTTGGTTTTCACAAAGAAAAAGGCCGAATTACCCGACTGTGATGAAAACTCAGTGGATAATGATGTGCATTCAGTGTCTTCTGAATACACCGAGGTTTTAATTGAAAATGATCTGTTCAAGGTAACAGAAGTAAACTTGCCCCAAGGTGCAAGCATTCCGATACATGCGGGCATCAATCGGATGATTTATTCTGTTTCAGACTACCAAATCGCCTACGAATCTGATAAAGAAGGAAAAAGTAACAAGAAGTTTTCCGCAGGTGAGATCCATTGGCATGATGCCTGCCAACATGCATTAGAAAATATTGGCGAGACTGAGGCAAAATTTATAGTGATATCCTTCAAGCGTGTGGGTAGTTAAACGTGACTGAATTAAGGAATCAGCAAGGCGGGGAAATCATTCTCCGCTTTTTTTCAATGAAGGCTAAAGGGAAAAAATTTCCTTTGAAAATTGGATATGTATCCAACTACTATTCCTTTATTTCAAAATTTGATTATTCCTAATCTTCAAAAGTTAATCCTTGCTTGAATTTTATCAAATCATTTATGATCTTGATTTACAGGAAGGGACATCCGCCTACCGATTGAGTTTTCACTTAAATAGCTATCCCATGGGCGATCATCAGGTCAGTTTAGACAATAATGCAGAGGCAAGAAATCTTTTTATCAATCATCTTCTGGAGGACCTGCAGGCGCTGGATCAGCTCGTAAAAAAAGACCTGCTGGAAAAAGGAGTCACTCGAATCGGAGCCGAACAGGAGTTTTGCCTGATCAATGAACATTATCGTCCCTCCAATCAAGCAGCTGCTGTATTGGAGGATGTACAGGACGAACACTTCACCACCGAGTTGGCCAAGTACAATCTGGAGATCAATCTGGACCCAATCCTCTTCGAGGGCGATTGCTTTGAGAAGATGGAATCCCAGTTGCTGGAATTGCTCGAGAAAGCCAAAAAAAGCAGCGAAAAATTTGGAGACCGAGTCCTGCTCACGGGAATCCTTCCGACCATCACCATGGACGAACTGAGCCTCGAATACATGACTGAAAACCCACGCTACTTGGCATTGAATACCCTGATGCGGAAAGCCCGTGGAGGAAATTTCCGGATGAGTTTTATGGGTGCCGATGAGCTTTCTATAGTCCATGATTCGGTCATGTTTGAAGCCTGCAATACAAGTTTTCAAATGCACCTTCAGATCCAGCCTGATGACTTTGAATCTGCATACAACTGGGCTCAGGCGATTTCAGGGCCTGTTTTGGCTGTTTGTGTCAACTCACCACTCCTTTTGGGAAAGGAGCTTTGGAACGAAACAAGAATCGCACTTTTCCAGCAAAGCATCGATACGCGAAAAGTTTCTAAAGCACATATTACCAAGCAGGCGCGAGTTTCATTCGGCAACTCCTGGGAAAAGGGAAACATCGTAGATTATTTTAAAAAACAGCTTTCTAGCTACCGAATTCTACTCACCAAAGAAATCGAACAGAATGCTTTGGAAGAATTGGAAGCAGGCAGAATCCCCAAACTCAAAGCGCTCAATCTGCAAAATGGTACCATCTATCGCTGGAACAGACCCTGCTATGGGGTGCTTAATGGTAAGCCAGGATTGAGAATTGAAAACCGATACATTCCAGCAGGTCCCACTGCTAGGGACGAGATCGCAAACTTTGCCTTTTGGGCTGGTTTGATGCAGGGAAGACCAAAGGAATATGATAATCTACCCGAGCAAATGGAGTTTGAAGAGGCTAAATCCAATTTTGTAAGGGCAGCACGCTATGGAAATGAAACCTGCCTAAACTGGATGGGTAAAAGCATCCCTGCTAGCGAATTAATCATAAAGGAACTACTTCCCTTGGCAGCTGCTGGTCTGCAGAAAATGGGACTTACCCAAGAAAGTATTGATAAGTATTTGGGAATCATCCGAGACCGATGCCAGAAGCAAACAGGATCTCAATGGATGATCAAAAACTTCAGACATCTCAAAATGAAGCACAAAACCGATGATGCCATTGTAGCCCTGACTCAAGCCATCTACGAGAATCAACAAGATGAAACGCCGGTTCACCAATGGCCAGAAACCCATCATTTTGAAGCTTTTGAAACTAAAGCCGGGAAAGTTGGGCATATCATGACCACAATGCTTGTAACTGCCGATTCCTTGGATTCAGCCAAATTAACGCTGGAATTTATGCATTGGAATAGGATTCATCACCTGCCCATTGTGGATAATAGAGAACGCTTGGTCGGGATCATTACTTATAGTCATCTTCGGCAGTTTTGGGATAAAATACATGATACGTCCTCGGAGCTACTTGCAAAGGATATCATGGTAAACGAGGTGATTGTTGCAAAACCTTCTACCCCAATAAAGGATGCCATTGAACTAATGAAAGAAAAAGAAATTGGATGCCTACCGGTAGTTCAAAACGGCTATCTCGTCGGAATTATCACTACTAAGGATTTGGAAAACATCAAAAGTGTCTGAGCTAAGCCCACCTATTCAAACCGATTTTGACTTTGATCGCGTCATAGACCAAATAGAGGGAGAAACACCTGGGCCACACCTGATCTTCTTTGCCGGAATTCACGGAAATGAGCCATCTGGAGTTTGGGCTTTGAGAAATGTGCTTCAAAAAATTCGAAACGAAAAAATCCGCATAAACGGAAAAGTAACAGCTCTAGCCGGAAATCTCCGGGCACTCCAAAAGGGCAAGCGATTTGAAGAAAAAGATCTCAATCGACTTTGGACCAAAAAAAATATTGAAGCACTTTCAAAAGACAACTTCCAACCTGTAAATGAAGATGAAATTGAATTAGCGGAGCTATTTGCCCTGATTCAGGAAATTATTCAAAACCAATCAGGTCCTTTGTATTTTTTCGACCTACACACGACTTCCAGTCAGTCCATCCCCTTTATCCCTGTCAATGACAGTCTGATCAATCGTGCTTTTGCGCAGCAGTATCCCCTACCGCTCATTTTGGGCATTGAGGAATATATCGAAGGACCGGTGCTTTCCTATATCAATGAGTTGGGTTTTGTATCCTTTGGCTTTGAAGGAGGTCAGCATACAGACCCTATTTCTGTCAAAAACCATGAACGATTCATTCAGCTTTCTCTTGCTTTTGCAGGAAGTTGTGACTCCAAAAACATGAACGTTAAGGAAAGTTTGAATGTCTGGAAGAAGGAATATGCTTCTTTCCAGGATTTCTATGAGATCTTTTTCCGATTTGAGGTTAAACCCGAAAGCGAGTTCAAAATGAATTTAGGATACAGAAGTTTTCAGCAGGTAGTAAAAGGAGAAAAACTCGCCACCTCTGAGGGAAAAGCGGTGCTTTCGCCGAAAAAAACACAGATTTTTATGCCGCTTTATCAAGCTCAGGGAAGAGATGGATTTTTTCTGATTCGGAAAACACCCCAGCTATTTTTAAGCCTATCTGCCTTTCTTAGGAAAAGAAAACTAGACCGACTCATCACTTGGCTACCCGGGGTGCACTGGGCATCGCCAGAAAAAGATTCGATGCGTGTGGATTTACGAATTGCAAAATTTCTAGCCAAGCCTATCCTCCACCTTTTCGGGTACCGGGCAATGCAAAAAAGCGATCATTATCTGATCATTTGGAATAGGGAATGGAGATCCCGATTTAAGGATTATCAAGAAGAGGGCTGGTATCAAGTCTGATTCCCTTTGTACTAATCGAGATTTCTCACAGAGCTTTTGCCCATTTTTCCTACCTTTGCCCCTTCATTGAAATCCAAATCTATCCATTCAAAAAATGGCTATCAAAAAAATCGAATCTGCCCTCATCTCAGTCTTTTACAAAGACAATCTTGAACCTATCATCGCCCTTCTGAAAAAACACGGAGTGAAAATCTACTCTACTGGTGGCACTCAAAAATTCATCGAAGAACAAGGTGCTGAAGTCATCCCGGTTGAAGAATTGACCTCCTACCCTTCCATTTTTGGAGGAAGAGTGAAAACCCTCCACCCAAAGGTATTTGGTGGGATATTATATCGAAGAGAAAATGAGGGCGATGTATCCCAAGCGGCTGAATATGACATTCCGGCCATCGACTTGGTCATCGTGGATTTGTATCCTTTTGAGGAAACGGTAGCTTCCGGAGCTTCAGAGGCAGATATCATCGAAAAGATCGACATCGGAGGGATTTCTTTGATCCGAGCTGCTGCCAAAAACTTCAAAGATGTGACCATCATCGCTTCTAAAAATCAGTATGCAGAATTAGAAGCTAAGCTCGAGGCACAGGACGGAGGCACCACGATTGAAGATCGACGATATTTCGCGGCACAGGCTTTCCAGGTGTCATCCAATTACGACACGCATATTTTCAACTACTTCAACCAAAGCGAAAATATCCCGGCATTGAAGGTTTCTGAAAGCAAGGCCAAAGCACTTCGCTATGGAGAGAACCCACATCAAGCGGCTCATTTTTACGGTGATTTGGAGAACCTTTTCGATCAACTGAACGGAAAAGAGCTTTCTTACAATAACTTGGTCGATGTAGACGCTGCAGTTAATTTGATTGCCGAATTCCCAGACCAGACAGCCTTCGCTATTTTGAAGCACACCAATGCCTGCGGCTGTGCCACGGCGGATTCTGTGAAAGAAGCTTATCAGAAAGCCTTTGCCGCAGATACCACTTCTGCTTTTGGCGGTGTATTGGTGACCAACCAAACCGTGGATAAAGCAGCAGCAGAGGAAATGCATTCCTTGTTTTTCGAAGTATTGATTGCTCCTGAATTCACCGAGGAGGCTTTGGACGTTTTGAAAGGCAAAAAGAACCGTATTCTTCTTCGCCAAAAAATGGCTTTGCCAGGCACCAAAATGATCAAGACCTTATTGAACGGTGTGATCGAGCAGGACAAGGATTTGGCTACAGAAAGTAAGGAAGATTTCAAAGTGGTGACCAAAGTTGCTCCTTCTGAAAAAGAACTCGATGCTTTGGTTTTTGCGGCAAAAGTCTGCAAGCACACCAAGTCTAATACGATTGTGTTGAGCAACGATTCTCAACTATTCGCTTCAGGTGTAGGACAAACTTCTCGAGTAGATGCATTGAGACAGGCAATTATCAAAGCAGGTGAATTTGGCTTTGACCTAAAGGGCGCAGTAATGGCCTCAGACGCCTTCTTCCCTTTTCCAGATTGTGTGGAAATTGCCAATGAAGCGGGAATCACAGCAGTGGTACAGCCAGGTGGATCCATCAAGGACCAAGACAGCATTGACTACTGCGATGCGCATGGCATGAGCATGGTAATGACGGGTGTCAGACACTTTAAGCATTAATGGACTGACCTTTGAGGTTTCAAAAACCTCGAAGATCTTGTCTCTGGATTTCAAATACCTCCGGTTCCACAGTGATCGGAGGTATTTTTGTTAGAGAAATCGACTTCAAAATTGAATACCAAATTCAAAAAATAGATTAATTTAAGCTATGGGTAAGTATGAAAAACTTATAGCCAAAATCCTCTCAGGAAGCTCAGATACTAATATTAACTTTCCAGAATTAAGAAATTTGATTTTGATTTTTGGTTTTTCGGAAAGGATAAAAGGCAGTCACCACATATTTAGCAAAGAAGGTGTGGAAGAGATTCTAAATCTTCAAGAAAAAAAAGGTAAGGCTAAACCTTATCAGGTAAAACAAGTAAGATTAATTATATTGAAATATCAATTAAGCATAAAAAAAAGTGAAGACTGATCCACGATACGAAATTATTATTTACTGGAGCGAGGCTGATGAATCATTCATTGCAGAAGTTCCAGAACTTGCTGGCTGTGCTGCCGATGGAGCTAGTTATTCAGAAGCTCTTCAAAATGTTGAAATTGTAATTCAAGAATGGATTGAAACAGCAAATGAAATTGGAAGGACCATCCCAAAGCCAAAAGGTAAATTGATGTTTGCCTAAACGGATAATCAAGATTTTAGAAGCTTTATTTACAAATTTGATATTCACGAATTAAAATGAATCATTACAGGCCATTCTTCTAATCTTTCTTTTGCTTTGCTCTTGCTCAATCACCGGGGAAGATGGCCAAGAAGAATTTTTAGAAACTCTTCCCGCGATTTCAGTTGCCCAACTTCAGAGATCTGCTGTGAATTTTGATGACAAAGCAACTCGAATTAAAAAATACCAGTTGAACTCACTTCTTTCAATACATGATAAGTATTATTACGCTTCTGGAAGAGAACTTTTTGATGTCTACCTGAGAAACTCAAGCTTGGATACTTCGAGTCTTGTTCTCTATACTTATGAAAATGATCTGTTAATTAAAAAAGAGGTATTTCCATTTGACGGTGAAAAATACGTTTTTGGAGAAGTATTTACCTACCAGTATGATGGATCAAAAAGACTGATTCAGCAGGATCGGGGAAGTACCATTTATTTCAAGTATGAGTACAACGACCAGGATCAATTGAAAAAAATCACTTTCGGTCCCCAGATTTCATTACAAGAAGGTTATCGATTCTATTATGACGAGCAGGGTCGTATTCAACGTCAGGTTTGGATGGTTTTCACGCAGCCAAATTCTCCTATTCGGAATTGGCACTATGTCTATAATGAGGATGGAAAATTAATTACCAAATCCATCCCTACTTCCCTAGCTGGAGAATTGACTCCAATGTTTGAATATACCTACGATAGCCAAGGTAGGTTAATAAAGGAATTGGAAAGATATCCTGAATATGGCTTTCAGGAATACTTCTCTACCATTTACCGATACCATGAATAAGGCTTTTAGCTTCTCAATAAAAATTCAGTTGTGATTTTTAAAGGATTGAAGATCATTGGTTTTATTTGACCTCTGATTCCGATGCGATCGGAGCTTTTTATAATTCTCTGAATCTAGAAAAGCACAAATTAAGTATTCAAAATTCCCCGATTTTATTTTTAAATTGGATAAAAATAGAGAATTCATGGAAGCTATACGGATAAAGGCATACACTAAAACTAGAAAGCAAATTAAATCCATTGAGGATTTTCTTACCAAGGAAGGAATTGAATTTGAAGTCATTGACAAAGAAGAGGTTCTTGAATTTTTCAATGAATTGGAATCCAGTTTAGGTCAAGTAAAGAAAATACAAGAGGGTAAACTTAAAAAAGAAAAAGCTTCTTGAACTATTGAAGAAATCAGGGCTATAAAGAAATATATTATGAATGTCCGCTTTCTTACCAGTAACCAAATTTTATTAGGTTCACCTCGACTTCGCTCGGCGAACGTTACTGTGTAAAGTTGGGGAGGGGAGGAAAATGCGG
>LJXT01000065.1 GCA_001314815.1 Algoriphagus marincola HL-49
CAAAGAGCAGCATCTTTCTGGCAATAGACAGGATGAAACACTTCCAGACGGGAGAGTTCAGCTGACCTGGAAAGAGTCGGAACTACCTGTTCAAGATCTCAGCATCAAGGAGGAGGATGATCATCGACTGTATATCGCACCGAAGGAATTCAAACTGGATAACTTTCGAGGATCCATGACTGATTGGTCTGAATTGGGACTTTGGAAATACCAGTTGAATGAAGGACGGGATATTTTGCCTGAGGAGTTTAAAATTAAAATCCTTGAATTAGTCGAGGGCATAGAGGACCCCTATGAGAAAATTGCCGTTTTATACGATTATCTACAGAAGAACTTCCGCTATGTCAGTATCCAATTGGGAATTGGAGGCTGGCAGACCATGACTGCCACAGATGCAGTCAAATATTCCTACGGAGACTGCAAAGGGCTCAGCAATTTAATGAAAGCCATGCTAGAGACTGCGGGGATTCCAGCCTATTATACACTGGTCTATGCCGGTGAGGGTGAGTCAGATATTCATACTGATTTGCCATCCAACCAATTCAATCACGTGATTTTGCGTGCCGAGGTGGATGAGCAGCCAGTTTGGTTAGAGTGTACTTCCAATAGCCTTCCGGCCGGATACCTGGGCTCATTTACCAATGATAGACATGTGTTGGTCGTCACTCCTACTGGCGGATATTTGGCAAAGACTCCGGGCTACCAAGAAGATCATTGGAATCGTGTAGAAAATGAATTTTATATCAGATTGGATGATCGCGGAGATGCTCAAATGACCATGAAGCAGCACCTCGAGGGAAATCCAGCTTACACAGCTACCAGCCTTTCCAGACAACTAGACTCCAGACAGCAACGGGATTATTTCAATAAGTACTCTGCGATTTCGGGCTTGATTATTCAGGATTACGAGCTAAAACCAGATCATCTTGATTCCCTTCCGATCGCTGATAGAGAAGTTAAGGGCATCATCCAAAAATTTGCCCAAACAACGGCCAAACGATTATTACTCAAGCCATTTTTCACCAAAATCAAATTAGAAGAAATCGGCTTCAAAAACTTTGATCTATCTGAATCTTATACCATAGACCTTCCTTCAGGAGTTGGTTCAGAATTCAGTTTGATGCCTCTAGAGATTAAGGAAGAGGAATACAGCATTCTAATCGAAAACTGTCTAGAAAACAATCAATTGATCGTCTCCAGAAAAATCAAGGTGTCGCTTTCGGATTCTCAGGATGAAGAGGCCAAAAAACTTATAGTCAGTAAAATCAACTCGGTAGGAAATGGAGCCTATCATTTTACCAAACCCAGCCTAAGTCAACAATAGTATGAAGAAGATTCTATTCTTACTCTTTCTCTCCGGATTGCATATTACCAGCTATGCTCAAAAGGAGAAATTTGGGAAATACAATGCCAATGAAATGGCCTACTCGGAGGTGGACTTCGAGCCAGATGCGGACGCTGTCATGTTGTTCGAAGAGGGAGTTTCCAAATTTTACGGAAATGTTTTTGAGACTTCTTATCATTTCAGAATGAAGATTCTTAAAGAATCCGGCATTTCCCGTGGCGATGTCACCATTCCATTCTACTCTGGGGATAATAGAACTGAGCAAATTAGCAGTGTGAAAGCCTTGATTACCAATTTTGAAGGAGGACAAGCTCAAACGATTAAAGTGGAAAAAGACCAGATTTTTGAAGTAGAAGTCGCCAATGGTTGGAAGGAAGTCCGGATCACTTTTCCCAATGTCAAAGTCGGATCTATCATCGAATACACCTATAAAAAGACTGACAAAAACATTACCTTCCTTGATGGTTGGACCTTCCAAAATGATATTCCAACCATGATGTCTACGTACAGTATCACGATGATTCCCCAGTTGGAATATAAAATGATCGGTCAAGGGGAGAAATACAATACCACCTCCGAAAAAACCGCAAACAATGGCTCCTATAGCTGGACTCTGAGAAAGCTGAATTCACTAAAGGCAGAGCCATACATGAAAAACTTTGCCGACTACAGAGAGCGCGTTGAATTTCAACTTTCCCGCTATCAAAAAACTTTGACAGAATGGGAAGATGTCCTCCAAAATTGGGTAGTCCTAGGAAATGAAGCTTTGAAGGATTATGACGAAAAAGGCTATTTCAGGACTGCTCCACTGGATAAAGCCACAGTAGGAGCAGACTTTGAAGGAAGTACAGAACTGGAGAAAGCCCAGAAAGCCTATTACTACATCCAGGAAAACTTCCAAATCAATGAGGAAAGAGGCTTTTTCCCCGATCAATGGATCAATCAACTGATGAAATCAAAAATCGGGTCTCCCTTGGAGTTGGATCTGGCCTTAATGGGAATTCTGACTTCACTGGGAATAGAGTGTCATCCGATCTTGGTAGGATCAAAGGGAAGTGGGCGAAGTGACTTGGTGCCTTTTCCTTTTATCAATCAGTTTAACAGTATGGTCTTACTGGCTAAGTTGGACGGGAATGAGTACTTATTGGATTTAGAAGACCCAATTGCTCCTTTTGGCTATGTTGACTTGGACAAGCATGTCAAGGCAGGATTACTCCTGATCAAAGACAACAGCCAATTGGTCCCGATATCTATTCCGCATAATTCTAACTCAATCTTTATCTCTCAGTTGAAATTTGATGAGGCAAATAATCTGATGGTAGAAGGCAATCTACGGCAATCCTATTATGAAGGACTCGTCACTGCCCAGCGATCTCATGATTTGGAGAAAAGCAATAGACCTCTCCATGAGCTATTTACCTTGGATCCCAATTGGGAAGTGGTTGAGTTTGAGGTAGAGGATAAGATGAGGGAAAACAATTTCACTACGACTAATTACAAATTACGAATTCCCGGTCCAGAATCTGATAATTTGGACTTGATCATGCTCTCTCCATTCAAGATTGCTACTTTCTCAAAAAATCCATTCACTCAAGATTTCCGGATCTTTCCGGTAGATTTTGGCTTTGCATTTTCTGAGACCTACACTGCTATGGTTGAAATCCCTTCCGGCTATGAGTTGGATGATTACCCCTTGAAGGAATCCATTGCCATGGAAAATGGAGAAGTTGTCTTTCAGTACAATCCGATCATAATGAAAGATAAGGTTCAGATTTCTGCCAAAGTAGAAATCAGAAAACCTAAGATCGATGTCCGGCAATATGGAAACTTAAAGTACTTTATGGAGTCTGTTGCTACCAAGATGAACGCACCAATTGTTTTCAAAAAAGTCGTAGATCCTTGAAATTCAAGTTTGGACTTGTCTCCCTTTTCCTTTTATTGAATTGGGCAGGTCATACACAGAGTCTTTTTGGGGAGTACAGTGAGTTTGAGGAGGAACTAACTGGTGCCATAGAAACACGAAGCTATAAAAGCGATGAAAATTCGGTAATTTTCGCAAATCTATGGGCAACTACATTCACGGATATTTGACGGGAGAGCAGGATAGATTGCTGGAGCAGGCTGGTATGCTGGCTTCGTTGATTTATCCTTGGATCGACTTGGCTGGAAGGAGCAAAGTTCTGGAAGTGGGTTCAGGCGTAGGCGCTCAGACTAAGGTACTTTTGGAGCTTTATCCTGAGATGCACCTGACCTGCGTAGAACTCGAAGCTTCTCAAATCGAAAAAGCTAGGGTTAACCTTCGAAATTATGCGTCCTCTCAGGTTCAAATAATTCAGCAGGATGCACAGAACCTTGACCTAGAAGAAAAGTATGACGGTGCCTTTATTTGCTGGGTTTTGGAGCATGTCTCCGAACCTCAACTTGTTATAGATTCAGTTTTTGATCATTTATTTCCTGGAGGGATTGTGTATATTACAGAAGTCTTCAATTCCAGTTTTCACTATTTTCCCCATGGCGAAGCTTTAGCAACTTATTACAAAGCCTTCAACGAATTGCAAAAAGAGAATGGAGGAAACCCAGACATTGGACTTCAATTGGGAAACCTCCTCAAGAAATCAGGATTTCAAAACATAGAGCTGAAACCCGGTGGACTCCACCTCGATCAGAGTCAGCCTACCCGACTGAAACAAATGGTCGAATATTGGAAAAAGCTGATGAAAAGTGCAGCGGAAGAACTTATCCTTGAAGGAAAGGTGGATCAAGCTACCTTGGAAGCCATGGAAGCCGATTTGGATCAACTAACCCAGCATCCTAAGGCAGTATTTTTCTATCAATTTATTCAGGCCAGGGCCATAAAACCATGATCAGGTTTTTGAAGCGAGTGGTAAGATTTTTATTGAAGGTCGTTCTTGGATTTTTTGCCTTGTCTATCCTTTCGGTATTTCTTTTCAAGTTTGTACCAGTACCGATGACTCCCCTGATGCTCATCCGCACCTTTGAGCAAGCCGCTGATGAAAAGCAATCTATCAAGCTGAGTAAAGATTGGGTTCCGGCTTCTGAAATTTCCAAGCATGCATTTCAGGCTGTCTATGCCGCAGAAGATCAGAACTTTTTGCAGCATCATGGATTCGACTGGAAAGCAATGGAAAAAGCTTGGGAACAAAACAAAAAAGGAAAGCGAATCAAAGGGGCAAGTACCATCTCTCAGCAAACTGCAAAGAATGTCTTTCTTTTGCCAGCACGAACCTATCTTCGGAAGGGCTTGGAAGCTTATTTTACTGTTTTAATAGAATTGATTTGGGGAAAAGAACGGATTCTGGAAGTCTATCTGAATGTGATAGAAATGGGTCCGGGTATTTATGGAATCGAAACTGCTGCTCAGGCCTATTATGGAAAAACAGCCTCAGAGCTCAACAGAGCCGAAGCAGCTATGATTGCAGCAATTCTTCCCAACCCACGAAAATGGTCACCAAAAAAGCCAACCACCTACCTTAAAGGCCGACAATCCTGGATCCTAAAACAAATGGGTAACCTCAACCAATTGCCTGTAGGAAAATAAAAGGCTTTAAAAATTGTACTTTGCAAAGTCAAATTAATTTTTACATAGTTAAAATATTATTCGAAAAAAGGAAAGGACAACAAAATCGAAATTAAATTTGTTTTGAATTTTTATTTTGGCCCATTTCAGAATATTAAGGGAAGGTTAAGCTTAGGAAACACTTAGGTAAAAATCGCCCATTTCTGGCTAGAATCAGACATTGAAAAAGTCAAGAATTTTTTATCCACATTTACGTTAATTTATCCACAGTTTTCAACATGAATTATTTATTTATTTGATTTTCAGATATTTAACTGATTATAAATTCGCTGAATTTTGTGGATAATAATAGCTAACTGAAATTTTTTACAAAAATCCAGATCGAAAAAAGTGGATAAATTCAAAATCCAAATTTTATTCTAAAAAGGAATTAATCGTGCTTTTTGAAGATCAGTTGTTTCCGATAGGAATTGAAAATACGAGATTTTGAAACAAAGCCCAAATAGCGCCCATCCTCTACTACGGGAAGATTCCATGCGCCTGACTTTTCGAACTTATCCATAGCCTTTTGCATATTTTCATTAGAAAGTAGGATTTCAGGAGGACTATGCATCAGACTCTTTACCTCTACTGTAGTTTGCTTCTCGGAGTCAAACATGATATCTCGAATGTCATCTAGCGTGACAATCCCTCGAAGCTGATGGTTTTCGTCTACCACAGGAAAAATATTTCGCTTGGATTGTTTTACTAGATTGATCAGGTCCTTCAACTTGGCATTTGGATGAATCGGCAATAAATCCCGCTCAATCACCTGAAGAATTGTAATCATGTCGAGAAGCTGCTGATCTGTGGTCTCCGGGAGGTGACGCCCTTTTTCCTTGAGCTGTTGGGTATACAAGCTATCCTTTTGAAAGTATGTTTTCGTCAGAAAAGAGATCGCCGACACAAACATCAAGGGAACAAAAAGCTCATAGCCTCCAGTAATCTCAGCTATGAGAAAAATTGCAGAAAGTGGTGCATGCTGTACTCCAGCCATCACTCCGCACATAGCCACCAGGGTAAAATGAGCCAGGGGAAGCGGAATATGAAAGCCGAGCATATTTTTGCCGTAGGCAAACAAAAAACCTAAAATACCCCCCACGTATAGCGAAGGAGCAAAAATCCCGCCTGCCCCTCCTGCACTCAAGGTAAGGGCTGATGCTACCGGCTTGATCAATATGAGAAATGCTAAGAAAAAGAGAATTAGATAGGGATTTTGAATGGCTGAGAAAAAAGGAGAGCGGTCAAGTAATTGATCCGAATTTCCTTCAATCAACAAATTCAATGTATCATATCCTTCTCCATAAATAGGCGGAAAAAAGAATAAAATAAATCCAAGCAAAGCTCCCCCATAAAGAATTCGGATCAATTGGCTTTCTAAGCCTTCCATGATCTTTTCGGTCTTCATGACCGCACTGGAAAAATAAAGTGAAATAATCCCACACAAAATCCCCAAAACCAAATAATAGGGCATATGAGAGGCCAAGAAGGTACCTTGAAGGTCAAATTTGAATAATTGATCTCTTCCGATTAAAACCATGGAAGTAAGGGACCCCATCACAGAGGCTATCAGTAGCGGAATAAAGCTAGCGGTGCTGATTTCCATCAGGATTACCTCAATCGCGAAAATCACCGCGCCGATTGGTGCACCGAATATAGCCGATATAGCTCCAGCGGCACCACATCCAATCAGGAGGGTTCTTTTTTTCGCATTGAGATGCATAGACACCCCGATATTTGATCCGATCGCAGAGCCCGTCACTAGCATCGGAGCTTCTAGACCTACAGATCCGCCAAAGCCAACCGTCAAAGCAGAGGTGATCACACGGCTATAGGTTTTAATCCGGGGGATTAAGCTTTGCTGTTTGGAAATGGTAAAAAGGACATCCGGGATACCATGGCCACTCAAATCTTTAAAAACATACTTGCTCAATACAAAGGCTGCTGAAATCCCAATGATGGGATATAGGATGTACAAAAAATTCGCATACTCGACGTAGAAGTCTTCGGTAAGAAATGCCTGAATATAATGAACAGCTTCTTTGAGAATCACAGCTGCCAGTCCAGAAATTATCCCTATGACACCACTAAGAATCAAAATAAAATTTTGATTGCTCATGTGACGGAGCCTCCATTTCAAAAGTCGCGCTATGAAATCATTTTTAGCCAAAGTGCTGAATACGTGGATATACTGACAAAGTAAAAAACCTAAAACTCAAAGGAAAAAGAAAGGCTCAGAGATTTGAGCCTTTTTGATCGATATTTTTCAGACAGTTCAAAATCAATTCAGCGACATCGAAGAAAAAATCCTTATCCTTTTCTCTGACTTCATCACTTGGCTGATGGTAATCCTCATGGTCTTCGACTCCGAAATACAGATGAGGCACTTTCTCCTCAAAAAATGCCGCGTGATCCGAAGATCTCGTCCAGTCATCCGATCCTGTACCGGGAATATCATGCCCTAGCATCAACTTTGCCTTACTTTCCCTCGCTGATTCTTCCAAAATATCCTTGTATTCAGGATAATGATAAGTACCCGAAACATAGATTTCATTTTTATCATTTCGGGAAATCATATCCATATTGACATTCAATAAAACCTGCTCCAGTCCAAAGGGAAAATCCTGTACCAAAGCTTTTGCACCCTGCAAGCCCTTTTCCTCTGCGTCCAAGGCTGCAAAAAGCATGGAATGCTGTGGAGGGTTCTCGGAGAAATAACGCGCCATCTCTATTAAGGCTGCTGTACCGGAAGCGTTATCATCTGAGCCATTGTAAATAGAATCACCTTGGGCATTTGGTCTCCCTATGCCGACATGATCGAAGTGAGCAGTCACCACAATGATTTTTTTGCTTTCGGTCCCAGGTACGAAAGCCACCACGTTATATCCCTCTATGGACTTCTGACTGCGTCGGTCCGTAAATCGAAATTCCTGTAAAAAATCCGGATACTGCGAATCCAATCCCATCTCCTCAAATTGGTCGACGATATAGTCTCTAGCCAGCAAGTTCTCTTTGGTGCCGGATTCCCTTCCTTTCATTTCGTCAGAAGCAAGGTATTCTAAATGCTTCCAAAGTCTATCTTCATCAAGTGATTGAGAAAAAGAATTTTGAGCCGAAAATAAGGCGGCAATAATTAGGAATACTTTAATTTGATGTCGCATAGGCTGGCGAATTTTTCGTTATTTAATGGCGAAATTAAAAAGGAAGTAGCCCAGAAACGCGAATAAATGAAATATTTCTTTGGTCTTTTTGTCTTTTTTTGGCTGACCGAACCGGTAATCGCCCAAAGCGGACTACCCGAAAGCTTTTTCAATGGAAAGTCTGTAGTACTCGTATCAGCTGATCCAGCTGCCAGACCGGTAATGGACTGGCAGGTAGTCGCCGACAGCGTCCACCAATATTTGGTAGAAGCAGGAGCAGACCCGGTTGCATACTATGAATTGGAGCAGGTGGTTCTTTCAGAAGAAGTGCGTTCCGCTTATGCCAAAGCCTTTGAGCAGCGAATGATCCAAAACATCATTTTGGTTACCCGGCAAAAAAACCAAAGCAGTGTCCACACTGGTGAATTTACAGGCGATGCTCAAATGATCTCCTCCACGGCACTATTTGGCACATCAGGCGGCAAACTACAAGAGGCTGGTTCACTTTTCGCAGAGGCGGGAAAATCAAAACCCACCAAAAATCTTCTTGTGATTGATGTCGCCGAATTTCCCGAAATGGCCGGTATGGAAAGCAACAATGCTCAAACAGCCGCCAAATTCCTTCCGAGAAATCCACTTAATCTAGAAGTATTCAAACTGGCCATACCCCTCGAAGGCAGTAGCGCTGCGACGGGCTTTTTGAGCTTTTTCCGATATGATCTTTACGGAAAATCGCCCGAAGCCGTCCTAGCCGAGCAAGCTGCCCAAAAAAATCAATTGGAATCCATCCTAGAATCGGTTTACCCAAATGAGTATGTTTGGCTGTCAGAATCTAAAACCGATCAAGAATTGATCAGAGATCGGGTTCAATTCTTGTTGGTTCGCGTAGAAGGACGGGAAGCCGACCTGAAAAAAAGCATGGGATTGGAAGCAAACCAGCAAACCGAGACCCAAACAGTAGTCAAATATTACATCAAGCTCATCGTAAGAGATGAACTATATATCGGACCCGAATGGGATGCGGATGAAGACTGGCGGGTAGCCTTGAGAAGCTTCTTGGAGAATCTAAAAAAATAAACCTCCCCGAAGGGAGGCTTGGTTGCTTTGAGAAATTCGGGGTGATTAAAGCAACTTTTACATCTTATATAAATGTATACACTTCGTAAACCATTAAACCATAAGAATAAAGAAGTGAAAAAAATTTGAAAGTTCCTAATCACACAAAAATTTTTTTTACTAAAATTGACTTTTTCAAAATTTTTATAAAATAAATCCTATTTATAGAGATTTTTTTGGAGAAAGGGAATTAGTGCCAAAAGCACAGCCTGCTGATAATATTCAGTTCGATTTAGCTTTCCTTTAGTCAAAATGCCCACCGAACCTCCTTTTTGTTTGGAGTTATCTTCGGAAAAGACCTCATCGTCTGCCTGACCTAGTTCCATTCCTCCTTTGACTAATTCCGCCACCTTTTCAGGCAAATAGAAAGTGCTCGTCTTTGCCTGTCCTTCTTTACCATTTTTATCCAAAACCCATACCCAGGCAAAAGCAAAAAGTCCTCTTGCATCTTCCTCTACACCGCCTTCTACTCCTACCCAATAATCTGCTTCAGGGAATGCATCTTTAGCGGATTTGGCTCTATTCTGAGCTCCCAAAAGAGTCTCTTCTGCCCCGAATGGCTGATCTGAAACTCCCGAAGGAACATTGACACCGGTAATGTGAAAGGAACGATCAAAAGCCAAGGTAAAGGCATCTTCTGTACTTTGAAGCTTGACGGGATTGAGGCTTCCGACAATAATCAATTCTTTGGCCTGTTGGGTGAAATTCTCTCTTTTAGGTAGCTTCATTTGCAAAAAAGCCTAAGCTTATCGCTTAGGCCATGTTTGTATAGACATTGTTTACATCATCATCTTCTTCCAGCTTATCGATCAGCTTATTGATGATTTCCTCTTGCTCCTCATTGAGCTCCACCAAGGTGGTAGGAAAACGCTGAAAATCCGCTGAGATAACCTCAATTCCTTTTTCTTCGAGGGCCTTTTGCATCGTACCAAAGTCACCAAACTCTGTGTAAACGAAAAGCTCTCCCTCATTTTCATCAATGTCGGTTAAGCCAAAATCGATCAATTCCAACTCCAACTCCTCCATGTCCCAATCTCCCTGCGCAAAACGAAAAACTGCTTTGTGATCAAACATAAAGCTTACTGAACCAGAGGTACCCAAAGAACCTCCAAATTTGGTAAAGTAAGATCGGACGTTGGCAACGGTACGGTTTGTATTGTCAGTAGAAGTTTCCACGATCACAGCTATGCCGTGTGGACCGTATCCTTCATACACAATCTCTTCGTAGTCCTTTTCATCTTTATTGGTAGCCCGCTTAATCGCCGCTTCGATGCGGTCTTTGGGCATCTGGGCACCCTTAGCGTTCTGAATGATGGTCCGTAGCTTGGCATTGCTATCGGGATCAGGTCCTCCCGCTTTGACGGCCATGACGATTTCTTTACCCAGTTTGGTAAAAACCTTGGACATTTTTGCCCATCGCTTAAATTTTCGCTCTTTTCTGAATTCAAATGCTCTTCCCATGGATTTGCTTGATTTGAGCCAAAAATAGCAAATCTTTTCTTTTTGTGGGCAGGAAAGTCATATCAAGCGAGTGCAGTAAATTTTATAGCAAAAACTCGGTCCAAACTCTTCTTTTCTCGTAAAAAGAAACAAAAACCCATGCAAGCACTCCAGGACTGTCCCCTACCCAATATTCCGGTTTCCCAAAATCCAAAAGTAGTCATCATCGGTGCTGGATTTGCTGGACTCAAACTTGCCCGAAGTCTCAACAAAAAGAAGTTTCAGGTAATCCTTTTGGATAAAAACAATTACCATCAGTTTCAGCCCCTTTTTTATCAAGTAGCTACTGCTGGCTTAGAGCCAAGCGCGATTAGTTTCCCCCTGCGAAAGATTTTTCACCACTCCAAAAATGTCATCTTCCGCATGGCTGAAGTCCATGAAGTCGATTCAGAAAAAAAGCGGGTCATTACCAATCTCGGCTTTCTGGAATATGATTATTTGGTTTTGGCTATGGGTGCAGACAGCAATTTTTTTGGAAATAAATCCATAGAAGCCTATTCGTCACCGATGAAAACGGTCTCGGAGGCTTTGTACATACGAAATAAGATTATCTCCAACTATGAGCGGGCTATCAATATCGAAAAATCCGAAAACAGGCGCTCCCTCATGAATGTAGTGATAGTGGGAGGAGGACCTACAGGAGTGGAGCTTGCAGGTGCAGTAGCAGAACTGAGGAATAATGTTCTTCCCATCGACTACCCCGAATTGAGTTTTAAAAACATGAAAGTAGTCCTGATCGAGGCAGGGGAAAACTTATTGGGGCCCATGTCTGCAGAAGCGAGACAGAAAGCGAAGGATTATCTCGAAAAGCTCGGGGTAGAAGTCCGACTCAAGACGCTCGTAAAAGACTATGACGGGAAATCCGTGAGATTGGAAAATGAGGAAACCATCGAAACAGAAACTCTGCTTTGGGCAGCGGGGATTAAACCTAATAAGATTAAAGGGCTACACGAGGAAATCTATGCCAAGAATGGTAGAATCCATGTGAATGAATATTCCGAAATCAATGGAATGAAGGATGTATTTGCACTTGGAGACATCAGCCTTTTGCAGGAAGAAAAGTACCCAAGCGGACACCCTCAGGTAGCGCAGGTAGCCTTGCAGCAAGCAGCACAGCTTGCAAAAAACCTTCCCAAAATTGAACGTGGAGAAAAATCCTCTCCATTCCATTATCGGGATCTGGGCTCCATGGCTACAGTAGGTCGGAAACTCGCAGTAGTGGATTTGCCATTCGTCAAGTTCCAGGGATTGCTGGCTTGGCTCACTTGGTTATTTGTGCATTTGATGGCGATTTTGGGAGTCAAAAACAGGCTATTCATCTTCTTGGACTGGTCTTGGAACTACCTCAGCTTTGATCCAAGTCTTCGCTTACTGATCAAGCCCAAGTATGTCAGAGAATCCGAACGGGCTGAATTGATCGAACAAAAGTGAATAAATGTTAAACTCAAGTTTAACTCCAAGGCCGAATAAACCTTGGAAATTTTTTGGAGTCAAATAGCCAAACAAACCACAAAAAGATGAAAAAGCTATTAGTCAGTATCGCAATGATTTTCTTGGTTTCTCTTGGTACATTTGCCCAGCAACAGCGCCGAGGAGAGAGACCAGATCCGGAAGCAAGAGCCAAAATGATGACCGAACGAATGGCCGAGGAACTTGGGCTGAATGAAGAACAGAAAGCCAAAATCCTCGAAATCAATCTAGCAAATGCTCAAAAAAGAAAGGTTGCGATGGAAGGACAAAGAGTCGATCGCGAAGCTCTGAAGGAAGAAATGAAAAAACAGGATGAACAAATCCAAGAGGTCCTTACCGAAGAGCAGCGGAAGAAATGGGAAGAAATCAAAGAAGCCCGAAGAAGCCGCGGACCGAGAGGAGGGCAAATTGAAGACCGCGAGGAATTTCGGAAGCGTCGAGGTGGCAATCACTAAAGTAAAAAACCACCGTTCTGGCGGTGTTTTTTGAATTTTTCTAAGTTCAATTGTTTTATTCAGTGTTTTATCATCTTATATTTAGGAAATCGCTTCAATTAATCACCCTTTCTATTTCGATGAAAAAATCATTTATTATTGGATGTTTTTCAGTCCTTCCTGCTTTTTTCTTCTCTTGTGGAGGAAATGAAACCCCTGAACCCAACCCAACTCAAGGCTCAATAAGTGGATCCGTCTTTCTTTATGATGAAAGCTCCAATCGCGTCTCGCCTGAGGGGATGAGAATAGTTTTGGAACAGAATTCTTCAACGGAATTATCATCCTTGACCAATTCTGAGGGAAAATTCTCATTTGAAAATATTCCTTTTGGGACTGTGAATTTAAGATTCGAAAAAGAGGAGTATGGGACTTTTAAAATTAATGAAATCTCTCATCAATCACTTTCTACCCCAATTACCAATATTCCTTCCTTAGGTAAAAAGTCAACTACTCAGATTACGGAATTGGAGGTTGTCACTGGAAACGACTCTTTTACAGCTAGAGTTTCCACCAACCCTGCCGGAAATTCCTCCAATAGACGCTATATCCGGTTTTTCTTTTCCACAGAGGATGATATTTCCAATGAAAACTACCAAGCATTTTCTCCAATTTTTATTTCCCAAGAAAACCCATTTGAGAGGACTTTCAGTCGAAGCGAACTCAATGAATGGGGATTCACTTCCGAAGGAGATTTCTATGTCCGTGTGTACGGTGAATCCTTCTGGTCAAACAATTATGATGACCCGAGCACTGGCAAAACCATATTTCCCAATTTAAATCCGACTACGGTCTCGGCTGAATTGGTATCCGGTTTTTGATCTGAATCCACAAAAAAACCGCCCAAACGGGCGGTTAATTACTTTAAGAATTCAAATGAGAGCCTAGACCTTTTCAACTCCAGCAATCTCATCCTCCACATGAAAGAAAGACTCGTCTTTTTGAGGAAGAGAAGATTCTCCCATCAGGAATTCATCTACTTTCACAGCAGCTTCCCTACCCTCTGAAATTGCCCAGACAACCAAAGACTGTCCTCTTCGCATATCTCCGGCGAGAAATACCTTTGAATTGCTGCTTTGGTAATTCTTGGATTTTGGAAGGGTGTTTTCCATAGTATCTACTCCAAAGGCTTCCAAAAGACCATTTTGGGCAGGCCCGGTATAACCAATAGCCAAGAAGGCCAAATCACATGGAACCACTCTTTCAGTTCCGACTATTTCCTCAAAGGTCATTTTACCATCCTTCTCCATCCATTCGATATCCACTAGTTTCAAGCCAGTCACCTCTCCGGCCTCATTCCCAATAAACTCCTTAGTCAGGATGGAGAAAACTCGCTCAGCCCCTTCCTCATGGGAGCTGGAAGTCTTAAGGGTCATCGGCCATTCAGGCCAAGGATTCAGAAAAGTTCGCTGTTTGGGTGGCTTGGGCAGCAATTCCAACTGTGTGATCGAAGCGGCTCCATGTCTGTTGGACGTGCCGATGCAGTCACTTCCGGTATCGCCTCCACCGATTACTAAGACATGCTTTCCTTTTGCAGAAATTGGGTTTTCCTGGATTTCCCCTCCGATTACCTGATTCTGTTTTCCAAGAAAATCCATCGCAAAGTGGACTCCTTTTAGGTCAGCACCCTTAATGTTCAATGCACGCGGCTGTTGAGCCCCCGTTGCAATCAAAATCGCATCAAAATTTCGGAGGATATTTTCTGCCTTGATGTTGAAGCCCACCTCGGTATTGCAAATGAAAATCACACCTTCCTGTTTCATCAGATCAATGCGGCGATCGATTACCCACTTTTCCAATTTGAAGTCCGGTATCCCATATCGGAGTAATCCTCCCGGCTTTGCATCTTTTTCAAAAACAGTAACCTCATGTCCCGCTTGATTGAGCTGATCTGCCGCTGCCAAACCCGCCGGACCGGAACCGATCACGGCAATATGCTTACCGGTCCGTGTTTGGGGAGGATTAGGCTGAATCAATCCTAATTCATAGGCCTTTTCAGCAATATTTTTTTCAATCAACTCAATGGCTACCGGGTCCTTATTGATCCCCAAGACACAGCTTGCCTCACAAGGGGCCGGGCAAATTCTCCCGGTAAACTCGGGAAAATTATTTGTGCTCTTCAAGATGTGAATTGCCTCCTCCCACTCCTGATTATAAACTGCGTCGTTAAACTCCGGAATCACATTTCCCAGCGGGCAGCCCTGATGACAAAAAGGAATACCACAATCCATGCAGCGTGCTGCTTGATGATTGAGCTTTTCCTCAGGAAAGTCCTCATAGATTTCTTTATAATCTCCAACCCGCTCTTTGGGGTCTCTACTGATTGGCAGCTCTCGCTGAAATTGTAAAAAACCTTCTTTCGCTCCCATTTTATGCCAATGTTTTTGATTGTTCTTTTGCTCTTTTTTCCAATACCGCCTTGTAATCCCTCGGAATTACCTTGATAAATTTCAGGCTTTGTTTTTCCCAGTCATCCAAGAATGACTTCCCAAGCCTACTTCCAGTAAGCTTCTCGTGCCTTCTCAGGAATGTTTGGATTGTATCCAGATCTTCTTTGGATAAGGGATCCACATCGACCAGTTCTGGATTGATCTCTGTGATATAGTCCTGTAGGATATAGGCGATTCCTCCACTCATACCGGCAGCAAAATTCCTTCCTACCTCACCGAGATTAATCATCAGTCCTCCGGTCATGTATTCACAACCATGATCACCGATTCCTTCCACTACAGTCTTTACTCCGGAATTTCTCACACAGAAACGCTCTCCTCCCTTTCCATTGATAAATGCCTCACCAGAAGTCGCTCCGTAAAAAGCCACATTGCCGATGATGATATTTTCCTCTGGTTTGAATCGGGCATTTCTACTTGGATAGACTGTCAACCTTCCTCCGGAGAGTCCTTTTCCGAAATAGTCGTTAGCCTCTCCTTCTAATTCAAAGCTGACGCCTTTGGTCAAAAATCCTCCAAATGTCTGTCCTGCGGATCCGGTGAATTTGAGTTGAATCGTATCATCCGGTAGTCCGGGACTGCCATAAATTTTGGAAATTTCGTTGGAAAGCATCGCTCCCACGGCACGATCCGTATTTTTGATTTGAAATGCCCCAGTGACCGGAATTCCCTGCTCTAAAGAAGGTTTTGCCGCTTCAATTAACTTGGTATCCAATACTTCGGACAAGTCCCAATCCTGGTCGATTTGCTTATGAATACCTACATGATCAGGCACCTCCACTTTGTGGAAAATCGGTGATAAATCCACCTTGTCCCACTTCCAGTGATTCAGATGTCCGGTCGACTGAAGCACATGACTTTGACCGACCATTTCATCCACCGTGGCAAAGCCCAAAGAGGCCATGATTTCCCGAAGGTCCTGGACTAGGAAGTGGAAATAATTCACCACATGATCAGGATCCCCGGTAAATAGCTTTCTCAACTCTGGATTTTGGGTAGCAATTCCCACAGGACAAGTATTCAAGTGACACTTTCGCATCATGATACAGCCCTCGACCACCAAAGCAGCGGTAGAAATACCCCACTCTTCTGCACCAAGTAAAGTAGCGATAGCCAAGTCTCTTCCTGTACGGACCTGACCATCAGTCTGCAATACAACTCGGCTTCGAAGGTTATTTTTCACCAAGGTTTGATGAGCTTCAGAAAGCCCAAGCTCCCAAGGTAAGCCCGCATGGCGAATTGATGAAAGTGGCGATGCACCCGTACCTCCATCAGCTCCAGAGATCAAAATGACATCTGCCATTGCTTTTGCTACTCCCGCAGCGACAGTACCAACACCGGCCTGGGAAACCAATTTCACATTGATTCTGGCTTTTCGATTGGCATTTTTCAAATCATAGATCAATTGAGCCAAATCTTCAATCGAATAAATATCATGGTGTGGCGGCGGGGAAATCAATCCAACGCCTGGAGTCGAATGGCGCACTCGTCCGATCCAATCATCTACTTTATGCCCAGGAAGTTGCCCTCCTTCACCAGGCTTGGCTCCTTGAGCCATTTTAATTTGTAATTCGTCTGCGTTTGCCAGATAGTTACTCGTCACTCCAAAACGACCTGAGGCCACCTGCTTGATAGCAGATCGTTCCCAGTCACCATTTTCTTTTCGCTCGAATCGAATTTCGTCTTCTCCTCCCTCACCCGAATTGCTTTTCGCACCAATCCGGTTCATGGCTATCGCCAAAGTGGTATGAGCTTCATGCGAAATCGAACCGAAGGACATGGCTCCTGTAGCAAATCGACGCAAAATCGACTCCGCAGGCTCTACTTCTTCGATCGGAATAGAAATTCGCTTTTTGAACTCAAAAAGCCCTCTTAGAGTCAGCGCATCCTTGCTTTGCTCATTGATTTTAGATGCAAATTTTTTGTACAGACCGTAATCATTCAGTCGCGTGGACTTTTGAAGCAAATGAATTGTCTCAGGGTTGAATAAGTGTTTTTCTCCCTTTCGCTTCCATTGATATACCCCTCCTGTTTCCAAAATCGGGCTATTGCTATGATAAGCTGCTCGATGACGAATCAAAACCTCCTCCGCAAGCTCATCAAAAGAAACTCCGGAAATTCGGGAAATAGTCCCTTTGAAACATCGATCAATCACCTCAGGCCCTAATCCAATCGCCTCGAAAATCTGAGCTCCCTGATAGGACTGAAGCGTAGAGATTCCCATTTTTGAAAGCACCTTTAGCAATCCTTTGCCAATGGCTTTTTGATAATTTGAGAAAAGCGCCTTTCGGTCCTTGATCTCAGGGAATTGTCCTTTCTCATACATGGAAAGTAAAGATTCCAATGCCAGATATGGATTGATGGCCGAAGCACCATATCCAATCGCTGTTGCAAAGTGATGCGTCTCTCGAATATCCCCAGACTCTAAGACCAATCCAGCCTTTGTCCGGATTTTCTTTTTCACCAAGTGATGATGAACTGCTCCGATTGCTAATAAGGAAGGAATAGGAGCCCAATCCTCATCACTGTTTCGGTCGGAGATAATGAGTATGTTTTTCTTCGCTGCAATGGCCTCTTCAGCTGCTTTGCAAAGGCTATCCAAGGCTTCTAGCAATCTGCCCGGTTGATGATCTGCCTTGAAATGTGCAAACAGCTTCTCGGAACGATAGCCCTGAGATTCCATGTTTTGGATCTTCTCAAGAGACTCATTTAGGAGCACCGGTTGAGAAATATGGATCTGCCGGGTGTGCTGCGGACTTTCTTCCAAAATATTGTAGCCTTCCCCAATTCTGGTGAAAAGAGACATCACCAATCGCTCTCTTATCGGATCAATCGGCGGATTGCTAACCTGCGCAAAAAGCTGCTTGAAATAATTAGCGATATGCTGACTCTGCTTGCTCAAAACCGCCAAAGGAGTATCTGCCCCCATCGACCCCAACGCTTCCTGTCCATTGCCTCCCATGGGAGCAAGGACCACTTTGAGTTCCTCGGAAGTGTACCCAAAGACTGTTTGGCATTTCTTGATGTTTTCAGTGGAGTACGGATGAGTCAAGACGTCCGGATCAGGCTCAAGACGCAGCTTAATTCGCTGTTCATTGACCCATTTTTCGTAGGGCTGATTCTGACAGATTTCGGCTTTGATCTCATCGTCAAATCTTACTTTTCCTTGTTTCAGGTCTGCTAAAATCATTTTCCCGGGACTGATTCTTCCCTTTTGAACAATGGTAGCTTCCCGAATAGGTAAAGCTCCAGCTTCGGAAGAAAGCACCAATCGCTCGTCTTTCGTAATGAAATAACGAAGTGGGCGAAGTCCATTTCGATCCAAGGTCGCACCTACATTTTCCCCATCGGTGAATAAAAGTGCTGCTGGACCATCCCAAGGCTCAACCAAGGAGGCATGAAACTTATAGAAAGCCTTTCGGTCTCTATCCATGACCTCATTGTCCTGCCAAGCTTCCGGCACTAGCATCATCATGGCATGGGAAATGGACCTTCCGGAGAGAGACAGCAGCTCGACCATTGCATCCAAATTAGCTGAGTCCGAGTTCAACTTATTGGTGATGGGCATCAGCATTTGAAGCTCCTCATCCGAGAAGAACTTAGACTTCATCAGCGTCTCCTTGGACTTCATTTTATTGAGGTTACCCCGAATGGTATTAATCTCTCCATTGTGGGATAGGCACCTGAATGGCTGTGCCAGACGCCAGTTGGGGAAGGTATTGGTCGAAAATCTGGAGTGTACGATAGCAAAAGCGGATTCGATTTTACTATTCTGTAGATCTTTATAAAAAGGCAATACTTGATCAGTACGAAGCTGCCCTTTGTATATAAGTGTTTTGCTACTCAGTGAAGCAAAGTAGAAAGACTGGTTTACACCGGGAATATTTTGGTTGATATGAGTAGTTGCATGGTTTCGTAAAACATATAATTTACGCTCCAAATCCAATCCGGTAAGGCCCTTTTTATGCTTGACAAAAAGCTGCTCGATATTTGGCATGACTTCCAAAGCACCTGAGCCTGGCACGGTCTCATCAACAGGCACCGGTCTATAGCCTATTAGCTCAAAACCAAGCTCATCGATGATGGCATTGAGCTGTGCTTTGGACTTTTGGAATAGTTGCTTATTTCTTGGAAAAAAAGTCATCCCCACTCCATAGGAGCCTTTTTCAGGTAATTCTATTTCAGTCCTTGCTGTGATATCCCTCAAAAAATCGTGCGGGACTTGGATCAAAATCCCTGCTCCGTCTCCCGTTTTCGGATCTGAGCCTCTTCCTCCTCGGTGTTCCATATTGCTCAACATAAACAGCGCATCACTAATGGTTTCATGCGTTGCTTGAGCTGTCAAATCCACCACCGCTCCGATACCACAGGAATCATGTTCCAGATCGGGACGGTACATTCCATTTTGCATAAATTTTACGATTTAATAGGTTCAAAATTTTCGATAAATTACTAAAAAATTTCCTTTTTTTAAAATAAAGGCAATAGAACACCTCAATGGATGATTTATTTTTTAGAAAATCAATTTTTTTTGAATATTCGGCAATTGAATTTTTAAAGAAAAAATAAACCTACTTTTAATCATTTGATTTAATTTTTGAAAAAGATGGGTAAAAAATAAACCATTTTACAGACAAAAATCAAAATAGTCTGGAAAGTGGGTATTTTGGTGATTCTTTAAAAAAAATTATCTACAAATAATCAGATCACTTCCCGAACTGAGCCCGACCCAATATTTAAACCAAATTTTATTTTGCGATAATGGAAATAAGCCAAACTAAACTCAATCAATGTTCTCGCCTATTCCGTCCTTTTCATCATGCTTGATATGAACTTTCACTTTTTTGATTCGACGAGTATCCACAGCCAAGATGGTGAATTCAAAACCTTCAAATCCGATCTTGGTGCCATTCTTAGGAAGTTTGGTGTTGAGCTCAAGCAGTAGACCTCCAAGGGATTCACTTTCTCCCTTCACTTCATCAAAAATCTGCGAATCAAGCTCGAGCTTTTTGCAAAAGTCATTCAATGAAATCTTCCCTTCAAAAATAAAGGTTTGGGGATCAAGCTCTTTAAAGAAAAAGTCATCGGCATCATCAAATTCATCATTGATCTCTCCTATGATTTCCTCAATCAAGTCCTCTAAAGTCACCAAGCCTGAAGTGCCACCATATTCATCGACGACGATAGCCATGTGAACCCGCTTTTGCTGAAAATCTTTTAAAAGAGAATCAACCTTTTTGTTTTCGGGCACAAAGAAACTCTTCCGGATAAGCTCTTGCCAGGCAAAATTCTCATCCCGCTCGATGTAAGGCAACAGGTCTTTGATGTATAATATCCCCTGAATATTGTCAATAGTCTCGTGAAAAACCGGAATTCTGGAATAGCCACTTTTATTGATCTTATCCATGAGTTCGTGAAAATCCATCTCTGTATCGACAGCGGTGATTTCCATTCGGCTTCGCATCACCTGACGCACGGTCAGAGTACCAAAATTCACGATGCCTTTCAGGATCTCGCGCTCTTCGGTAGGAGTATCCTCCGTAGTAAGTTCAAGCGCATGATTCAATTCCTCCACCGAAAGTGTGTAGCCTCGCTTTTCAATCCGACGCTCTATTAGATTGCTGATGGACATTAAGAAAATGGAAATCGGCTTCAATACAGAAGCAAAAAGATTCATGGTTGGGGCCATTCCAAGGCTAAATTCTTTCCGGGCCTTATTGGCATAGACTTTCGGCACAATTTCACCAAAAAACACAATGGCAAATGTAATCCCAACGGTCTGCACAAGTATGACTATAATGCCTGTAGCATTCAAACCAAAAATAGTCCACACCACAAAGGTCGTCAGGGTCACGATAGCGATATTGACCATGTTGTTCAGGATCAATATGGTGCTCAATAATACCTTCGGACGCTTGAGCAGTTCAAGAACTGTCTTGCTTTTTGGGGTATCTTGATTGTACAGATCGTCGAGGTCATCATTGGTTAATGAGAAAAAAGCAACCTCGGAACCTGATACCAGGGCAGAACAAATAAGCAAAAGGATAAAAATCACTCCGTTGATTAGGAGGTAAGCAGGGCTGATTTCAGCAATTTGAGCGAGTAAATAAGCACTCGGGTAAGGGTCGTCCATGGACTTCACACGATGATTGGCACAAAATTACAAAATCCCCTGAATTTTTTCAGGGGATTAAATTAAAACGGAAGATCGTCATCCTCTTCAGACGGTGCTGAAATATCCGGTGCTGCCGCGGCTTTTGGTTGATTTGCCATTGGGTTTGAAGCAGGTTTGTTTTCAGAATAACCTTCTGGAGCACCTCCGCCCGGATTATCTGACTTGGAGCCGAGCATGGTAAAGCTCAACACACGAATTCTAACTTTCTTGCGATTTTGCCCTTGGTCATCTGTCCATTTATCAGTTTTAATTTTCCCTTCAACATAGAGCTGCATTCCTTTTTTAAGGTACTGTTCGGCGATTTTTGCCTGTCCACCCCAAAGCTCCAGATCATGCCACTCAGTCTGCTCTACCCGGTTGCCGTTTCGGTCCTTGTATGCCTCAGTAGTGGCCAAGCTTATATTCGCTACCACATTATCACCTTCGAGGTATCTTACCTCGGGATCAGCTCCTAGATTTCCTACTAATATTACCTTATTAACTCCTGCCATGATTGATTTACTTATTTTTGTTTGAAAATTGAAGTTAATCAAAAGCCCTGATCGGTCAAAAAATTAACAATCAACTTCGGCTTGGCAAGGTATTCGATTTTTTCCTCCTCCACTAAAAGATATCCTTCCTGCTCAGCCCAAATCTCAAGAGTCGAACGGTTTTCACGGGGAATTTCAATCTCGGAAAATTCTGCATGCAAGCGCTGATGTGACAAAATATGTCGGTATTTTTTGGGAAACACCTTTGGCTCTCCAGCGATTAGCGGAATTGCTAACCCTTCTTCCAGCGACTCCTCCTCCTCCTTTTCGATCACCGGAAAATCAAACAGCCCCTCCCAAATATCTCCGGAGCTCCGTTTTTTCCAGACCCAGCTTTCTCCACAGCGGATGACGAAATAATGCAAATGCCTGTCCCGAACTTTAGTTTTATTGATTTTGACAGGGAGCTCACTGACTAAGTTATTTTTGAAAGCAAAACAGGAGCCTTGAATCGGGCAGTTCATACAATCCGGTTTATTGGGTACACAAAGCCTCGCCCCAAAGTCCATCATCGCCTGATTGTATTCGGCAGCATTGTCCTGAGGGATTAGCTGATCTGCCAATTCCTGAAATTCCCGCTTCCCTTTTCCACTGCCAATATCTGTTTCGATCCCGAAAAC
>LJXT01000066.1 GCA_001314815.1 Algoriphagus marincola HL-49
TTTCCTGTTTTCTACTTCCTGGAAGAAGCGCGATAATCGGCGCATAGCTCAATTCATTTTTTTGAAAAAAGAACTCGTGCGGAGTAAACTTCTTTATTTCATCAAAAAGGGGATTCCCTACATATTCCACATCCATTTCGAAACGCCTGAAAAAGTCAGGCTCAAAAGGAAGAATACTGTAAATCTGATCAGTGATTGCCTTCAATTTCAAAGCTCGCTTTTGGTTCCAAGCCCATACTTTCGGAGGGATATAATAATGAACAGGAATACCTTTTTCCTTAGCAAAGGCAGCAATTTTCATATTAAAGCCGCCGTAGTCTACTAGAATCAAGGCGTCGGGTTGAAAAGTATTCAAATCATCCTTCACTATCTTCAAGTACTTGAGTACTTTCCGAAAGCCCAATACCACTTCCAAAAATCCCATGAGGGCTACTTCCGAATAATTCACAGCTAAATCTACTCCAGCCTCTTGGGAATAAGTCCCTCCCATTCCTCTAAACTGAATGGTTGAATCGAGCTGATGCATTGCACGAACCAAATTGGAGGCATGTATGTCGCCTGAGCGCTCACCGGAGATGATGTAGAGTTTTCTCAATAGCTGTAAGTAGTAAATTGTAAAAGGTAAGTAGTCTGAGTTAATCGATTATTTCTTAATGAAACAAAAATGATCAGCTTTTGCAATCATTGCATTTAACTTGATGTTTATTGCTTCGCATTTCTCAAGAATATCTTGAACTTCTTTTTCAGAAACTAAACCACAATCGGATGCTACTTCAATCCAATGTCTAGTTTCATACTGCTCGGCATCGCTATCAGTTAATTTTGAAATAAAATGATTCACGTATCTTCTTTTACCCCATGATTCCGCAATCTGTGCACCAACGGATCTAGATGACCTTCTAATTTGATCTGTAAGGGAAAATCGCTCTTCAATTGGGAATTTTTTAGAAATGAGGAAAACATCCCTTGCAAGCTCTCTTGAAAGTTTATAAACATCAAGTTCATAGTAATTTTTAACAAAGCCCACTTTTACAAAAATTGATTGAAAGAAACCTCAAAATCCTTAAAAACATCAAAAATACCAAGTAGAATTACAAAAGTGATAAAACCACTTACTATTCACCACTAACTACTTACAAAAATCAACGAACTTTCTGTGGTGAAAGAAACCTTACTCTCCTCGATACTCCACGAAGTTCCTCGGGGTTTCGTAAAGTGTCAATTTATGTAAACCTCCCTTGGGAGTGATTTCTTTGATTGCAGGTTCTAATATCTTCCAAAACTCCATGACAAGGATTTCGCATGAAGCCATTTTTCCTTGCATGAAATCCACGTCCATATTTAGGTTTTTATGATCTACTTTATCGATCACCAGCTTTTTGATCAAACTACTTAAGTCCTTAAGGTCAACCACAAAACCGGTTTCGGGATCAGGAATTCCTTTTACCGTCACGATCAACTCAAAGTTGTGTCCATGCCAGTTCACATTGGCACAGGGACCAAAAACCTCGAAATTTTTCTCTTCGGACCAGTTTGGATTCCAAAGTTTATGTGCGGCATTGAAATGCTCTTTTCTACAAACGTAAATCATCTGAAATAAAATTCGCTGCAAAGGTAGCCAAAAGATCAGAGATAGAAAATCCTCAAAAAGACAAAAGCCCCGAGTTATATCGAGGCTTTTAAGTTGATTTCAAATCGATTAGGCTTCGTTGAGCTTTTGGAAAAAGAGTACCAAGTGATCTTCTCGGGAGAGATTAAGTTTATTGTCTTTCACAATTTGCTTGGCCATGTCCTGATCTTCTTTATTTAGAGACTTGATGATATTGTTTGTTTTGTTTCGCACTGAATTGACATTGTTATTTTCATCAATCAGATAGAAGTTTTCTTCAAAAACAAACATCCGCCCAGATGTAGGAGCATAGCTATTTTTAGGTGGAGTCACCAAGTCAGTCATAAATTTGCGGACCAAAGTATATTTCTCTCCCTCTGCGATCACGTTGACCAAGTCAGTGGCTTTTACTCCATTGATCATATCGAAGCCTTTTTTGAAAAGTAACTTTGTTAAAAGTCCCTCTTCGTTGTTTTCGGCGATGATTATGGATGGTCGCTCTAGCATCGCATATTCTACATAAGATTTGTTTAGATAAATCTTATTTCCGGCCTCATTGATTACTTCTAATTCATTTTCATAAATATTGAATCGGTAGGCTACATTCTCCTTTAAGCCAGCATTACTAAGTGATAAATCTGCTCTAGCCCAATCGGCAAATAGGTAAGGTGAACCATCTACGCCATCGTATCCAGATAATCGTGCGGGTGCCCCATTCAAATCAAAATTTGCAATCTGTGCAAAAGATAAATTCGCTGAAAAAAGGAACAGAACTACTAATAGTTTTTTCATTGTTTAATTACTTTTTTGTGTAAGGTTAAATTGTTGGTATTGATTTTCAATAAGTAAAGTCCCTGTCTGCCAGGAAGGTTCATTTCGATTTCAAGTTCATCCGTGTTTTTACCGACCTCAGTCCTACGATATTCTCTCCCCGCCATATCAACTAGGGAAAGGGTAAGCGGACCTCGATAGGTATTGGAAACATACACTGTGACTTTATCCTCTGATGGAATAGGCCCTACAAATATTCCAAATCGTGCAAGGTCTTGCTCTTGGTCTGGAATAGAAGAAATCACCACCGGATCGGAAACTCGATTACAAATATCATTAAATATTGCCACCTGATAAGATCCATCTGACTCGGCACTAAGGGATCTGTTAGTCGCTCCGGGAATCAATTCGCCATTCAGGTACCATTGATAGGAGCTTCCAGGTTGCTGGGAGGTCAGATTAGACCCATTTACGACCACGGTAGGTTTGGTCAGGTCGTTCGAACTTATTTCAATTGGTAATTCGTAGTTGACATCACCCGAAGAATTTGAAATGGTCAATTGAACAACATAAGAGCCTGGACTATCGAACACAAAGATTGGATTTTCCAACTCAGATTCGCCTAGGCCTCCAAAATCCCAACGGTAATTTGAAATAGCGCCCTCACTTAAGTTCTCAAAAGTAACAGCTGCACCTGCGCATGGATATTGGAAAGAAAAATCAGCGAAAAGCACGTCCTCACAATTTTGAGCTATCCAACCTTCCGAATTCGTAATCTCGGCATCCAAACCCAGATTGATTATTGCATCTCCTTCCAGATCGACATTTTCTAGGCTTAGATTTTCAAAACAATACTTTCGGTAGACATTATGTATGATTTTCCCCTCATTTCCCGCTTGAATCTTTGAACCTAAATCGGAAGTAGCATCGACGGAAATATTATCCAAAATTGTCAATTGACCGGAGGGACCTAAGTCAAAGGTAGAAGCCTCTCCCAAGTCCAGTTCAGAAATAGTCAAAACTTCTCGATCCAGGAGAACGGTAGAGTTAGATGCGGTGATTTTGTCTACTCCTGCACTTAGTAAGGTCAACTCGCCTGATTGAACCTCCAATTCGGTAATATTCTCAGATGCAAGTTGATTAAACAGCCCGTTCTCTCCAGTAAATATCACTTTGATATCTGATTTGATGTTTGCTTGTGGTTCAGCAATAAAATCTTCCTCAAAGGTGATTGAGGTAAAGCTACCATCGATGGAACCAGCACCTACCATCTCTAACAAATTCACCTCCAATGACTCAAGTGCTACCTCAAGATTGGCCTCATCGATCCGGACATCTCCTAGCTTTTCAGCTGCAATTAATCTCCAATTTCCGGTATTGAAATTAAGTCGTACATTTTCAAATGCCGTCTGACCAAATTCAATAATCTGGGAATTAGAAAGCTCATTTTCAAAGGTCAATGTACCGTTTCGGATCTCTGTGATTTGATTGCTAACGCGGAAACCGTTGGTCACATTAATATTATTTCCTCCCAGATCAAAAGTCACAACCTGGTCTCCGAATAAATTCACACTGAAGGCATTTACTGAAGCAGAAAGATTGACAGCGGTGTTTCCTCCTTCAGTACCTTCAAAGACCACACGAGTTCCATTTGAAGGAATCTTTCCGGCTGGACTTCCCTGAGCAGTCAAAGACCAGTTATTACCATCATTCCAAGAACCTTCCGCTCCACCTATCCAATAGAGCGTTTCTTCAGCTCCATCGATGGTGCCTGCTGTAAATACCAAGGAGAAATTTTGTTCTCCCCCTGCTAGTTCGCCTTTATGGCTAACGATCAATCGATATCTTTGAGCTTTCGGATTAGGTACCCATATCTGTTCAATATTATCCCGGAAATTGTCTTTGTCTTGCATCCCTCTGGCAGAGGGACCATTTTCTGGATTGAGAGTCCATGGAAAATAAGTGTTTCCTTCCTCGTCAATTATTCTCATATCCAGATCGTTGATCAGCATTAGATCAGTCGGATCTAATGAAGGCCCCACCGGATTTCCAGAGGGATCAATCCAAGCGATTGTCGAGCGGATAGGTGTGACACCATCCGATAAAAACTCATATTCAAAAGTATTTCCCTGAGACAAAACCTCTTCTCGGATAAAATCCGAACTGCCATTCTCATTCAAAATAACTTCTGCTGCAGCTTTAGCATCAAGCAAACCCCAGCCATAAATATAGTCTGGGCCAGGGTGATTTCCTGCTTCCTTACTGGTGTTCACCATCAGTGCTTTTAGCGAAGATGAACGCATAAATCTCCCATTATTTCTCTCCCCATATAATTGCTGAAGAAGAAGCAATGAACCGGTAATATTAGGAGCAGCCATAGAAGTCCCGTTTAATGAAGCATAACTATCGCTCGCTCCCCCATCTGCAATAGCAGAACTAAAAACCCCTACTCCAACTCCTACAATGTCTGGCTTAATTCTTCCGTCATCCGTCGGACCCCAACTTGAAAAACTGCTAATTTGAACGTCCTCTGGGCCGGTGTAATTTTGAATTCCACTGACAGCACCAACTGTAATTATATTCTTTGCAACTCCTTCTGGACCTATGGAATCATCGGGTCCATCAGGGTTTCTGGACCCGTCACCTGTATCATTTCGGTCGTTACCTGCGGCCCAGACTATTGTGTAGAAGGGTTTTGTGAAAGCTAAATCGTCCAACCCTTTACTTTTTGATGAATAAAATCCAAAACGATAATCTTCATCTGGGTCAACAGATGAATTACCTGACCAAACCCAACTCCCACTGGAATTTCGAAACCATCCAATAACGAAACCATAGGAATGATTAGAAACCAAATGACCATTTGGTTTAGAGATTGGATCATAGGCATTAGCATTCATTTTTGATAAGTCAGCATCCCAATTGAAAGCCCAGCCTGTTGATTCATATGCCATTCCTCTTACGCCAGGATTTATTCCAGCTGCTAGAATTGTCCCAGTTACGTGGGTGGCATGATTTGAAATATCTTCTGTTGAACCATCTATTTGTGTTAGTCTATCTTCGAATTCAACATGATCTGGCTTTGGTCTTGTTTGGTCATATACACCTACGGTCATGCCTTTGCCAGTAAGATTTAAACCCAATTCACCACCTGGATTCAAATCATTGGTCCCGGTAGTAATAGCTGACCCGGTATTAAATACGGTGTAGTATGTAGGATGTCCCGACTTATCAAAAAACTGTAGATCTGCTACACGGCCATTTTCTAATTCAATTTTAATAGGTATGCCTATCGATTCGGCATATTTATGAACAATATCTTTTTGTTGAAATAAATGTTCGTTTGATGTTTGAAACTCTTCGAATCTATTTTTCTTATCAACAACTTGTGAATAAAGACTTGTTTGTTGACCGACAAACAGCAGAAGTACCAGTAAAATGAAGCGCATAATCAATTTTTTTTCCACCTAAGAAAACCCTCGTAAATTAATAAAAGTTTAAAAAAATAGGGGCCAAAGGCCCCTATTTTAACATATTACTAAATAAAGTTTAAGATGCGGGTGTTAAAACAACTGTACCTCCATCTCCCCAAGTATTGCTCCAGGTAATTCTCAAGCGTCCATCGTCAAGAACTTCCCCATTGATCGTGAAAGGATCTGCGTACTGATCGACATTGCCATCAGCACCAGTCAAAACGTCACAGCTGTCGTTGATTCTACCTGAAGGAGCTGCGTCATTATAAATACCTGGGTACAAACCAAAGGACATATCATCGATATTGTACGCACCAGTTCCAGCCTCCTCAAAAACAACCTCATCAGCTGATCCAATTACAAAATCAGTAGCAGTTTGGTTAGGTCCTCCTGAACCATCTCCTGTTTGCAAGAACTCCCAAAACACGGTATATGTTCCTGCTAATTCTGATGGACAGATAACTCTAATCGCTATTGTCAATTGACCATAATTAGCTGAGACCTCAGCTCCTGTCGCACTCTCTATGTTGAGTACCAAATCAGGTGTTTCAGAAGGATCAATATTTCCAGTAAGAATAGTCACTGGGAAATCGGATACAAATTCACCGCCATTTAAGGTAACTGAAGTTGAGTTTAGCTCATAATGAACTCCTTCTACTGCGGTAGAAGATGGATCAACTGAAATATTTACTGTAATGGGTGCTGAACCATCTGTACTTACTCTGTTTACCTGAACATCTACTTGATCAGTTTGCTCGGGACTAGTTCTGATAAATCTGGCAGTTAATCCATTTGGCAAATTAGCTGCTTGGAACTCCACCTCATTACCTGAAAAGAACACATCTCTCCCCGGATCGTCGAAGCATGAAGTCATCGCCACTGCGGCAAGGACAACTGCTAGATAGTTATATATCTTTCTCATGATTGATTTCTTTTTTTTAGTTATAACCAGGGTTCTGCTCCAACTGATCATTCAACAGTAATTCGCCAGTTGGAAGCGGTGGCAATAATCTGTAGTCTTCGTAAGGGATAGTCTCAAATCGACCAGCTTTGGTGATCGGTAATCCATTACGCTTCAAATCAAACCATCTGTGCCCTTCCAAGGCAAACTCTTGTCTACGCTCTAGCATGATTTGATCGAAAAGATCAGAACCAGATAGGCCGGCATCTACAGCTCCCAAACCACGATTAGCTCGAAGTGCATTCAAATCTGCTCTCGAACCAGCCTCATCTCCACTTCTATAGCGGGCTTCAGCGCGGATCAAGAACATTTCAGCAGCACGAATAATCGGAAGGTTTTCAAGGAAATCACCTTTATGTCCCAACCACTTAGCAGAACGATAAACAACTTCGTCAGACCCTGTACGAGTAGTCTCAACCCAAGCATCTGCTCTTATATCTCCTTCTTCGTAGGACTCAATCAGTTCGTCAGTTGCCGTTGCAATGAACTGAGCCGAAGCGAATACATTCGCAGTCAAGGAAGAAACTGAGTTGTTAACCCCGTCTACTGTAGACCAGTCATTTGCACGAATTTCAACTTCGAACATGGACTCAGGGTTTGGAGCAGTTGAAAATCCAGAAATATAATTCTCAGGAGTAGCCAAACCAGTTCCATCATCTGCAATGCCAAAGGAAGCCAAAGCTGCAGACGCTGATGCCGCTGCCTCAGCATATTTGGAGTCATACAAGTATACTCTTGCCAGCAATGCCTGAGCTGAACCTCGACTTGCACGGTATACACTTGCAGAACCCAAAGTGGCATCAGGCAATAAATTAATTGCTGCCTGTAAATCAGAAATAACCTGGTCATAAATTTGACGATTGGTAGCACGAGCTCTGAAATCTGCATTTGAGAAACCTAAAGTAGGCTCAGTTCTCAATATTACAGCCTTATCCCATCCATTCACCTCTCTACCTGGCTCATAGCCATAAATTCTAGCCATGTCAAAGTACATTAAGGCACGGAGAAAATGCGCCTCACCTTTTACTCGTTGACGTTGAGCTGCATCACCTGGAATCGCATCTTCATCATCAATTTGTGCAAGAATGATGTTTGTGGTATTAATTCCCGACCACATTCCGCCATTCCAAATCCCGATATGGGCACGGTCTGCATTTTGCTCTTGGCCAATATATCGGCCTGTATTAGCGATAATTCTAAGATTATCCGCCATAATTTCAGGAGCAATGATTAATTGCTGACCATATCTATTGAAGTCTCTTAGGGTACCATAAGCTGTCAAGCCTAAAGATTCCATCCCGTCTACATCAGCGAAGGCAGTTTCAGGTGTTAAGCTTTGCCTTGGCTGTGTTTCTAGATCTGTACAAGATGCAGCTAAAATAGCTCCACCCAATACCATTGTTTTTACTATATTTTTCATGTCTGATTTCGAATTAGAAGGTTAGCGTTACACCTGCCGAAAATTGTCTAGCATTAGGGAAACGTCCAATAGAAACGTTTTCAGCAATACCTACTACTTCAGGATCCTGTCCTGTATACTTGGTAAATGTCGCCAAGTTCAATCCTTGAACAAAAGCACTCAAACCTTGCATACCGATTTTTTGAGCGGCAGAAGAAGGAAGTACATAATTCAATGTGACTTGCTTCAATCTCACATAGCTACCATCACTCAAGAATCGAGTAGAGAATGTGTCGATATTTGACTCACCTGGAGCCTGACCACCTTCATAAGGGCGACCTACTGTAGTGATATCACCTGGCTGTCTCCAGTAATCCAATTGGTTAACTCTCAAGTTACCTTGAGAAGCACCCCAATCTTCAAGATTGAACATGTCCTGATTACCTGCCAAGTTTCCAAACTGACCTTGGAAGAATACTTCCAATGAAAGCGGACCGTAAGAGAAAGTATTGGCCAAACCACCATAGCTACCTGGGAATCCACTTCCTCTGTAATCTAAGGTTGATTCTCCAACAATGTAAGTGTAGCCTCCATTTCCATCATCATACATAGCACGGCCATTCGCAGGGTTCACTCCCAAATATTGATGTGTGTACCAGAAAGAAATAGGCTTACCTACGATCAGGTCGTTTCCAATTCTATCCAATCCATCATAGAGCTCAAGTAGCTCATTTTCCAAGAAGGTAATATTAAAGGCAGTACTCCACTGGAATTTGCCAGCTACCACATTGACTGTTTGTAGATCAATGTCAATACCTTGGTTTCTTAGCTTACCAGTATTTCTAGTAATTCCTCCAAATCCAGAATCAATTGGAAGTGGTGTGTTGAAAAGAAGTGCTTCAGAATCTCTTCTCCAGAAATCAACCGTACCGATAATACGACCATTGAACAAGGTCCAATCCAAACCGATATTTGCAGTAACTGATTCTTCCCAAGTCAACAAGTCATTACCCAATTGAGAAAGACCCAAAGTTCCAAATCCAAGATATTGACCGGTGTTTCCTACAAGTGTTCTTGATGCAAAGTTGGCGATGTTTGAATTACCAGTCACACCATAAGATGCTCGTAGTCTCAAGTTGTCCAACCAAGTCAAATCCTGCATAAAGCCTTCAGATGAAATTCTCCATCCGACAGAAGCCGCACCGAAAGTACCCCACTGATTCTGAGCACCAAATCGAGAGTGACCATCTCTACGAACAGTAAAGTCTGCAGTGTATCTGTCATCATAATCATACTTCACCTGACCGAAAAAACCCACTCGCTTGAATTCCGTAAAGGAACCCCCTACTCCAAACGGAGTTGCTGCATTTTGAAGGTATCTTAAGGTAGGATTAGCAAAACCTCGACCTGTTGCAGTAGTCTCCTCAGTTTGGAATCCTTTGTATTCATAACCCAATAAGCCAGAAACCGTATGAACATCATTGAATTTCTTGTTGAAGTTCAAGTTATGGTTTGTGTTGAAGTTATTGGTTCTTCTATCGGCATAGAATGACTGACCTCCAAAAGATGAGAAAACAGGAATAGTAGACGGACGGTTGTTTTCGTCTCTATTATCTGCAAAATCAATTCCGAAATAAGAGGTCCAAGATAACCAAGGAGTTATTTGATAGTTCAACTGCAAATTGGAAACAGTCTGTACAGAAGTACCTCTTCTTAATTCCTCAAATACACCTTGTACAATATTATATCCAAAGTTGTGGTTGGATGGGTAATCAGCTTTGAAAGTTCCATCTTCGTTGTAAATAGGAACATTTGGACGCATGGTGAAACCAGCGGAGAACGGACCATTTACAAAGTTACCATTGGCAATCGTACCGAATGTTCTTTGGTATGCCAAAGATAGATTTGCCGCAATTGTCAATTTCTTGTTCGGTCTGTGAGTCACATTTAAACGACCGGTAGCTCTTTGATAGTCAGACTGAATAATTTGTCCTTCTTGGTCAGTGTATGAACCTGAAAGATAGAATTGAGTCTTCTCGTCACCACCAGATACCGAAAGATCATACACGGATAGACGGGCAGTTCTATACAATTCATCTACCCAATCATAGGTTTGTAAATTTGGATCCTCGGGATCTCCAAAAGTGTTAGCCGCACTAGCAGGATTCAATCCAGCATTGATAAATGCTTGTCTTTTGATACCTGCAAGTTGTCTCGCATCCATTACTTCATACAGATTTAATGGCTGAACTAAACCTTCTTGTACCGTTAGTTTGGTTTGGGTTGCTCCCCTTTTGCCTTTTTTCGTGGTAATCAAAACAACACCGTTTGCTGCTTGAGCTCCGTAAATGGAGGCGGCAGCTGCATCTTTCAATACCTCGATTGACTCGATATCATTTGGGTTAATAGATGCTAATGCATTTTGAGGTCCTTGACCTGAAAGTGATCCAGTTCCTAATTGCACACCATCCACGATGTAAAGTGGCTCGTTACCTGCATTCACAGATCCGACACCACGAATACGAACATTGAGTGTACTACCGGGAGCCCCAGAAGTAGAGGTTACCTGCACACCGGCAATACGACCTTGCATCGCTCGGTCGAATGATTGTACCGGAAGGTTTTCGAACACCTCACCTTTTACAGAGGCAATCGCACCGGTAATTTCTCTTTTAGATTGGTCACCGTAAGAGGTGATTACAAACTCAGACAGGGCCTGAACATCCGGATCCATCACCACATCGATAGTGGTTTGGTTTCCGATGGTCACTTCCTGTTGTCTTAAGCCCACAAAGCTAAAGACCAACACATTGCTTCCGGCAGGGACAGAGATGGAGAAATTACCATCTAAATCGGTAGCGGTACCGATTGTCGTTCCCTTTACCAGAACAGTCGCACCTGGTACTCCTAAGTTATCCTCCGAAGAGGTAACCGTACCAGTGATCACGCGATTTTGAGCAAACACCACGGCGCTGCCCAAGAATAGCATGAGTCCTAGAAGTAAAACTTTCCTCATATTTGGTTTGATTATGGTTTAAAATAGATTCAATGATATTCGATATCTTTGAATATCCCAAGAGCATTACTTAGAAAAATCATAATTGTTTTAGAGAAAAGACCAATGGTAAATATGGCCAAGACTCCTTGAAACAGAATAAAATTTTTAATGAATACTGATATAAGCACATGATCAAAATATTGTTTTTGTTATCCCTATGTTAACAAAAGTTAATTTTTCGAATCAGCTTGCTAAAAAAGTTTAAAAAACCTTTGAAAAATCAGCTTATCAATTCTTTATTCTTCAAAAGAATTATTTTACAGAATTTTATTATAAAATATTGGTAATTATATCTTTTTACTCATGTTTTTATACACTTTTATAAAACTTTTAAAAATGTATTTTAATACTCTGAAAATGTTAAATAGGTTTTTTTATTTATTACAAAATAAAATTCTAGGAATAGCCCGTAAGAAAACTATAGAATCCGTATGGTAATCCTGCGGTTTAGTGCTTGATTTTTTGAATTGGTATTTGGTACCATCGGTTCACGATCTCCTTTTCCCTCTACCATCGCCCTTCCTGACAAAACACCATGCTCTAAAAGATAATCTCGAACACTTTCTGCTCTTTGCAAGCTTAATTTCTGATTATAGGCGGAGCTTCCTACATTATCCGTATGTCCGGTGATCATAATGTTCACATTAGGGTTCTCGTCTAAAAACTTCACCAATCGACGAAGTGAGCTCAGAGATTCAGGCTTAAGATCAAACTTATCGAAGTCAAAAAATATGTTTTCGAAAACAAACTCTTCTCCTGATTCGACCGGTGTGAGGGAAATTTCCATATCCTCTACATTCTGAAGACTATCTCGCTGCACGTTATATATTTTGGGCAAATAGCCCTTTTTTTCTACATAAAGACCTGAAATAGACTTCTCAGGATAAAGCATCATGAATTCCCCGGTTTTACCATCGGCGCGAAACTCGTAAAGCGTACTGTCATTAGTCAATGACACCAAAGACAAAGTCGCATCGATAGGCTCGCCGGTTTTGGAATTAAAGACTTTTCCGCCCGTTACGGTGAGATTATCACCCAGATAAATTTCTTTTGGGAAATTAAAGCGGTAAAGCAATGCCCTGTCATTATCACTTTCTTTTGAAGTCAACTCTGTAAAATAGGCATAGTCTTTTTGAGCAGTGATAAATAAAGCTACTTGCTCCAATTGATCGTTGATAGGTAAACCAAGGTTTTCAGGTTCTGCAAATTCCCCGTCTTTGACCCTCGAAAGAAAAATATCCATCCCACCAAATCCTTGATGGCCATTGGATGCAAAGAATAGGATCTCATTATTAAAAAACATAAAAGGCGATATCTCATCTTTGGGAGTATTGATCACTTCCCCTAGATTTTTGGCCTCCGACCAAGAACCATCACTCATCCGTACCGAGTACCAAATATCATTTCCTCCAAAGCCCCCTCTCCTATTCGAAGAAAAAAACAAGACCCGACCATCAGCCGAAAGGGAAGGTTGAGAGTCCCAGGATCGGGAATTGACATTTTTACCCATGTTTTGAGGACGCTGCCATCGATCATTGACTTTGTAGGCCACATATAAATCACAGCTTCCCTGAGAATCTGGCGCATCACAGGACGTGTATATCAAGATGTTACCATCGGCCGTGACCGAACACGTCCCTTCATTGAAGCCTGAGTTGATATTATCCGAAATCCCCACCGGCAGCGACCACTCACCACTCTCATCTAAAAATGAGGTGAATATATCTTCCTTGTCAAAATTGCTCGTGCCATCTCGCTTGGTAAATAAAATTTGCTTCCCATCGGCAGTGAGTACAGGGAAATATTGCAGCTTAAACCGATTCAACGGATCTGAAAGCATCTCTTTGCCTATGGACATTTCTCTCCCGAGTTGCCCCTTTAGAAATTCCATCTGAGCCTTCATGTCTTTATAGTACATATGAGACCGAAACGAATCATCTAACAAAGGATCAATTTCCGTAAACTGATCGTAAGCTTTTTGAAACTCACCTTTTTTCAGATAGATGTTAGCAAAGACCCAACCGATGTCGGCAACATGCTTCGGTTTGGCATTTTTTCCGGCGAGTCTACTTTTTCCTTTTATTGCTGTCTGTTCAGCCAATTCTATATCACCGACAGTAATATACAGCTGAGAAAGCTTGACATAAGCCTCCAAAAAAGATCCTTCCCGATTGATGGCATCCTGAAACCGGGCTATGGCTTCAGGATATTTTCTCTCCAATATCAGTTGCTCACCTTCTTTGTAAAATTTAATCGCCCTTCCATCAATGATCGAAAACTCCTGCCCAAAGGCAGTAGCATTAATCATCAACACTGCAAAAAAGATAAGAAGAGGGCGCATGGACTTAAGGAATGTCCATAAATTTATGAGTTTGAAGCGAAATATTCCAAGTTGGATGATTTTTCACATAGTTAATAATCTCTGGAGTGTATTTTTCGGCCTTGCTCCACTCGGGTTGAAGACGCAGTTCACAGTCCTTTCTGACCAATTCAGCGTGTTTTTCTGCGAAAGCAAAATCACTTTGATGAAAAACAACCACCTTCAGTTCATCCGCTTCAGCGTAGATCGAAGGATGCGGTTTTTTGAATTTTTTCGGTGAAAAGCAAACCCAATCAAAATCTCCTGAATAGGGATGGGCTCCGGAAGTTTCCATATTAGTCGTGAATCCTTTTTCCTTCAAAAGCTTGGTCAGCGGATTCAGGTTGTACATCAAAGGCTCTCCTCCCGTGATGACCACCAGTCGTCCAGGGAATGAGCAAGCTTCCTCCACAATTTTTTCTATGGACAAAACCGGCCACTTTCCAGCTTCCCAGGATTCTTTGACATCGCACCAAACGCATCCCACATCACAGCCTCCTAGCCGGATAAAATAAGCGGGGTGACCAGTGAATTTACCTTCTCCTTGTATAGTATAAAACGCCTCCATGACAGGAAGCTGCAACCCTTCGGCTACGAGTTCTTGGGTAGTCATTGTGAATTTTTGGTAAAGCGGGTGATTCCACCGCTGAATGAAGGTGCAAAGGTAGGATGAAAGTTGGAAGGTTGCAAAGTGGAAAGTTTGGAAGTTTGAATTGCCAAACCTTGCAACTTTTAACCTTTTCACTTTACAACTTTTTCACATTAGTTCTTCACCGTCGGATACGTCACCCCAAGCTGCTCCAGATAGGTATCATACTTGGTCTCGTCGTAATAGAATTTCTCCAGCTGAGGACGGAACTGCTTCATGATCCCCTCATTCAAGTAAATAGGAGGTGCATCATCGGCGGTAATCATGGGCTTGTAGGTTTCTTCCTTAGTCTGCACATTGGTGAAGTAATCCCATGCCTGATCAACTAGTTCGGGCTGAAGCAAAAAGTCCAAAATAGTCATAGCTTCTGCTTTGGCACCTGCTGTCACCCCTTTATGGGCAATTGGAGTAGCCATGGCGATGGCGTTGCTCCAGTGGTGACCGGGAAGTCCTGGAATATTGGAAGGAAATCTAAGCGTCACCGTCGGCACTACCCAAGACACATCCCCAATATCATCCGAACCCCCACTTCTTATTTCTTCAGACGGTTTCCCTAATTCACTCAGCTCTGTAGCAAGGCCCTGCTCCTCCGAACCCATTTCCTTTTGAACTGCTTTGGCCAAGGTTTGGTCTTTTTCATCCCATTCGGGGAGACCCACTTTTTGAATGTTTTCATACATCGTCTCAGCAATCACTTTATTAAAGTGTCTCGGCCAAGCCGTCCCAAGAACCTTGTAACTCATTTCTGTTTCTGTCATCAAGGCAGCCCCCTTCGCAATATTGGTAGCCTGCTCATACATTTCCATGATTCCGTCATACTTCACATCTCGGAAATAGTACCAGATCGAAGCTTTGGAAGGAACCACATTCGGCTGATCTCCTCCATCCGTGATCACCGAATGAGAGCGCTTCAAGGGATGAAGGTGCTCTCTTTTGTAATTCCATCCGATATTCATCAGCTCTACTGCATCAGCCGCACTTTTGCCTCTCCAAGGGGCGCCTGCGGAATGTGCTGCATCACCAGAAAAACTATATTCGACCGAAATCAAGCCGGTTCCATTCGCTTGTCCCCAGCTTACCCCGAGGTTATTCGCCACGTGGGTGAAAATACAGAGATCCACACCGTCAAAAAGTCCATCCCGGGTATACCAAGCCTTTGCAGCTACCAATTCCTCCGCTATACCTGGCCATAAAATGAGCGTGCCTCCGATATTTTCTCTTTCCATAATCTGCTTGACAGCCAAGGCAGCTGTGATATTCAAAGGAATCCCAGCATTGTGACCTTCTCCATGACCGGGGGCACCCTCGACCATTGGTTTGTGATACGCCACTCCTGGGTATTGGGAAGCTTTGGGGATATTATCCACATCCGAACCCAAGGCAATCACCGGCCCCTCTCCATTGGACCAAGTAGCCCACCAAGCGGTGGGGATTCCTGATATACCGGTTTCGATAGTAAAACCATTTGCTTCCAAAACTCCGGTCAAGTATTTCGAAGACTCTACCTCCTGAAAACCCAATTCTGCAAAGGAAAAGATCTTGTCCACCATCACTTGACTTTGTTTGTGATTAGCTTCTACGATTTGTGCCGCTTCTTCTTTAAGTGCTTGGATCTTTTTAGGGGAAAATTTTTGCTGTGCCAAGCTTCCCAAACTACTCCCGAGTAGCATGAGGAGCCCAATTCCAATTGATTTTCGCATGTGTGTTGGTGGTTGATTTTTTGGAATTTACAGAAAAGCATAAAAACAAGGACAAAAAATTGATCAGTGGGAAAATATAGGGAATCAGAGGTTTTGGAAAATAGCCTACCAAAGCCGCCTTATTTTTCTATTTTTGCAGGCGTTTAGTCAAAAAATCAGAAAATTTCAATCATGTCTGAGTACAAGTTCAGGGAAATCGAGCAAAAGTGGCAAAGCTACTGGAAAGAAAAAGGAACCTTCAAGACAGAAATAGACCCTAATCGTCCTAAGTTTTATTCTCTGGACATGTTTCCTTATCCATCCGGTGCAGGTTTGCACGTAGGCCATCCGCTGGGATATATTGCTTCTGACATTGTCTCAAGGTTTAAAATGCTCAAAGGATTCAATGTCCTTCACCCAATGGGTTACGACTCCTTTGGATTGCCAGCAGAGCAATATGCCATTCAGACTGGACAGCATCCCGCTATCACTACTGAGCAAAACATCGCCCGCTACACAGAGCAGCTAAAGAATATCGGCTTTGCCTTCGATTGGGATCGGGAAATCCGTACTTCTGACCCCTCTTATTATAAGTGGACACAGTGGATTTTCATGCAGCTTTTCAATAGCTACTATGATTTGGATGCAGATAAAGCAGTTTCCATTGATTCCTTGGTTTCCCGATTTGAAAAAGAAGGTAATGCTTCAGTAAAAGCTGTCTGTGACGAGGAAACACCAACTTTTAGCAGCTCGGACTGGAATGGTTTTTCGGAAAAAGAAAAGCAGGAAATGCTCCTCAGGTATCGATTGACCTTCCTGGCCGAGACGACCGTCAACTGGTGCCCGGCCTTGGGAACTGTCCTTTCCAATGACGAGGTGAAGGATGGATTCTCGGAAAGAGGTGGACATCCTGTAGAGCGCAAGAAAATGATGCAGTGGTCCATGCGAATCACTGCTTATGCTGATAGATTGTTGAAAGGCTTGGACAAAGTAGACTGGTCCGAACCGATCAAAGAAATGCAAAGAAACTGGATCGGGAAGTCCATTGGCGCAGAAATGGTCTTTCAGGTCAAAGGTTCAGATAAAAAAATCAAAGTTTTCACCACCCGTGTAGATACGATTTATGGTGTGACCTATTTGGCTTTAGCACCGGAATCTGATCTGGCTGCTGAACTCATCACCGAAGATCAGCAGGAGAAAGCAGAAGCTTATATCCAAGTCGCCAAAAACCGCTCCGAGCGTGAGCGCATGAGTGATGTCAAAACCATTTCTGGAGCCTTCACGGGTTCTTATGCCATCAATCCTTTCAATGGTGAGGAAATCCAAATTTGGGTAGCTGACTACGTTTTGGCAGGCTATGGAACTGGTGCTGTGATGGCCGTACCGGCGCATGATGAGCGGGACTACAACTTTGCGAAGCATTTCGGATTGGAAATCCGCCAGGTCATTGAAGGATCGATGGAAAATGGCTCTTTCCCAGGCAAAGGTGGTCTAATCATTAATTCAGGATTTCTTTCAGGGCTATACATGAAGGAGGCCATGGAGAAAGCTATTGAGTTTTTGGAAGAAAAAGGAATCGGAAAAGGTAAGATTCAGTACCGAATGCGCGATGCGATTTTCACTCGTCAACGATACTGGGGGGAACCATTACCGGTTTATTTCAAGGATGATCTTCCCTATTTGATTGAGGAGAAAGACCTGCCTTTGGTATTGCCTGAGGTTGATAAATACCTCCCAACTGAAGACGGTGAGCCGCCACTTGGTAGAGCAAAAGATTGGACGTATAAAACGGCTGATGGAGAATATCCTCTGGAACTCTCAACCATGCCGGGTTGGGCGGGATCGAGCTGGTACTTTTTCCGCTACATGGATCCGAAAAATGAGGAAGTTTTCGCAGATAAAGCCAAAACAGACTACTGGGGAGCGGTGGATTTGTATATCGGAGGTTCTGAGCATGCCACCGGTCACTTGCTGTATTCCCGGTTCTGGACCAAATTCTTGTATGACTTGGGTGTAGTTGGCATTGACGAACCTTTCCAAAAGATGATCAATCAAGGAATGATCCAAGGGAGATCAAATTTTGTGTATAGAATCAAAGGAACAAATCAATTCGTCAGTTACGGATTGAAGGATCAATACGACACCTCAGCCATGCATGTGGACGTGAATATTGTCCACAACGACCAGCTGAATCTGGATAAGTTTAAAGCTTGGAGGCCTGACTTGGCTGACGCTGAATTTATTCTGGAAGACGGTAAATACATCTGCGGCGCCGAGGTAGAAAAAATGTCCAAATCCAAATACAACGTCGTCAATCCGGATGACATCATCGAGCGCTACGGGGCTGACACCCTTAGACTGTACGAGATGTTCTTGGGTCCTTTGGAGCAATTCAAACCATGGAATACGAATGGTATCGATGGAGTATTTAAATTCCTAAGAAAGCTTTGGAACCTGTATCATAATGCATCCGGAGAATTTGCAGTTTCAGAGGAAAAAGCAAGCAAAGAAGAACTAAAGGCATTGCATAAAGCCATCAAAAAGATGGAAGAGGATATGGAAAATTACTCCTTCAATACCTCTGTGTCCAGCTTTATGATTTGCGTCAATGAGTTGACTGCATTGAAGTGCAACAAGCGTGAAGTATTAGAGCCTTTAGCAGTTTTGATCTCTCCATACGCACCTCATATTGCTGAGGAACTCTGGTCGCTATTGGGTCAGGCGGAGTCAATCACCAACGCCACTTTCCCCGAATTCAAGGAGGAATATTTGGTAGAAAGCGATTTCGAGTATCCGGTTATGATCAATGGCAAGATGCGTTCGAAAATTTCACTTCCCCTGGATCTAGGAAAGGATGAGATCGAAAAGGCAGCTTTGGCTGACTCCAACGTTCAAAAATGGCTGGAAGGCAAAGCGCCTAAGAAGGTGATTGTGGTTCCAGGGAAGATTGTAAACTTGGTGGTTTAAAGTTTCAGTATCAAAAATCAAGGGGCCGAAAGATATCTTTTGGCCCTTTTCTTTTAAATTGTATTGTGAATGAGAAATTAGATGATATTGATAAAATCGTACAATACTGGAGGGATTCATCCGATCAGGATTTCCGAACAATGCAAAATCTATTCTTATCCAAAGATTTCAGCTGGGCACTTTTTATTGGACATTTAGTTTTAGAAAAACTGTTAAAAGCTCACTTTGTAAAAGACAATCAAAAACACGCGCTTTTTACCCATGACCTTTTAAGGCTAGCTGATCTATGCAATTTTACGATTGATGAGACTTACAAAGATTGGTTAGATCAAATCACATCTTTCAATCTTAATGCACGATATGACAGTTATAAAAGTGAATTTTATAAACTTTGTACTGAGGAATATTCGTTGCATTGGAAAGAAAGAATCGAAATTTTAAGACTATGGTTAATTCAGAAATTCTAAAAAATGTTAAGAGTTTCCTAAGCTTAATCCCAAAAAACTTGGAATTAAGAGAAGCTTATCTTTTTGGTTCTTATGCAAAAGGACTCGAAAAAGAATCCAGCGATGTGGATGTGGCTTTGGTCTTTGACAGTATGGATGACTTTTTCAAAACTCAGCAGGAAATGAGAAAGCTTAGAAGAAAAATTGACCTTAGAATTGAACCCCATCCATTAAAATCAGAGGATTTCAATATTCAGAATCCTTTTGCAAAGGAAATTAAAGAAACAGGGATTTTAATTGGTTAAAAACCCTTTTTTAATTGTCTCAATTTTAAGAAATTGGTTTTTTTGTTCAAGAGGAATAGGTCTATCTTTGATTAATGAACTTACTTGAAACAAATCATGAAGCAATAATCGCTCTTTGTAAAAAACACAAAGTGGCTAAACTCTATGCATTTGGTTCAGTACTTACTTCAGCTTTTAATCATGAAAGTGATGTAGATTTTTTAGTAGAGTTCCATATTCAAGATATTGATAAGTATGTGACTAATTTTTTCACTCTTAAAGAGGAATTGGAAACACTTTTTAAAAGAGAAATAGATTTGATCGAGTATAGAGCAATTACAAACCCTTATTTCAAAGAGGAAATAGACGAAACAAAAGCTCTTTTGTATGAGTCGGAAAATTAAAAAATACCTTTTTGATGTTTTAACCTGCATTAATGAAGTCGAATCCTTTTTTGATGGAAATGATATCACAATTGAATACCTAACTAGTGACCGCAAGACACTTAGAGCAGTAGAGCGAAACCTTGAAATTATAGGTGAGGCTACCAAAAGGTTAATTAAACTTGATCCTGAAATTCCTATTTCTGATGTGAATGAAATAATTGGAGCTAGAAATTACATAGCCCATGAATACGAATCCGTCTCGTATATTATTATTACTAGAACCATCAGGGATCACTTCCCACTTTTGAAAAAAGAAGTCACAAAACTCTTGGAGGAAAAATGATCCTCTATACCTTCCCCGTCCACACCGCCTTTATTGACCGCGACTTGGAAATGATCCAACCGGTGGCTGAAATCAAACCCCTGGAATTTACCCAAAGCCCGGTCAAACTCCCGCTTTTCTTTATTCTTCAGTTTTTTCAATTGCTTTGGTATTCACCCAAGACCACACAATACCTCTGTTTTTTTGGAGGCTATCATAGTGTCTTGCCGGTTTGGTTTGGGAGAGTATTTGGAAAAAAATGCACCATTCAGGCTGGAGGAACGGATTGTATCAATATGCCCGAAATCGGCTATGGAAACTTCCGAAAGAAATGGCTTCGAAAGGCTACGATCTATTCATTTAAAAACTGTTCGCTCATTTTGCCCGTGGCCGAAGCCCTGGTAAAGCAGGACTATTCCTACGATTCGAGGATCTCCTCCAAACAGGGACTTTTGAATTTGATCCCTGATTTGGCCACTCCAATTGAAGTCATTCCCAACGGATTTGATACCGATTTTTGGAAAGATTTGGGCAATACCCGGAAGTCTTTCAGCTTTATTTCTGTCGCCACTGGAACATCAAATCCCTCAAGAGCAATTGTCAAAGGCTATGATTTAATGGAGGAATTAGCCAGTATTCATCCTAATTGGACCTTCACTTTGGTAGGTGACTCCGAATACATTTCACTAAATCCAAACGTACAGGTTTTGGGAAAAATGCATCCAAGAGAACTTCAGAAGCTCTACAATTCCCATCAGTTTTACCTTCAGCTCTCGACTTCCGAAGGCTTCCCAAATGCCCTTGGAGAAGCAATGTCCTGTGGCTGCATTCCGATTGGTTCGGCAGTTGGGGCGATTCCGGAAATTATCGGGGATTCGGGTGTGATTTTGAAAGAAAAGAATCTAGATCTGCTTGAATCAGCAATTCAAGATTTTACAAATCAGGATCTAAACCACTTTTCAGAGGCAGCTTCAAAAAGAATCCAGCAACTTTTCAGTTTTGGAAAAAGAAAAAAGGCCCTTTTGAAGGCCTTGGATTTGGTCAGCTGATCAGTTGAATCTGATTCCTATTCACCTTCACTACTCCCCGCTGCTCCAGTTTTTTGAGCAACCGGGTAATGACCTCTCTGCTGGAGTTCAACTCCTGTGCAATTTGCTGATGGGTTTTGTGAATGGAGTTACTTTGG
>LJXT01000067.1 GCA_001314815.1 Algoriphagus marincola HL-49
TATCCCGATCGCTGCCGGCTTGTTGTACCCGATCAATGGATTTATGCTTGACCCCATGATTGCAGGAGCAGCCATGGCATTCAGTTCAGTATCCGTGGTGGGAAATAGCCTTTTACTTAAGAGGAAATCGCTCTAAAGTTTGTTAAGTGAAAACTTGTTAAGGATTGTAGCATATATTTTGCAAATTCAGTTTTCGTATAAAATCTCAAAATCATGAATAAATTAATTCTATCATTTTTCACCTCCATTTTGATTCTAGGTGCTTTCTCCGCAACAGCACAGCAAATGGAAAATATCCCAATTATCGAGGTGATTGGGGAAGCTAGCAAAACTACAACGCCAGATCAGGCTACCTTCAATATCCAATTAGAGGAAAAAGCCATGAATGTCCCCACTGCTACTGGCGTGTTGAATTCAAAAACAAAAAGCCTTGCCGATGCACTTAAAAAAGCGAGAATCAAGGATTACAAACTAGTGGCGGATAATTACTCCGTCAATGTCCATCGCGTAAAGCGCGGCGACTCCCTACAGGACAGCGGATTTGTGGCCAGGCAATCCTTAAGAGTGGTTACAACCAGCCAAAATGAGGACTTGCAAAAAATCTCAGAAGCCATCCAATCAGCAGGAGACATGAGTTATCAGCTTCGGTTTGAGCTTTCGGAGGCGCTGCAAAAATCATTGGAAAACACCTTAATCACCGAGGCTCTCCAAGATGCTCAATCACGGGCCAGGCTGATCGCTGAAACATTAGGTATCCCGTCTATCCGGGTTCATCATGTGACCTTTGGACAGAATTTTAGATTAGCAGGAAGGTCAATGATGGATAAATCTGAAAATCCATCCATGCTTTTGGCTCCTGATAATCAAGAGGTTTCCAAAAAGGTATTTGTAAAATATACCTATTGATAAAAAATAGGTCTTGGGTTAATATCCCAAGACCTTTAGCATACTTTCTTGCGTCTGATCTTCGGCGAAAAGGCGGTGAGTTACTTTTCCATTTTCATCCCGATCAATCAACACATGCTTTGGCGCAGGAATCAGGCAATGCTGAATTCCCCCATACCCACCAAGTGATTCCTGATAGGCCCCGGTATGGAAGAATCCGATGTATTGTTTCTTGCCTTCTTGAACCTTGGGCAGGTAAATATTGAACTGATGCGCCTCCGAGTTGTAATAGTCCATGCTATCGCAAGTCAGACCGCCGAGTGAAATATTGTGATATTCCTCCTCCCAGTTGTTGACTGCCAGCATGATGTATTTTTGATTAAGTCCCCAGCTATCAGGTAATTGTGTGATAAAGGATCCATCGATCATATACCAAAGCTCCTTATCATTTTGCAGCTTTTCATCCAAAATAGAATAAAGCACTGCACCACTCTCCCCTACTGTGTAGCTACCAAATTCAGTGAAAATATTAGGCTCAGTCGTGTTGTTTTTGGCACACATCCACTTGATATTCTTGACGATTTGATCTGCCATGTATTGGTAATCATAGTCAAAAAAGACATTGGTCTTGATTGGCCAACCGCCTCCAATATCCATAGTATCGAGACTAGGAGCGATTTTTTTCAGATCCACATACTTCTGAATGAAACGTGTCAACTCAGACCAATAGTAAGCAGTGTCTTTGATTCCGGAATTGATAAAAAAGTGAAGCATTTTCAAGCTCACCAAAGGATGATCTTTGATTTTCTCCTCGTAAAGCTTGATGATATCATTGTAGCGAACACCCAGACGAGAGGTGTAGAATCCAAACTTTGGCTCCTCGTCAGCAGCAATACGAATTCCTACCTGAAAAGGTACTTTCACATGCTCCAAATAGTAATCGATCTCACTTAGATTATCTAGAATCGGCACACAGTTTTTGAATCCGTCATTGAGCAATTCGGTGATGTATTGCTTATACAAATCTCTTTTGTACCCATTACAGATAATGAAGGTATCCTTGGTGATTTTTCCACGCTCGAATAAAGTTCGAACAAGCGGAATATCGAAAGTGGAAGAGGTTTCGATATGAATATCGTTTTTCAGTGCCTCATCCAATACAAAGCTGAAATGCGATGACTTGGTACAGTAGCAATAAGTGTAATTCCCCTTGTAGTCATGAGTCTTTATCGCATTTCCAAAGTAAGACTTAGCGTTTTGAATGCTTTCAGAAATCTTCGGAAGATAGGTCAGTTTAAGCGGTGTTCCGTAGGTTTCAATTATCTCCATCAAGTTGACCCCATTGAAGAAAAGTTGGTTGTCTTCTACATGGAATTCCTTGGTAGGAAAGTCAAAAGTCTGTTGAATGAGGTCTATATAACGATTCATTTTTAAATATTTTCTTCTTTACAAAACTGCCACAAAATTTGGTGAATACCATGAATTTTCAAAGACAAAGGTACTTCTTCCTTATATAATTTATTTGAGGCTACTTGTGTTTGAATTCCTCAGGTTCATCAGGCATATCAACTGCCAAATACCGGGATAAGCTAGATTCCTTAGAGTATATTAAGTACTTTTGCAAGCTGAAAATAATCCACCCAAAATACCATGAGAGATATCCGACTTGTAGAAGTACGATCAGAAATAGCTGCCGGCACACGAGGAGCAAGTTTAGGAATAGATGCACTCAAAATTGCTTCCTTGGATGCTAAATCAGACTTTTTTACTCAGTTTGAACCGATCAATGTGCCAGATGCCAATGATTACCTCTGGAAAGGCAATAAATTTCCTCATGCCAAGTACATTGATGGCGTATATCAGGTTTTGAAAAATGTGTACAGCACTATCGAATCGCTAAGAATCGACAAGAAATTCCCAATAGTCCTGGCAGGCGATCACAGCACTGCAGCAGGAACCATCATGGGCATCAAGGCCGCCCATCCCGATAAGCGCTTGGGTGTGATTTGGATCGATGCACATGCAGACCTTCATACGCCATTCACCACTCCTTCCGGCAATATGCACGGCATGCCTTTGGCTATGGCTTCGCAAACAGATAATCCCAAATGCCAGATTAATGAGCCGTCAGAGGACACTTTGATTTTTTGGGAGCGTATCAAAAATATCGGTGGCAATTTCCCAAAAATCAATCTTGAGGACATTGTTTTCATTTCGGTAAGAGATACAGAGTCTCCGGAAGATTTCTTGATAGAAAAGCACGGAATCAAAAACTTCAAGACCAAAGAAGTAAGAGATTTGGGAATTCAGGAAGTGGCAAAGCAAAGCTTGGAAAAACTGAAAGATTGTGATCAGATTTACATTTCCTTTGATGTGGATAGTCTGGACTCTTCCATTTCAGTAGGCACCGGTACTCCTGTTCCGGATGGCCTTACTGTGAAAGAGGCCATCGAACTCAATGCTGAACTCATCAAAGACAAGCGCGTCTGCTGCTGGGAAATTGTAGAAGTCAACCCTACCTTGGACACAGAAAACACCATGGCTGAAAATGCTTTTGAAGTCTTGGAAGTCACCACCAAATCACTTGTAGATAATTTCTAAGGCATTTATTCAAAATAAATCCAGACGGCGACAGATAAAAATCCAGAAAACTGAATTATTTCTGGAGCAGTCTTAAATTTGCCCATCGAAATTTAATACCGATTCAGCTTATTTCACTGCGAAAAACCTAGCATGACCATTCAAGAAAACATCCAAAAAGGCATTCAACTTGCCTTCCAAAATATCTTCAATCATTCGATAGAAAGTCAAGATTTGGCATTGGCCCCAACCCGAAAGGAATTTGAGGGCACCTATACTTTTGTGGTTTTTCCCTATTTGAAAATTTCTAGAACTACTCCTGAAAATACCGCGACTTTGATTGGTGAATACCTTCAGGAAAATGTCAAAGAAGTAGCAGGCTTCAATGTGGTCAAGGGCTTCTTGAATCTTGTACTCGATCAAAGTTCTTGGTTGGACCTTTTTACAAAAATCTACCAAAACTCTTCCCGAGGTCAAATGCCTTCCAATGGAAAGCGGGTCATGGTGGAATATTCCTCCCCCAATACCAACAAACCCCTTCACCTCGGACATTTAAGGAATAACTTCTTGGGCTATTCGGTCGCTCAAATTCTGGAAGCGAATGGCTATGAAGTGATCAAATCCAATCTGGTGAATGATCGGGGAATTCACATTTGCAAGTCCATGGTCGCTTATCTCCGATTTGGAAATGGAGAAACTCCTGAATCATCCGGACTGAAGGGAGATCATCTTGCCGGGAAATATTACGTTCTTTTTGATAAAGAGTACAAAAATCAGATCAAGGCACTGGTAGCATCAGGGCAGACAGAGGATGCTGCCAAAAAAAATGCCCCTATCTTACTCGAAGCTCAGGAAATGCTCCGAAAGTGGGAAGCAAATGATCTGGAAACCGTCGCGCTTTGGAAGCAGATGAATACTTGGGTCTACGCAGGCTTTGATGAGACCTATCGAAAAATGGGTGTGCAATTCGACAAGTTTTACTACGAATCTGATACATATTTACTTGGAAAAGACATCGTCGAGGAGGGTTTGCAAAAAGGCGTCTTTTTCAAGAAAGAGGATAATTCCGTTTGGGTAGACCTGACTGATGAAGGGCTTGATGAAAAGTTGGTTCTTAGAGGTGATGGCACTTCGGTTTACATCACTCAGGACATGGGTACGGCTGATTTGAAATATGAGGACTTCCATATAGATAAGTCTGTCTATGTGGTCGGAAATGAGCAGGATTACCACTTTGATGTGCTTTTCAAAATCCTCAAAAAACTAGGCCGTCCTTATGGCGAAGGTTTGTATCATCTCTCCTATGGTATGGTAGATTTGCCTACAGGGAAAATGAAATCCCGGGAAGGGACAGTCGTAGATGCAGACGACTTGATGCAGGAAATGGTCGATACTGCTGAAAAACACACCAAGGAACTAGGAAAAATTGAGGGATTCAGTGCAGAGCAAGCAGAAGAGCTTTATCAGATTCTAGGACTTGGGGCTTTGAAATATTTTCTTCTGAAAGTGGATCCGAAAAAACGAATGCTCTTCAATCCGCAGGAATCCATCGAATTTCAGGGATTTACCGGGCCATTTGTCCAATATTCCCATGCTAGGATTGCCTCCATCCTGCGCAAGGCCGATCAGATTGGAGTAGACTATCAAAAAGCAGATTTCGCAGGAATCGGCTCTGTGGCCCAGTCTGAATCTGATTTGATTTATTTGTTGAATGAATTTGAAAACAAACTCCGACTAGCCGCGGAAGAGTATTCACCTTCTATCATAGCGCATTACCTCTTTGAATTGGCTAAGGAGTATAATCGCTTCTATGCGGATCAGCAGATTTTTGCTGAGGAAAAACCCGAACTCGTAGCCTTTCGAGTTGCACTTTCTTCATTGACCGCCCAAACAATCAAAAAAGGGATGGGTTTACTGGGTATTCAAGTACCAGACCGAATGTAATATGCAAAAGCTTCTAACCTTCATTTTTGCCCTTGGCGTCCTGTCCTGTGGCCGAACTCTAGAAAGACCTGAAAATCTTCAGGCTGGAATGATACCCGTAAATACAAAAACAATGGAATCAGAATTTTACAATTTCAAATTGAAAGACCTGGATGGTAAAGAGGTAGACTTTGAGCAGTTTAAGGGTAAGAAAATCCTTGTGGTCAATGTAGCATCTAAATGTGGCTACACTCCTCAATATGCAGCTTTGCAAGAACTGCACGAAAACTTTGGAGACAAAATCCAAATCCTTGCCTTCCCTGCCAATAACTTTGGAGGTCAGGAGCCTGGTTCGAACGAGGAAATCAAAGAATTTTGTTCTGCAAATTACGGGGTGACTTTCCCGGTTTTTGAAAAAATATCTGTGAAGGGATTTGATAAACATCCTTTATACCGATGGCTTTCCTACGAAAAGCTGAACGGCTGGAACAACCAAGAGCCGACTTGGAATTTCTGCAAGTACTATATCAATGAAAAAGGAGAATTGGAAAAATTCTTCCCATCATCCGTTGCTCCATTGGATGAGGATATCTTAGCATTGGTAGGAGCTTAATTCAGAATCTTAGTGAAGCACTCCATTACAACAAAAAAAGAAGCCTGGCTGCATGCAGTCAGGCTTCGTACTTTACCTTTGGCCTTGGCCAGTATTTTTGCCGGATCAATCCTAGCCGCTTACTACGGCATTTTTAGATGGGAAATTCTGATTCTGGCTTCCCTAACCACTATTTTTCTACAAATCCTCTCCAACTTATCCAATGACTACGGAGATACTGTCCACGGAGCTGATTCCCAGGAGCGAGAAGGACCTGTAAGAGCAGTTCAGTCTGGGCTGATCACTTTGCCCGAAATGAAAAGAGCCATGTACTTTTTTGGGATGCTTTCATTCATTTCGGGAATCAGCCTGATCTACCTGGCATTGAATGATTGGATCTTATTTAGTGTATTCTTGGGATTAGGAATTTTAGCCATTTGGGCATCTGTTTCCTACACCTCGGGAGGAAATCCATACGGCTATGTAGGGTTGGGAGATTTATCGGTGTTTCTGTTTTTCGGAATTTTGGGAGTGGCTGGAACGTATTTTCTCCATGGCTTAGAGCTGAACTGGCCCGTATTTTTTATCGGCGGATCCTTGGGATGTTTCAGCACAGCTGTTTTGAACATTAATAATATCCGGGATATCGAATCCGATCAAAAAGCAGGAAAACGATCCATTCCTGTTCGAATTGGCAGAAAAGCTGCCGTGAATTACAACTGGAACTTGATAGTAGGCGGGTATGTCCTTTTGATGATTTTTATCCTAAGCACTGGAGCCTATAGTGGATTACTTTCAATTTTAGCATTAGCTGTAATGATTCCGATTGGATTGGGAGTACAAAAAGCCAAAAACCCGAAAGAAACAGATCCATTTCTGAAAAAAATGGCATTGAGCACCTTGCTTTGGGTCATCCTTTTGGGTGTGGGCTTATTGCTTTTTTGAAATCGAGCCTGCCAAAAGGAGACAGGCACTTCGCAAGCGACACACACCGGGATACCCCGATGGATCGGGGAATTCCTACGAGATTCCATGTGGCCTTTGAAAATCAAATTATATGCACATGAAAGCTGACAAAAGTCCTTTTTTGCTAAGGAAATTATGCTAATTTGGCATAAAACATTAATCCAAAAACCATGACTAAAGTACTTGTACCTTTTGATTTTTCAGAGGAAGCCCAAAACGCGTTGGATTTTACTTTGGCTTTTGCCAGTAAACTCGACAATGTTTCCATAGAGGTTCTTCACGTCTTAGAGATTCCCGCTACCACAAGTTTGGGAACCATGGGCGGAGGTGAAATGATGGGAGATATAGAAAATCAGATATTTTTCGTAGAACTCATGGACAAGCGAAAAAAACAGCTGAGTGATTTAGAAGCTGCTCATCAGAATAAACCTTATGCCTTTAAAAGCACCATCAAACTTGGTAATGCTTTCAAGAGTATTCAGTCTTCTATTTTGGAAGAGGATCCTGATTTAGTGGTCATGGGATCCAAAGGATCTTCGGGTCTGGAAGAAGTATTGATCGGATCAAATACCGAAAAAGTAGTCCGGACCGCTCGCTGCCCAGTCGTCACCATCAAGTCCCGGGTAAATCCATCTGATTTGAAAAAAATCGTCTTCGCAAGTGACTTCAGGAAGAATTCTGCCGAAATCGCAGCGCGACTGAAAAGGTTGCAGCATATTTTCGGAGCTGAGGTTTACTTGGTGATTGTCAATACTCCCGGAAACTTTGAAACCACCCGAGAATCAATTTCAAGAATTAAGCGCTTTGCTAAGGAATTTGGCTTTGAAAATGTAAAAGCTGAGGTTTACAATTCTACTTCAGAGGAAAATGGCATCATCGAGTTTGCTGAGGATATAGATGCAGATTTAATAGCTATGGCCACTAGTGGGCGTACAGGCTTCCTGCATCTAATCACCGGCAGCATCGCTGAAGATGTAGTCAATCATGCCAAGCGGCCTGTTTGGACGCTTCGAGTGGAAGATTAATTCTTAAAAAAGACAGTACCTAAAGCCTGCATATCAGCAGGCTTTTTTAATTTTAAACCATGGGAAGAAAAAATAACGATTGGAAAAAGCGAGACGGCGTAGTCTATTCCACCTCATCGGATTTTGATTTCAATTACGACTCAGAAGAAATATCGGAGACCCTCCCTCCTCAGCAGCAGAATCTAAAAGTCATGCTGGACAAGAAAGCCCGAGGGGGAAAGCAAGTGACGTTGGTGTCTGGATTTGTTGGATCAGAGGATGATTTGAAGGAGCTCGGAAAAACGCTCAAATCCAAATGTGGTGTAGGCGGCTCAGCAAAAGAGGGTGAAATTTTAATTCAGGGAGATCATCGTGATAAGGTCCTGCAAATTCTAACCGAGCAAGGATATCGAGCCAAAAAATCAGGAGGCTAAGTCATGCTTTCCTATCGACTTTTTCAGGCAGGACTTTTTCCTTTTTTACCTTTTCTGATTGCTGAGGCTAAGGCTATTCGAAAAATCAAACCCATCCCCCCTGCTCAAAGCAATCATTTGATTTTAGGAAGTGGCGACAAAAAACTATTGATTTTTGGTGAATCAACTGCGGCAGGTGTTGGAGCTAGCAAACCCGAAAAGACGCTCGCTGGACAAATCAGCCTTCATTTTGCTCAAGACTACCAAGTGATTAATCTGGGTAAAAACGGCTTACAAGTCAAAGATTTTTTCAATGAGTTTGGGGAAGAGATCAGTAGTCTCAATGGTCATGTAAAGGGAGTTTTTCTTTTTTTGGGAGCCAATGACTGCTTTAGACTTACCGAACCAACCAAGTACAAAAACCTACTTGAAGAAATCATCAATCATTTCCAGAAGAACTTTTCCCCGGAATGGATCTATCTGGCAGCCATCCCCCCGGTCAATAATTTCCCTGCCTTTTCTACCCGTATGCAGTTTTTCCTCCGAAATCAGCGGACTTTTTTGACCAAAAAAATGGAAGAAATCAAAGAAATATACCCCAATATTATTTTTGAAGAAATCGACCTGAAGCTTAGCCCGGAGTTTTTTGCCAGTGATGGAGTTCATCCATCCGACATTGGATACGAAGCCATTGCCCAATTTGCCATTGATGGAATAAAAAGATGGCGGAACAAAGTCTAGCGACATTTTCCCTAAATTTCTTTCCCAATCCAGACATTTAGCTATGAAAACTAGTCATCCCCTATTTATTTTCATACTCTCCCTGTTGATTTTCTCCTGTCAAAATTCAAAAAAACAAGAGGAATTGATTTTTGACGAGGCAGCCCAATTCCGACTGGATTCAACACTTGAGGCTTTCGTATCTCAGGGAAAAGTTGCTGGAATATCTGCCCTGATTTTCGAAAAAGGGCAAGAGCGCTATTTCAATGCATTGGGATATGCAGACAAAGAGGCTAAGCGTAAAATGAGCCGAGAAACATTGGTGCAAATTTACTCCATGACTAAGCCTATCACCGGTGCAGCGCTGATGAAGGCTCATGAGCAAGGGCTCTTTAAACTCGACGACCCACTGGAAAAATACCTCCCCGAATTCGCTGATATGAAGGTATATCAAGGGGTAGATGAAAACGGGAAAATGATTTTGACGGAAGCCCAGCGATCCATCACGGTACGGGATATCACCAGACATACCGCCGGATTTCCCAATCGAGACAATATTCCCGGCCTCAGCGAAGTCATGGCCGAAAAGGATGCTCGGAACTTCAACAATACACTGAGTGACATGGCTGCCAAAATCGGGAGTACTCCACTTTGGTTTGAACCGGGCACTCAGTGGGAATATGGACTGTGCGTAGATATGCAGGCCTATTTGGTGGAGAAAGTGACCGGAGTTCCTTATGAGCAATTTGTGAGGGAAAACATTCTGGATCCCCTTGATATGAATGAAACCATGTATTTCGTCCCAGAAAATTACCGGGATCGAATGGCTGCCGTTTACCAAAAAACCGAAGAAGGTGGAGTTGAAAGACAAAATGATTCGATTGCATATCGATTTAGCTACAACAAATGGCCTTTGACACCCGGAGGATTTGGGCTGAGCAGCACGATAGATGATTATTTAAAATTTGCCAAAATGCTCCTCAATGAGGGAAAGCATGAAGAGAAAACCGTCCTTAAGCCAGAGACTATTCAATTGATGTCTACCAATCATCTACCCGATTCCATCCCGGAGGACAAGCGATCTTGGCTCCCAAGCAAGGGTATGATAGGTTTTGGGATTGATTTTGCCGTCCGAACAGCTGCTCCCCAAGGTCCGGAAGAGAATCCGGGGGTAGTCGGAGAATTCTTTTGGGATGGAGCGCTCAGTACCCTATTTTTTGTCGATCCAACCAATGAGTTAATCGCTATTTTATTTGTTCAATTAACCCCCTACGATGGAATTGGACTCCACCATGATTTTCGGGAGGCCATTTATGGTCCTTGGAAACCATCAAAAAATTAATCTTGCAGAAAACTATATCAAGCTTTGTATGTTTTGAATCGGTGGTTAACTTTGAATTCGAAATGAATTACTCCAAAGCACATAGCGCTTATTTTTATTCACATGCCTTTCAGGTTCATGTGCATCATTTCCATCATTCCTCTTGAGAGGAATATTACAAACACCCCACCCGGTGACGCTGATGATAGGGATTCGGCCTTTCACCACCATTTTACACAATCATTACATTTCTTAGCGTAAATTTATTCATGGAAAAAATTATCCGTATAGCCGTCCAAAAAAGCGGTAGACTCTCTGAAGATTCATTGAAGTTGATTAAAGAGTGTGGCATCAAATTTTATAATGGAACCGGAAAATTAAAATCCACCTCCACCAATTTCCCAATTGAGTTTTTATTCCTTCGGGATGACGATATCCCAGGCTATGTTTCTGATGGGGTTGCTGACTTGGGAATAGTTGGCGAAAACGAACTCGTAGAAAAGAACAAGGAAGTAGAAACACTAAAAAAGTTGGGTTTCTCGAAATGCCGGCTTTCATTAGCTATTCCAAAAGGAGAAAAATATCCTGGAATTGACTATTTCGAAGGAAAGAACATTGCTACTTCTTATCCAAAAATTCTTGGAGGTTACCTTCAGAAAAAGAATATCAACGCAGAAATCCATGAAATCAGCGGATCTGTTGAAATTGCTCCAAGCATAGGGCTTGCTGAAGGGATTTGCGACATTGTGAGCTCCGGCTCTACCTTGATGATGAATGGACTGAAAGAAGTTGAGGAAATCTTCAACAGTGAGGCAGTATTGATAGCTAATAAGGATTTGGCTGATTGGAAGAAAGAAATTGTGGAAAAGCTACTTTTCCGAATCAATGCCGTTCAAAAAGGAAAAAGCAACAAATACGTCCTTCTCAATGCGCCCAATGAATCACTGGATAAAATCATCAGCCTGATTCCAGGAATGCGCAGCCCAACCATACTTCCCTTAGCACAAAAAGGCTGGTCATCTGTTCACTCAGTGATCAGTGAAGACCAATTTTGGGAAAATATCGAAGAACTGCGTACTGCTGGAGCTGAAGGCATCTTGGTAGTTCCAATCGAGAAAATGGTAATTTGATCAATTAGCAAGCATTAAAACAAAAAGCTGATGAACATACTCGTCAATCCTGAAGAGAAAGTTTGGAAGAAGGCGGTTGAGCGACCTGTATTCAAGACCAAGCAAATCAATAAAATCGTCAAGCCTATCCTCCGGAAAGTAAAGCGGAATGGAGATAAGGCATTGATCAAATATGCCTATGAGTTTGACCATGTGGAGTTGGACAGCCTGCTGGTTCCGCAGTCTGAGATCAAAGCAGCTGCTGATCAGCTGAGCCCTGAACTCAAAGAAGCCATCCAAAAGGCAAAAGCAAATATTGAGCGTTTTCATCAAGCTCAAGAGGCTCCGGAACTGATCGAGGAGGTAATGCCAGGAGTAGTTTGCCGACGAAAGAGTGTCGCCATCCAACGGGTAGGACTCTATATTCCCGGAGGTACGGCACCACTTTTCAGCACAGTACTCATGCTTGGTGTCCCTGCCAAAATAGCCGGATGCAGGGAAATTGTGCTTTGCACTCCACCCAATGTAGAAGGCAAGGTTCACCCAGCCATCATCTACACAGCGGATTTGATCGGAATCCATAAAATCGTCAAAGTTGGAGGGGCACAGGCGGTTGCCGCCATGACATTTGGGACCGAGACCGTTCCGCAAGTAGATAAAATCTTCGGCCCGGGCAATCAATTTGTGACTGCAGCCAAGCAACTAGCAACCAAATATGGAGTAGCTATCGATATGCCTGCGGGACCTTCAGAAGTTTTGGTTTATGCAGATGATAGTACGCCTGCAGAATTCGTAGCCGCAGACCTTCTCAGTCAGGCGGAACATGGCGTGGACTCCCAAGTAGTATTGGTAACCCATAGTCAGAAGTTCGCCAAAAAAGTACTTAAAGAAATAGACGTACAATTGGAAGTACTACCTAGAAAAGATATTGCAGCAAAATCACTGGATAATTCCGTTGCTATTGTAGTCAAAGATCTTCTGGAAGCGCTGGATTTGATCAATTTCTACGCGCCGGAGCACTTGATCATAAGCGTGGAAAATGAAGAAGAGGCTGTGGAAGGAATCGTCAATGCAGGGTCTATTTTCATCGGGAAATATACTCCCGAATCTGTGGGTGACTATGCCTCCGGCACCAATCACACACTCCCTACCTATGGCTATGCCCGAAACTATAGCGGAGTTTCATTGGACAGTTTTGTCAAGAAAATCACCTATCAAAAACTTTCTCCCGAAGGAATCGAAAATATCGGTCCCACGGTAGAAGTGATGGCAGAAAATGAACTTCTTCATGCACACAAAAACGCTGTTACCGTTAGGCTTAACTCACTCAAAAATAATAAGTAATGTCATTTGATCTAAATTCATTGCTTAGGCCTCACATCAAAGATTTGAAGCCCTATACTTCTGCACGAGATGAGTACAGTGGCAAAGAGGGAATCTTTCTGGATGCCAATGAAAATCCGCTTGGCTCGGTGACCCAAGAAAACTTCAATCGCTACCCAGACCCTTATCAGGCCAGCCTAAAAGAGGAGCTGTCCATTATCAAGGAAGTCGATCCCAAGCAAATATTTCTGGGAAATGGTTCGGATGAGGCCATAGACCTACTCTTTCGTGCCTTTTGCAACCCCGGAAAGGACAATGTGATTCTCCTTCCCCCTACTTATGGCATGTATGAGGTCAGCGCCAATATCAATGATGTGGAAGTTCGAAAAGTGAGCCTGACGGCTGACTTCCAACTTCAGCCCTTGAAGATATTGGAGGCCGCAGATCAACATTCGAAGATTTTATTCATCTGCTCTCCCAATAATCCTTCCGGGAATAAGGTGAAGCGGGAAGATATTTACTTCCTCTTGAGAAACTTCCCCGGACTGGTCGTGGTAGACGAAGCCTATATTGACTTCAGTGATGAACCTAGCTTTACTACCGAATTGAAGAACTATCCTAACCTACTCGTGATGCAAACTTTCTCCAAAGCCTGGGGATTGGCTTCGCTTAGACTGGGTATGGCTTTTGGAAGTGAAGAAATCATCCGGATACTGAATAAAATCAAGCCTCCCTACAACATCTCAGGACTGACTCAGGATACTGTTCTCCATGCCTTGAAAGATAAAGGAAAGGTTGACCTGATGATCAAAGAGATTTTGGCAGAGCGGGATTTCTTGGAATTGGAGCTGAAAAAGCTTCCATTCGTAGAGAAAATCCATCCTTCTCATGCTAATTTCCTTTTGGTGAAGCTTCCTCATGCAAATCAGGTTTATGAGGATCTCATTGGGGAAAAGATCATTGTAAGAAATCGTGCCAAGGTCACTTTATGTGAAGACTGTCTCCGAATTTCAGTGGGGACAAGAAGTGAAAATGAGGCATTTATTGAAGCTTTAATTAAAATTGGAAAATTGAAAAATTTAAAGATTTGAAAATTGGCATTCTATCGAATTAGGAAAGGATGCTTTGTTCTTTCCAATTGTCTTGTCGGGAGTTACATGGACATTGGTGTTTGTTCCGCCATCGCGAGGATTAAGATTTGGGATAATGCACAAAACTAGATGACGTTTTGATTTGAGAAGTTTTGTTTATCGAAATGCCGTAGGCATGAATCATTAACTAGCCAGCCATTTCAATGGCTGGAAATTGTAGGCTACAGATTTCATGAAATGCCGTAGGCATGAACGACAAAACTTTTGTAACCAACTGATCTTAATTTGAAAATTTTCCAACCCGTCATCAAAAGGAGCAGACCTCACTCAAAACGGAGAACCAATCATCCTTGAAAGCGACGAAGCCCGCCTCACGGAGGGCAGGCAATATTAAGAGCGCAAGGTTTGAAGAAATAATGACCATTGATAATCAAAAATAAACAGATGAAAAAGAAAGTGCTTTTCATAGACCGGGACGGGACAATCATCAAGGAGCCACCCACTGACTTTCAGGTCGACAGCTTGGAAAAGCTGGAGTTTATCCCGAAAGCCATCTCAAACCTTCGAAAAATAGCGGAGGAAACAGACTTTCATCTAGTCATGGTGACCAATCAGGATGGTTTGGGAACGGACTCTTTCCCCGAAAAGGACTTTTGGCCGGCACAGTTCAAAATGCTCTTAACCCTTGAGCAGGAGAACATCACCTTTGATGCCGTACACGTAGATAAGACCTTTGAGCATGAAAATGCACCGACACGCAAACCAAGGACTGGATTGCTTCAGGAATACTTCTCAGATGAATACGATCTGGAGAATTCCTATGTAATCGGTGACAGATTGACCGACGTTCAACTAGCTGAGAACTTAGGAGCCAAAGCCATCTTCATAGGAGAGCATGAACCCAGAGCCGCGCTTTCTACCAAGGATTGGGACGAGATTTACACCTTCTTGAAAATGCCTTCACGAAAGGCAACTGTCAGTCGAAAAACCAGTGAAACCGATATTGAAATCAATTTAAATCTGGATGGAACTGGTTACTGCAAGATTAATACGGGCTTGAGCTTTTTCGACCACATGTTGGAGCAGCTTGGCAAGCATGGTTCAACTGACTTGGAGATTCAAGTGAAGGGTGATCTTCACATTGACGAACATCACACCATTGAGGACACTGCCTTAGCATTGGGAGAAGCTTATTTGAAGGCCTTGGGAGACAAAAAAGGAATCTATCGCTACGGTTTCCTATTGCCCATGGACGATGCCTTGGCTCAGGTAGCTATCGATTTCGGAGGAAGACCTTGGTTGGTTTGGGAAGCTGAATTCAAGCGTGAGAAAATCGGTGATATGCCCACAGAGATGTTTTACCACTTCTTCAAATCCTTCTCAGACACTGCCAAGTGCAATCTGAACATCAGAGTAGAGGGAGAAAATGAGCATCACAAAATCGAAGCAATCTTCAAAGGCCTTGCTAGAGCTATCAAAATGGCTGTCATGCGGGACCCTAGAAACATCAATCAATTACCAAGTACCAAAGGAGTGCTTTGAAAAAGAGTTGACACTCCCATAACTGGAAGGTAAATAAGCTATTAACATAAATTTGGATTTGAATTAGCAGTCCTGCTTTTTCAAATCCATATTTTTTTTGTTTATTTCGGTATGCTACGAAATTTTAAAACTATTCTCACACTATCGGTCTTGGTATTTTTTAGCTCCTGCAGATCAGAACTTTATGAAGCTGAAGAACTATTTGACGGAAAACGCTACGAAGAGGCTATTTCTTCCCTGAATGCCTACCTCTTTTTTCATGTGACCGATGTCAAAGCATTTCACCTCCGAGCCCGGGCCAAAGAAGAATTGGGTGATATTTCAGGTGCCATGGAGGATTACGAACGCATCATTCAGCTTGATAATAAATATGCCCAGGCTTATGCTGGAATTGGGATCATCCTTTTTAATCAAAAGAAGTATGAAGAAGCTGAATTATGGCTTCTTCGTGCAGCCAAAACCGATGCAGAGGATTTTAATATCCTCTATCACTTAGGCAGGGCCCTTTTGATGAATGAAAATTACACCCTTGCGGAAGAGTTTTTCCTTAAAGCTAAAGAACTCAACGAAAAGCACCCTCAACTTCACTTTTACACCGGAATGGCTCGAGCCTTTCGAGGGGATGTGCTGGGTTGCGCGGCTTCCTTCAATACCTATGTAAATTTAGAGCCCAACAATATGGTAGGACGCTACAATAGAGGTTTTGCTTTGATGCGTGCGGGCTATCTAGAATGGGCTTTGGAGGACTTTGATGCAGTACTTAAGACCGATCCAAACCACACAGAGGCATTGGGTAAGAAAGGCATTTGCCTAGCTCAATTGGGAAAAACTGAAGGATGCAATTACATTCAGCAGGCTGCCTCCAAGGGTTCGGACTATGCCCAAAGTCATTTGGATCTCTGCTCTTAAGCCAATTTTGATCGGATTGCAGCTCGGTAATTGGGCATGGCTTTTTCACTCAGTCCCAAAAACAAATACGGCTCAATCAGCTCTAGCTCCATCAGGTAAAATACACCATCTCGCATCACGCCATCTACTCTGGCATAGAGCGATTCGGAAGCAAAATTCTTAACAAAACTTGTAGCCGATTCAAGCATGGCCACATCGGGATCAATCTCCTGAATTGTACCCCCGAAATAGTGCTGCACGCGGAAATCTTCCTTCTTTGGAGTTTTCAAAACAGCATGGGAGAATTTCCCACCGAAAAATATCAATGAATACTCTCCTACCTCAGCTATTTCCTTCACAAAAGGCTGTGCTAAAAATGCTTCAGTCTCCAGTAGACCTTGAATTTGATCTTGCTGCGCAATTGCTTTTTCTAAATCCAGTCGAAAAGTATTCTTTGCTCCCCCACTGACTAATGGCTTGATGACAAACTCTTTTACCGCCAAGTCATCGATTACAGTTTTTGGATCAAAAGTACTTCCCTTTTCCAAAAGCACTCCGGCAATTACCGGAAAGCCTTTTTTCTCCATTTCCAGCAAGTAAGTTTTGCTACTGTTCCATCGGATAGTTTTCAGATCATTAAAAACCGGGATTTTCAGCGACTCCATTCGATCCATCCACTCCAAAAACTCCGGATAGTAATCGAAATAATCCCATACAGATTTGATCAACAAAGCATCATATTGAGCCCAATCTACCTTTGGGTCCGACCAAGGCATGATTTCATTGTCAAAACCTAAGTCTGAAAGTGTCTTGGATAATATCTGGTCCTCATCGATAGTATTGTCATCATAGGCCCCTGTAGATACGTAACTGACGATTCCGATTTTCTTTTGCATGATAAAATTTTGCCCAAAAGTACACTTTAACGATATTTTGTACGGACCGTTCTTCAAAAATCGCCTCGAAGAATTACTTTTGGGCTTTGCTCTACCTATGAAACACCGTAAGCTGGTCATCATTCCTACCTACAACGAGTCCGAAAACATTCAGGACATGGTTCGCACCGTGATGAATTTGGATGGTCATTTCGAACTACTCGTCATCGATGATGGATCTCCAGATGGCACAGGAGAGTTGGTCAAAGGCTTACAGACGGATTTTGATGGTCGTCTACATTTGATCGAGCGAAAGGGGAAATTAGGCTTAGGGACTGCCTACATCACGGGATTCAAGTGGGCCTTGTCTCATGGCTACGACTATATCTTTGAAATGGATGCGGATTTCTCCCATGATCCCAAAGACTTGATCAGATTGTACCAAGCATGTGCTGAGGAAGGATTTGACATGGCCATTGGAAGTCGGTATATCACGGGAGTAAATGTGGTCAACTGGCCTATTGGACGGGTGCTTATGTCCTATTTCGCCTCAGTCTATGTTCGCTTTATCACGGGATTACCGATCAGTGATTCGACGGCTGGATTTAAATGCTATCACCGAAGTGTTTTGGCAGGTATAAAATTGGATGAAATTCGATTCATCGGCTATGCTTTTCAAATTGAAATGAAATTCACCGCCTGGAAGCTAGGTTTCAAAATCAAAGAAGTCCCAATCATTTTTACAGACCGAACGAGAGGTACCTCCAAAATGAGCAAGGGAATTTTCAAAGAAGCGGTTTTTGGCGTGATTTGGATGAAAATCAAGAGTATTTTTTCTCCCTACCAACTCAATCAAAGCGAATGGACTGAATCGGGTTTACCCGTGAAATAACAATCACTGGAATCCACAGCACCAAAGCAGTCAAAATCGTGATCCCAATATTCAGTCCGATAAATACAGGCCAATTCCAATCTATCGGCACATAACTCATGTAATAATTTTCAGGATTGAGCGGGATGAGGTGGAAATAGTATTGCAAGACCCCAATGCCCAATCCCAGGGAATTCCCAATCAAAAGTCCACGACCTAAAATCCGCATTCCATTCCAAAAGAATATTTTCCGAATCTGAAGATCCCTGGCTCCCAAGGCTTTCAACAATCCGATCATCTGTGTTCGCTCCATAATCAGGATAAAAAGGATAGCCCCCATATTGAAAACGGCTACAAAACCAATTAAAATCAAGAATACGTACACATTGGTATCCAGCAACTTAAGCCAGTCAAAAATCTCCAAATATTTATCATCTGAGGGAATTAATTTCAAGTCTAATTCCAGGACATTCTCTATCGAGCGGGTAAGCGCTTGGCTTGGCTGACCTTCCAAAAAGATCTCCAAGCCTCCTACCTGATCTTCATCCCATCCATTCAAATTGCGAATGGTTTGAAGCTCTCCGATGATGATTTTTTGATCAAAGTTTTCCAAAAAAGTCTCATAGATCCCCACAACTTCCACCCGACGATAGCGTGGTGGGTCTTGGACAAAGTATAGCAGAATCCTGTCTCCTACCTCCAAAAGCAGACGATTGGCCAAAAACCTACTGATCACAATCTCATTGGATGTGCCGGTCTCCGGAATGGTTATAAATCGTCCTTCAACCATGTATTCTCGGAAACCCAAGGTATCAAAGTCGCTGGAAACCCCTTTCATCAAGATACCTTCCACTTCCTCTTCCCCTTTCATCAGTGCAGCTTTATGAGCTACTTGTTGCACTCGTTGAATTTCCGGGATGTCTAGATAAGTCTGAGGATAGTTGGGTTTTAGGGAAAAAGGGTTTTCCTCAAAGGAATTGCTCATCGTAAAGCGCTGCACCTGATAGTGCCCCGTGAATCCATATACCTTATCCGAAACCGTCTTTTGAAAGCCTCCCAAAATCATGAATGCTAGAATGGAAACGGATATTCCAATTCCCAAACTTCCCACAGCGATTTTATGAATCGTCGCAGAAAAACCGCCTGTCCGGCTAAAACTGATTCTTTTGGCAATGAAATAGGAAAGGTTCAACAGAGTGGTTTAATTTGTGAAGACACAGCGCAAATTAGCATGAAGAAGATGAAAAAATTAATCCAATTCGGTTTTTTGTCAATTTTGATTCTATCAATCAGTCTTGGCTCCACTTCACTTTTTGCTCAGGTACTAACTGGTGCTGAGCGACACGAATTATACCTTCCCATGCTGGAGGGGAAAAAAGTTGGCTTGGTTGGAAATCAGACCTCCATTCTTCCCCAATCCGACAACAAACATATCGTGGATTTTCTGCTTGAAAATGGCGTTCAAATGAAAAAGGTTTTCGTACCTGAGCATGGTTTTAGGGGTACCGCCGATGCCGGAGAAAAAGTGGACAATAGCATAGACCAAAAAACCGGGCTGCCGATTATCTCACTCTATGGAAACAATAAAAAACCAGCAGCGGATCAAATTCAAGATTTGGATGTGATCATCTTTGACCTGCAAGATGTAGGGACCCGTTTTTTCACCTACATCAGTACCATGCATTACGTAATGGAAGCCTGTGCTGAGCAAGGCAAAAAGATCATCATTTTTGATCGTCCCAATCCAAATGGAGGCTATGTGGATGGCCCGATCCGAAAGCCGGGTTTTGAATCTTTTGTGGGAATGCATCCCATCCCGGTTGTTCATGGACTTACCGTAGGTGAGCTCGCGCAAATGATCAATGGGGAAAAGTGGTTAAAAGGCGGAATCAAAGCTGATTTGGAAGTAATTCCTGTGGCTAATTGGACTCATGAGCAAGCCTACAATCTTCCCATCAAACCTTCCCCCAACCTACCCAGTGATTTAGCTATCAAACTCTACCCTAGCACCTGTTTTTTTGAAGGTACCGTCATGTCATTGGGTAGAGGTACCTATGAACCCTTTCAGATGTATGGCTACCCGGACCCAAAGTTTGGAGACTTTACCTTCACTCCAGTCAGCATAGATGGAATGTCCAAAACACCTCCCCATCAAGACAAGCTTTGCTATGGAGTGGATCTACGCGGAGAGTCATTAGACCATCACTTTACTTTAAAATACATTTTGGATGCCTATCAAAAATCGGGAATGAAGGAAGATTTTTTCAATAATTTCTTCAACACCCTTGCCGGCACAGATGAACTGAAAAAACAGATTGTGGCAGGAAAAAGCGAGTCGGAAATCCGAGAAAGCTGGAAGGCAGGATTGGAAGATTTCAAAGCGATGAGATCAGCTTATTTGTTATATGAATGAGTGGGGAGTGGAAGTGGGAAGAGGGAAGTTGGAAGTGGGGAGCATGGAGATTGAAGTAAATAGTGAACAGTAAATAGTAAGTGGGTGGGGAGTAGGGAGATGGAAGCGGGAAGTAGAGAGATAAAGTTGAGGTAGATAGTGAAGAGTAAATTGTAATTGATTTGTATTTAATATAATTCAAATGCCGTAGGCATGATTTATTTTATAGCCAGTCATTTTAATGGCTGGAAAGAGGAAATAAAAAATAAGTGAATTGAAGTCAAAAGAGGAAATGAGGATTATTTATATGGGCACTCCGGAGTTTGCGGTGCCGGCCCTTGAAAAACTAGTGGAAGCGGGTTGGAATATCGTCGGAGTAATCACCGCACCCGACAAACCACAAGGTCGGGGAAGGAAATTGGTGGGTTCGCCAGTGAAGCAAGCTGCAGAACGTCTTGGACTCCCTATCCTTCAACCTACCAATCTCAAAAACCCGGAATTTCAAGAAGAGCTCAGGGAACTAAAAGCTGATCTTCAGATCGTCGTGGCCTTTCGAATGCTTCCCGAATCCGTCTGGAGCATGCCGCCCTTAGGCACCTTCAACCTGCATGCCTCTCTCCTTCCCGACTATCGTGGAGCTGCCCCGATTAATTGGGCAATTATCAATGGGGAAACTGAAACCGGTGT
>LJXT01000069.1 GCA_001314815.1 Algoriphagus marincola HL-49
GCTCGTCCACTACCACCCTGCTCGATGGTCATACCGATAGCTCCATTGTACATGGGGTAGGTATCGCCATAAGATGGGTAAAGTAGATCAAAGCGCTCCTTTGTGAAATAGAAGCGACCCATTTCGTCGAAGTATTTGGCGGTGTTTTTTCCAAAAATATCCTGAAACTCATGCTGCCATTCGGTCAACTGCTCATGCACAGGCTCAGCTGCCGGAGCCATGTAAAAGGGATTATTGATTCCCTGCTCATGAAAATCCAAGTGGAGTTGAGGCATCCATTGGTGATAGATTTTGAGGCGTTGCTGAGATTCTACCTGTACTTGCCAAGCCCAATCGCGATTGAGATCAAAGAGATAATGGTTAGCTCTTCCTCCCGGCCAAGGCTCATTGTGCTCCATGGACTGAAGGTCAGGCTGTAAGATGGTATTCATCTTCTGATTATACCACATGGCATAGCGATCCCGTCCGTCTGGATTGATGCAGGGGTCGATAATCACTACCTGATTTTTGAGCCATTCCTGGGACTTTGCATTAGTAGGGTCGGCCAAAGTATGAAAGGCAGAAATCGCCGCTTCCATCCCCACGGATTCATTTCCGTGAACATTGAAAGACATCCAGTTGATCGGAACAGCGCTGCTAGGAGTACCCTCCAGCATTCCGGTTCTTTTGAGATTGTCTTCCCGGATTTGTTCCAAATTGGCCATGTTTTCAGGACTGGAGAGAATTGCAATAAAAAGTGGCCGCTTTTCATTGGTTTCGCCGTATTGCACCAGTTGGATATGGGGATTGTTCGCCGCCACGTGCTCGAAATAATCCACCATCCGATGATGCGGAGTGAATCGGTCACCGGGCTTGTAGCCGAGAAACTGCTCAGGGCTTTGGATTTGAGCGAAAGCAGCACCCATCCCAAAAGCTAGGAATAGAATAAGAAATAGTGATTTTTTCATTTTAAGGAAATCTTTGGCGTCGAAGTTAGGATTAAAAAAATCTTTTGGAAAGCTAGCCATGTAAATTCAAACTACTTCAAATCATGAATTTTGATGAAAAATCACTTTCTTGGTTTGACTTGGATTAAAAACCCTAAATTCAAGTGAATTACCTGACGATGAAAAAAGAACCTCACATTGGCCTTTTCATTCCCTGCTATGTGGATCAGTTTTATCCTCAAGTTGCCATTGCTACTTTGGAGCTTTTGGAAAAGCTAGGCTGTAAAGTCAGTTATCCCCTCGGCCAAACCTGCTGCGGACAGCCTTTGGCTAATGCAGGCTATGAGCGGGACACAGAAGGTTCGAGTCTTCACTTCATCAAACTTTTCGAAGAGTTTGACTACATCGTAGCTCCTTCCGGAAGTTGCGTTCTCCACGTCAAAGAGCATTTCCCCAATCTTCCCGGGAAAGAAATGTCTGCCATAAGCATTCAGAAAAAGATTTTTGAACTGACAGAGTTTTTAACCGACGTGCTCAAAGTCGGAAATTTAAAAGGTGCTTTTCCAAAAAAAGTGGGATACCATTCTTCCTGTCATGGATTACGGGGACTGCGCCTAGCTTCCAGTTCTGAATTGAATATCCCCCATTTCAACAAAGCCAAACAACTTTTGACTAATTTGGATGGATTGGAGTGGATCGAACTAAGTCGCAGTGATGAATGCTGTGGTTTTGGAGGGACATTTGCCATTACAGAAGAGGCCCTATCCGTACAGATGGGAAAGGACCGATTGGCGGACCATCTATCCCATGAGGTGGAAGTTTTGACCGGTGGGGATTTGTCCTGCTTGATGCATCTGCAGGGTATTGCAAGTCGTGAAGGCCAGAAAGTGGAGTTTATGCATGTGGCCGAGATCCTAAATCAAGCTATTCGATGAGCCATCCCAAAGCAGCCGCTGAGTTTCTAAAGGATCAAGCCAATTCGCAATGGCATGATGAAACGCTTTGGATGATTCGAGACAAACGGGACACAAGCAGCAAGTCCATCCCGGAGTGGGAAAAACTCAGAAACCTCGCTTCAGACATCAAGGACAATGTGCTTTCTAATCTCGACCAGTATCTGGAGCAGTTTGAATCTCAGGCTCTCAAAAACGGAATCAAAGTTCATTGGGCCAAGGATGCGAAAGAGCACAATGAAATTGTACTGAGAATTCTTCAAGAGAAAAATTGCGAAGCTATCGTCAAAAGTAAGTCCATTTTGACAGAAGAATGCCATCTGAACCCTTATCTGGAAAAGCACGGTATTGAGGTCGTTGATACGGATCTAGGCGAGCGAATCGTTCAATTCCTCCATCAGCCTCCCAGCCACATTGTCATGCCCGCTATTCACTTGAAGAAACGGGATATTTCAGCCCTTTTTCACGAAAAGCTACAGACTGAGAAGGGAAATGAGGACCCGACTTATCTGACCAATGCGGCAAGACTCCATTTGCGGGAGAAGTTCTTGGGGGCAAAAGTAGCCATCACCGGGGTGAATTTTGGCATTGCCGAGACAGGTGAATTCCTCGTTTGTACCAATGAAGGAAATGCGGACATGGGCGTGCATTTGGCTGATACCCATATCGCCTGTATGGGAATCGAGAAGATCATTCCCCGGAGGAAAGACTTGGGGGTCTTCTTACGCCTTTTGGCCAGATCCGCCACCGGCCAACCCATCACCAATTACAGCTCCCATTTCAGGAGCCCTGCAGAAGGCAAGGAAATCCACCTTGTGCTCGTAGATAACGGCAGGACCCGTCAGTTGGCTAGGGAAAAATTCAAAAATTCGCTGAAATGCATTCGCTGTGGAGCCTGCATGAATACTTGCCCGATTTATCGCAGAAGCGGAGGATTTAGCTACGGCAGCACCGTCCCCGGCCCAATTGGCTCTATTCTTTCGCCGGGATTAGACATGAAAAAATATAGCACGCTGCCCTTTGCATCCACCCTTTGCGGAAGCTGCTCAGATGTCTGTCCTGTCAAAATCAATATTCATGAGCAACTCTATGAGTGGCGACAGGAAATCACCAAACATCACGGAGCAGTGGGAAAAGGCCTTTCCATGAAATTAGCCAGTGGAATATTCAAAAGCCCACTAGCCTATCAATTTTCGGGATCATTGATGCGAAAAGTGATCAAAAGCTTGCCCAAGATCGTGATTTACAATCCCCTGAATAGTTGGGGGAAAAGTCGCAACCTCCCAGAAGTTCCCAAGGAATCATTTCAGGAATGGTACAAACGAAATCGACATGAGTAGTCGGGAAGAAATCTTGAATTCAATACGGGGTATTCAAAAAGAAAACAAAGCCTTACCCGATATCCCAAACTTTCAGCTAGAAGGTGATTTGGTAGAACTATTTAAAAATGCCATTGAGGCCAATAAAGGAGAAATCTTGAGCAAGAAGGAATTTGAAAACTGGATATCAAGTAACAATTTTCAACACATCATTTCCTGTTCGGAGCCTTTTCATACCTACGCTACTCAAGAGCTACCTGACGATGCACATCAATTAGATCATCTTGAGTTGGCAATACTGGAAGTTCAGTTTGGAGTAGCTGAAAACGGAGCGATGTGGTTGGATGATTCACAATTACCCCATCGAGCCCTTCCTTTCATCACAGAACATTTGGTCTTGATTCTTTCCAAAGAAAACTTGGTCAGCAATATGCATCAGGCCTATGATCGAATCGGTGCTGATCATTCGGGATTTGGGCTTTTCATCGCTGGCCCATCCAAGACAGCAGATATTGAGCAATCCTTGGTGATCGGTGCTCATGGGCCAAAAAGTCTTCGGGTGATCTTAGTGTAAATACTTCTGTAGCCAAGCAAAAAACTCCATACTCCAAGCCAAGGCGACATGCAGAGCCACTCCTCCCCAAATACGCTTCGAATAAAAGGCAAATGCCCCGATAATGTAGCCTCCAAACGCCGAAGAAATGTATTCTGCCATGGGCTTGCCAAAATGTAAGAAAACATAAGCCCCCACCATAGCCATCACTGCGTGACCTCCTAAAATTCTGGCAAAACCAATGACCAAAAACCCCCGGAAGAAAAACTCAATATTCAGGAAGTTGAGACCATAGAGTAATTCGAAAACCACAATACTCATCCACTCTGGAATCCCATGCCCCTGTGCAAAAATATCTCCTCCTGACTTATCAAAGCGGGGATAGTAGCGAGTCAGATCTCCAATAAAAGAAGCCAAACCTATTCCTACAAAGACAAGAAGGATCAAGAAAAGGTAAGGTCGAAAGTCGGAGCCTTTTACCTTTAATCCATACCAAGACTCATGTGGATCCCGGGGATATTCATAAAATCGATAAAAGACCAATAATGGAACCAAGGTGATGGCATAGGACTTCAGATACCAGAGTAATTTTCCGATAAATAGACGGTCTGAAAGCTCAAATAAGTCCACGATTGCATAGTGTAAAAAAAAGGATCGCTGAAAACCGATAAGTAAAGTTGCCAGTAAAAATAAAAGCCAAAATTCTGAAGAGAAAAGCCATTTTCGGTTTAGATTAAACAAGTAAAGCAGTCCACAAATGACCAAAAAAGGAAACATGGTAGTGATGGACATCAAGGGCCATTGGGTCCATGTCTGATGGAAAGAATCAATGAAGCTGTTTTCGAAGTCAAATCTATAATTGAAAAAAATCCCTAAGCCCAGAAAAAGCGTCACACTGAGATAAAATCCAGGATGGAAATGCTCTTGAAAGTAACTTTGGACGTATCGGGTAAGTTGGCGCATAGACCCTGAAATTGGGAAAGGATTTTTGTTTTATAAATTATTTCCCACAATCCAAATGTAAAAATTGATTTGCTTATTGGTTTTAAGGAATTGATAAGTTTCAATTTGAAGTGAAGGAATAATAAAAAATCACTCTTTATTGATAAAAAAAAGACGGACAATGCCCGTCTCTTTCTATTTAACCAAACAATCAACCAAATTAACCCTTACGAGTTTGTCTTTAGGATTTCTCCCATAAAGAGGAGCGTTTGTCCTTGTAAATGTTTACCTGAAGGACTTCAGGACCCTCGGCACTTTCTAAGCCCATTTGTGTAGTTGGTTTAGTAATTTCAATTCGGGCAGTATTTTCTGTTTGTCGTGATTCGACTTTTGCTTTGATGACAATGGTTACAGCCATCGCCAATCCTAAAGCTGCACAGATATTTTTTTGTGTGAAGATTGAAGTAGTCATGGCTTTGTAAATTGGTTTCCTTTCGTACCAATCCTTTATGCCAAAACTGACCCAAAAGAAAAATATTGCCCCAGATGCATGATTTTAAGCTTTTTTAAAAAATGAGTGTTCAAAATCGCACACTTCTCTATCACTAACGGACAAATCACCAAACAAAATTTGGGGTTTCCAGGGTTACAAAATTTTACCTGTTTTATTCCATTCCACAAAAAAAGCGGTCCTATAAGAATTTATAAGACCGCCTATTCGGGCAAAATTGCTGAAAGAATTACAACAATTCATTGGCAAGATTAGCCAACTCAGACCGCTCCCCTTTCTCCAGTTTGATATGGGCATAGAGCGGGTGATCTTTGACCCGGTCTATCAGGTAGGACATACCGTTGGACTGTGAGTCTAGATATGGAGTATCTATTTGATGCACATCTCCAGTGAAAACGATTTTGGTGTTTTCACCGGCCCGGGAAATAATAGTCTTGATCTCGTGAGGAGTCAAGTTTTGAGCTTCATCCACAATGAAGAAAATATTGGATAAAGAACGACCTCGGATATAGGCCAGAGGTTGAATAACCAATTTCTCCTGATTGACCAACTCGGTGATCTTTTGATATTCCTTATCTGTCTCCTTGTATTGATTTTGGATAAATTTCAAATTGTCCCAAAGCGGCTCCATGTAGGGGTTTAATTTGGACTTGATATCTCCCGGCAAATATCCGATATCCTTATTGGAAAGTGGCACGATAGGCCGAGCTAGGTATATCTGCTTGTAATCTCTTCGCTGCTCCAGTGCGCCAGCCAAAGCCAAAAGCGTCTTTCCGGTACCTGCCACGCCCTGAATAGAGACTAATCGGATATTTGGATTGGTAATGGCATGCAAAGCAAAGGTCTGCTCCGCATTTTTGGGCTTGATATTATAAGCTAGTTTTTTATCCACCCGCTCCAGCACATTCTCATCCGGATTGTAAAAAGTCAACACGGAGTTTTTATTGCTTTTGAGAATATAGTAGGCATTGGCCTTTCGCTTTCGAGTGCCCAATACAGATTTGGCTTCGATAAATCCTACCTCATAAAGGGTATTGATGTGATCTGGGTCTACATCTTCGAGAATATACTTGCCTGTATTTTCCAGCTCGGTGATATTCTTAATCTTTCCTGTCTCATAGTCCTCAGCAAGAATCTCCAGCGATTTTGCCTTCAGCCGGAGATTGATGTCTTTTGAGACTAAAATGACCTTCCGGTTTGTCTCGTGTTCTTTGAGATAGAGTGCGGCATTGAGGATTTTATGGTCATTTTTCTCCTCTCCAAAGATCACGTTGGCATTGACCTTATTGTCTGGATTCATCAGGACCTTGAAGTTCCCCTTGGTCTTCCCATTGAGCGGAGTCCATTCATGGATCATCTGATCCCTCGATAGCTTGTCCAATAGTCGGATAAACTCCCGGGCCTCGAAGTTTTTGGTGTCATTGCCCTTTTTGAACTGATCGAGTTCTTCCAGCACCGTAATCGGGATGACTACATCGTGCTCGGCAAAATTCATAATGGAATTGTGTGCGTATAGGATCACTGACGTGTCCAGCACAAAGATTTTCCGATCTTTATCGGACTTGGCTCTAGGCATGTGCAGGAATTAAATAAGTGGTAATTATTTGAATAATTTAGAAAAATATCGGAACCATTACCTAAGTTTTAACAATTAATTATGGTTAAAAATCATCCATCAACCTGTAGTCGACTGACTTTCAATTTTATAAGGTTGAAAAGTAAAAAGTGAAAAAGTTGGAAAGTTTATGTTTACAAAAGTAACCTTAACACTTTCCAACCATACAACCTCTAACCATTAATCCAACAAAGCCCGAATATCCTCACTATCGAGACTTTTCATAAAGCCATCTTCCGTTCCGATCAATTCTCCCGCTAGCGCAAGCTTTCGATCCTGTAAGGCCATGATTTTCTCCTCCACAGATCCTCTACTGATGAATTTATAGATGATCACCTTATTCTCCTGCCCAATTCGATGCGCACGGTCAATGGCCTGTGCCTCCACTGCTGGGTTCCACCACGGATCAAGCAAGAAGACATATTCTGCCTTGGTCAGGTTCAATCCTACCCCTCCTGCTTTGAGGGAAATCAAAAATACTTTCACACTGTCATCCTGCTGAAAACGCTCCACTTGGCCCTGCCGGTCCTTGGTCGAGCCGTCGAGATAGCAATAGGAGATTCCTTCCGAATCCAGATACTCCCGAACTATCGCAAGATGCCTTACAAACTGACTAAAAACCAAAACCTTATTCCCTTCTGAGACGGTTGATTGAAGCATATAAGTCACATCTTCCAGCTTTCCTGAATTTCCCTCATAATTGTCCCGAACCAATTTGGGGTGATTGGCGATCTGTCGCAGTTGGGTAAGACCACGAAGCAAAGTGAATTGTTGGCGGCCAAGAGAGGCCAGTGGATTTTCTCCAATGATCTTTTCCCGGTAGTAGCTTTTCACCTCTTCGTACACCTTTTCCTGCTCCTCGGTCATCGCTGAATACTTCACATTGGTGATTTTCTCCGGAAGATCGGTTGCTACCTGTGATTTGAGCCTTCGAAGAATAAATGGTTTGATCATCGAATGCAGCTTAACCGCCTTCTCCTTGTCATTCTGCTTTTCAATGGGCTGAAGAAACTGCTTTTTAAATCCTGCCTGTGTACCCAATAGTCCTGGGTTTACAAAGTTCATCTGAGACCAAAGGTCCATGGTTCCATTCTCCACAGGAGTACCTGTCAAGATCAGCTTTTGCTTACTTTTTAGCTTATTGACTGCATTGGCAATGTTACTGCTTGGATTTTTAATCGCTTGGGATTCATCCAAAATCACATAATTGAAATAAAAGTCTTTCAGCACATGGATATCCAGTCTAGTAATCCCATAGGATGTAAGCACCAGATCATACTCTCTAAACTTGAAAGGATCTTTAATTCGCTGTGTACCGGAATAGACCAAAATTTTCAATTCGGGACAAAACTTCCTAGCCTCTAGCTCCCAGTTATAAATCAGGGAAGTGGGCATTACCAGCAATGAACAAAAACCCGGATTCTCCTGCTTTTCGTAGGCCAAAAGAGCCAGTGTTTGCACAGTCTTACCCAAACCCATATCATCTGCCAGACAGCCTCCAAATCGAAATTCATTCAGAAATCGGAGCCAGTTGTAGCCGGCTTTTTGGTAGGGGCGCAAATCTCCTTTAAAATATTCAGGCAATGCGTAATCCTCGATACTTTCAAAGTCTCGCAGCTGCTCCAATTTTCTACTGAGCGTCAACTGAACAAGATTGCCTTCTTCAAGCTGCTTGGCCAAAGCCAAATGATGCTTTCGCATGATCACCTGACCATCCACGGTGCCATCTTCCATAAAAGAAAACAGCTCTGAGTAATTGACAAACCAAGAAGCGGGAATAACCGCCATTTCTCCATTGGGCAATTCAAATTCAGTCTTGCCTTGCAGAATCATTTTTCGGATTTTCTGGAAGGAAACTAGGTATATTCCAAACTTGATCATGGCTTTGACATCAAACCAGTCAATATTTTCATTGACTTCGATCGTCATCTGAGCCTTGCCTATATGATAGACCTTTCCTTCGAGGCTTGGCTTCTGAATAACCTTGATATTCTTTTCTTCAAGAAACTCCTCATTTTCGCTTAGCCACTCAAATGCCAGGGTTTTGGCAAGATTGACAGGACGCTCTTTGGTAAAATCCATCCCAAGCTTCTTGATGAATGAGATCATGGATTTTTCCTTTTGAACAGCCCGGATGGTTTGCTTAAACATGAACTCCCCATCCTTCTCAATCAAGGTAACAGGCTGACTGGATCCATCTTCTTTTGCACCGGGAGGATAAAGCTCGTCACCATATTTGAATCGAATTTCGAAAACGATCTTTTGCTCTTCGCTTTCGTCCGAAAAGCCTTCCCATAAATCGCCCTGGCTTCCGCTTAAAGGATAAAATTGTAGAATGGTCTCTGGCTTTCCACGATCTGTAGTCACCTCAAAACCTTTGGGGTCTACATTATATTGAGTCATCATCGGAACCATGAATTTTCGGAAATACACCGGTTCCATCTTTTTCTCAATCAGAATAAACTTCTTTCTCAAAAAAGGTAAAAGCTTCATCCCATCTACATGATTGGGGAAATGGTAAAGCTTTTGGTCCACCGTAAACCACGCAGGATCTTTACATAAAAGGTATCCGCCTTTTCCATGAATCACGACCTGCTCACCCTTGTATTTAAGAGTAGGGTAATAATGCGTATTGTCTGGATTTTTATGAAAATGAAAAATAATGGATGTAGGCTCTGGCAGAACTTCAATTTCCTTCCAAGTTGGGCTTCCATCCGATCCCATCTCGAAAAGTCTTCGGCCAATCAGCTTGGGTAAAATCTCAGCGCGCTGTCGCTCTAGACGCTTTTGTAGCAATTCCTGAACTGCTTTATTTTCAGTTTTTGGATCAAATACCTGCTGTACATAGTCCTTTGGACGGACTTTCTTCTTGGCAGGGATCAATGGTTTGATTACCTCCTCAGGCTGCATTGCATCCATCAACTTGATCAACTCATAGTCCTTACTATCGAGTCCAGAATCAAACTCCGCAGCATTTGCGGAACTGATATTCTGGTAGGCCAAAGAGAGTCTTCCTTTATCATCAATTTGCACTACAAAAGACTCAAAGAGTAAGCCTAGAAACTCATGATTGAAAATTGAATAGACTATTTGAAAAGGTTGCGAGGAATCTACAATCATTTAATTATTGTATAATTATTGCCAACGAATTTTGATAATTCGATAAGGATTTGGCTATTTATCATTGAATAGGAATGTGAAAATTAACAAAAAAACCCTTTCGGGAGGATTCCAGAAAGGGTTTTCTTTTTGATTCATCCAAAATCACTGTTCATTCACCTCAATTTCGGGCTCAGATAATTCTTTTTTCGGGGTTTCAGGAAAAAAACGTCCTTGGAAAATCAGGATGATGGCAACTCCCACAAAAATTGCCGCATCAGCAATATTGAATATAGGCCATAATGCTGTGTAACTTCCACCCCAAAGCGGAACCCAATCAGGGATGTATCCTTCCCATATATCAAAATAAAACATATCCACTACCTGCCCATGAAACCAGGGAGTAGGTGCGTCATAAGGAGCATTGTTTAACCAAACACCATAAAAAATAGAATCAATCAAATTACCAATTGCACCTCCCAAAATCATGGATATACAAATAATATAAAGCGGATGATTCTTCTTTTGTATGATGTAATATAAATAATAACCTATCCCAAACATTGCTACTAATCGGAAGCTGGTCAGGAGAAGTTTACCATATTCGGTTCCCAGCTCCATCCCAAATGCCATTCCTGGATTGGTGGTGTAGTGAAGCTTAAACCAGTCTCCGAAAATCTTGATTTGGCCGGGAGTACCAAAATCCATCTCAAAATGAACGAGCATTTTCACTGCCTGATCGATAAGGATTACCAAAAGCGCAATTCCGAAATATTTGATGTATTTATTCATGATTTAGAATTAGGCTTTGGTGAGCTTCACTTCGATTTCGAAATCATCCATATCGAGTAAAGTTCCTGATTTTGCCTCCTCACTCACACGCAAACTCAGCGCTTGGGTTTCAGATTGGATGTATGAACCAAAATTTTTGATCGATTCGTCTACCAATGCATTGCCATCAGCCACCAAAATATGAATCTTGTCTTGTACTTCCAGTCCCATATCCTTTCGCAGATTTTGAATTCGATTGACCAAGTCACGGGCCACACCCTCCTGCTTCAGTTCATCTGTCAGGGTCACATCCAAGGCAACTGTCACTCCCCCATCTGAGGCTACAGACCATCCTGGAATGTCCTGAGAAGAAATGAGTACCTCTTCCAACAGTAGAGCTACCTTTTCTCCATCCACATCAATGGCAATCGAACCGTTTCGCTCTACTTGATTGATTTGGTCTTGTCCCCAAGATTTGATCGCAGCAACGACAAATCGCATCTTAGGGCCATATTTTTTACCCAGTACCGGAAGATTTGGCTTCACTTCTTTGACTAGAATCCCGGAAGCATCATCGATGTATTCAACCGCCTTGATATTGACCTCAGTTTTGATCAACTCTTCGACATGCTCGATTTGTGACTGCGTTTTCTTACTCAAAACAGGGATCAAGATTCGCTGAAGCGGTTGACGAACTTTCAGCTTTTCCTTTTTGCGAAGCGAATGCACCAAGGAGGAAATGGTCTGCGCCAACTCCATGCTTTCTTCCAAATCTGTATTGATCAAGGCTCGGTCTGCGGAAACCCAATCCGTCAAATGCACAGATTCTTGGCCGCTTTCACCTGCCTCTGTCAGATTTTTGTAGAGCCAGTCTGCATAGAACGGAGCAAAAGAAGACATGAGTTGGGAGATAGAAAGCAAACACTCATAAAGCGTCTCGTAGGCAGCCTGCTTATCTCTATTCATATCGCCTCTCCAGAATCGCTTCCGTGCCAAACGCACATACCAATTGGAAAGCTGATCCACCGTGAAATTCATGATCGCTCGAGTTGCCCTTGTTGCATCGTAATTATCCATGGCTTCCTCTACCTCGGCAATTAAAGATTGCAATTTTGAAGCGATCCACTGATCGAGCTCCGCACGCTCACTTACCGGTACGGATTTTGCCTTGTCATAGACAAATGAATCCAAATTAGCGTATAGCGCAAAGAAATTATAGCTATTCTGAAGCGTACCGAAGAAGCGCCGCTGCACTTCGGTTACACCGTCCAGATTGAATTTTAAGTTGTCCCAAGGATTGGCATTGCTCAGCATATACCAGCGCAAAGCATCCGGGCCGTATTCTTTTAAGGTCTTGAACGGATCCACAGCATTGCCCAATCGCTTGGACATTTTGTTTCCATTTTTATCCAAGACCAAGCCATTGGCGATTACATTTTTGAAAGCCACGCTATCAAAAAGCATCACGGCGATGGCATGCAGGGTAAAGAACCAACCCCGAGTCTGATCCACTCCTTCTGCGATGTAATCCGCCGGATAGTTGGCTTTGAAGATTTCCTCGTTTTCGAATGGGTAATGCCACTGAGCATAGGGCATCGCTCCTGAATCAAACCAAACATCGATCAAGTCTGTCTCTCGGAACATTTTTTCACCTTTCTCCGAAACCAAAATCACATCATCCACATAGGGTCTATGAAGATCAAGCTCTTTTCCTTCATAAGGAGATTTCTCCATAAAGCCAGCAGCAATGGACTTTTCGATTTCAGCATTGAGTTCAGCAATAGAACCGATGCATTTTTCTTCGGTACCATCACTTGTTCTCCAGATTGGAAGGGGAGTACCCCAGAATCGGGAACGGCTGAGGTTCCAGTCTACCAGATTTTCTAGCCAGTTGCCAAATCGTCCGGTACCGGTTGCCTCGGGTTTCCAGTTGATGGTCTTGTTAAGGGCTACCAGCCGATCTTTGTAAGCGGTAGTTTTGACAAACCAGCTCTCTAGTGGGTAGTACAAGACAGGCTTGTCCGTCCGCCAGCAGTGCGGGTAGGTGTGTTCATACTTCTCGACCTTGAAGGCCTTATTTTCATTCTTCAGAATGATGGAGATGATGATATCTGTGTTTTTGAAATCCGCAGCACTCTCATCATCCTCGGTGTAATTTTTGACATAAAAATCATCCGCCCCATACTCTTTGTGGGCCGTGATTCCATGCTCCTTCATTTTCGCAGCAAGGTATTCTCCTACTACCGGGAGGAATTTCCCCTGCTTGTCCACGACCGGAATATCATTGCCCAAGTCATCCTTGACAAACACACCGGGCACATTATTTTGTACCAAAGTTCGAAAGTCATCCGCACCAAAAGCCTTGGCTAAGTGGACGATTCCCGTACCGTCTTCGGTAGTCACATAGTCACCGGAAACAACTGTAAATGCCGGATGAGGTAGCGCTAAAGCTTCAATTGGGAAAAGCTGTTCGTATTCCCATCCCAGCATGGTTTTACCTTTGAATTCCTCGATGACTTCGTAAGGGATCAGCTTGTCTCCCGCTTTGTAATCTTCCGCCTTCAGTTCGGCTGCCTTTAGATTGAGATAAGCTCCCATTCTTGACTTGGCCAAGATGACCGTGACCGGCTCGTGGGTATAAGGGTTGAAAGTCTTCACTTTCACATAATCCAAGTTTTCACCAATCGCCAAAGCCGAATTGGAAGGCAAAGTCCACGGCGTCGTGGTCCAGGCGAGGATGTAAGTATTTTCCTCCCCTTTCAACTTAAACTGAGCCGTGATGGAAGTGTCTTTGACGTCTTTGTAGGTCCCCGGCTGATTCAATTCATGGGAAGAAAGCCCCGTTCCCGCAGCCGGTGAGTAGGGCTGAATGGTGTATCCCTTGTAGAGCAAACCTTTGTCGTAAAGCCTTCTCAGCAAGCTCCAAAGCGTCTCGATATACTTGCTGTCAAAAGTGATGTACGGATCATCCAAGTCTACCCAATAGCCGATTTTCTCGGTCAAGTCATCCCATTCATCCTTGAATCGCATGACTGTTTCCTTGCAGCGCTTATTGTACTCTTCGACGGAAATTTTCTTGCCGATATCTTCTTTGGTGATGCCCAGTTCTTTCTCTACCTGAAGCTCTACTGGGAGTCCATGCGTATCCCAACCTCCTTTTCGCTTGACCTGAAAACCTTTCAGCGTCTTGTAGCGGCAGAAAATATCCTTCAGCGTCCGAGCCATCACGTGGTGGATTCCCGGAGTCCCATTTGCCGAAGGCGGCCCTTCAAAAAACGTGAAGGTTTCCGCGCCTTCCCGGTTGGTGATGGATTTTTCGAAGATTTGATTTTCTTTCCAATACTGAAGGATTGAATCCCCGATATGCGGATAATCTACCTGTTTGAATTCCTGATACGTTTTCACTATCGAATTTTGTCGAATGAATGGATGACGGGCTTTTTGGGCGTGCCCCCGACGAAAAGGTCGGGGTCGGGCTATCCGCTCCTATCCATCTGCTTCGCTAGATGGATACCGCTTCTATCCCTCACGCGGGGCATCCCGCTCAAAATAAGGCACAAAGATAGCAGAAATGGGCTTTTGAGGGAAAGAAAATTGAAATACCGAGGAATTAACCTTGAAAAGAAATTCAGCAATGCATTAGATATTGTTCTTGACGTCAGGCTAGGCAAAGTTAATGTAAGGCTGACCCTTCGATTTCGAGACTCCCGTCTCTCAAGTGCTCAGGGTGACTGGAGTCGAGGTCAGGCTGAGCGGAGTCGAAGCCTTCATTCTCAGGTCAGGAATGAGTCCACTTAGATCAACTTACTAAATACAAAATTTCAGTTTTTTAATGTGTTTTATAGTAATATATTTACTGATATTTGAAACTAACCAATTATTGAAATCCTATTCTTTATGAAGTACATTTTGATTTTCGCATTCGCCTTTCTTTGCTTTGGAAAGGCCTTTTCACAAGTCCAAGTGGGCATCTACCATTCTGGAACTTCTGCCCAAATCGGAGTGGGGACTGATATCGAAAAGAAGTTTTTTGGTGAGCTTCGATTTTTAGCTCCTGACAGATTGGAGCTTGACCTTGGCATAGAAGCTATTGGACAATACAATTTTTACCGCTCGGAATGGTATAATCTCCATGGAGGAGTCATGCTGGGATTTTTTGGTGATTTCGGAATAGGTCCAGAAGCTTCAATAGGGCTACCCTTTGGCACAACGATTAAACCAATTTCTACTTTTAGAAGATTGGGAATACTAATGGAAGCTACACCCTACTTACTAGGTGATCAAGTCTTCCTGAGGGGAAATCTAGGACTAAGGATGCGATTAGGAGGAAATTGATTTGAATAATTATCCGTCTGCTAATTGTCATAATTAAACAAAGTCAATTGAATTAAGAATAGTGTCCAAAGGCGGCGATTACCGTGACTAGCACTTTGTCTTCTTCGATGGAATAAATCAACCTATGCTTATGATTGATTCTTCTGGACCAATAGCCAGCAAAATCATACCTTAAATTTTCTGGTTTGCCCGTTCCGGTTTGAGGATGAACTTGCAACTCATCCAATAAAGCTCTCAATTTTCGAAGCAAAGGTTTGTCCCCTGAAATCTTAAGCTTCTCAATATCCTTCAAGGCTTGATCCGTAAAGGCAAGTTCATATCTCATAGCCCAAGTAAAGCATCGATATCTTCAGGCTTTACTTTTGTAATTCTTCCTGATTGACGATCAGCTATGCCCTTTTGGATATGAGCCTTGGTTTTAGGGTCCATTAAAAACTCATCCCCTTCCTTCACAGGGGAGAGCACATACGATTTATTTCTCCCTCTTTGAATGATGATATGCTCATCTTGATCAACTAAGTCAAGATATTTTTTTTGATTATCCCTGAATTCTCGAGAACTGATGACTAACATAGATTCGAATTTTATGTACCATATTGGGTACACAATAGTACTCAAAAAAGTTTAGATTTTAAAGTAGACAAACAGTCGCTAAATGATTTACTAAATTTCTCACTACCCATACTATTAGCTCCCCTGATTCCTTCTCAAAATCTTTACCACCCGATTGTAAATGATCTCGTGCAGGTTCCAGGCATAGCCTCCGTTGGTATTGACAAACTGCATCCCCACCGCATCGATATCTAGATGTCACTTGGCGATGCTTTGATAGCCGGGAACACACTGAGAAGCTTGATTGGGCAAGGGTAGAAAGCCGCATTTTTTTAAAAAAACAGGGAGCAAATTTTTTTTAAAAATCATTTATCGTAATATTGCAATGAAATAAAATTCAAATGGGAGTCACACAAACGCATCTCTTTACTGAAGAGCAAAATGAAATCGCTCAGCTAGCCAAAGCAATCGCCCATCCGGCACGAATAGCCATTCTCCAGCACCTGATCAAAACCAAATCCTGCATCAACGGGGACTTGGTATTGGAAATCGGCCTAGCCCAAGCGACTATCTCCCAGCATTTGAGAGAGCTCAAAGAAGCGGGTCTAATTCAGGGAAGCATTGAAGGTACTCGGGTCAATTACTGCATTCATACAGAGAAATGGTCCGCCTTGAAATCCCTTTTCCAAGATTTCTTCGAAAGCTATTCCGACTGCTGCGATCCCAACTGCTAAAAAATTTGTATCCATTCATCGTAATAAAGCAATAAATCATGCTACTATCCGAAGCAAAATCCATCCTTTCAAAATCCTCTACTATCGCCTTTCAACTTCCAAATGGTGATTTGGTGCCAAATCATTTCCATGTAACAGAAATTGGGCTGGTAGACAAGCACTTCATCGACTGCGGAGGGACTGTCAGAAAAGAACAAAAAGTAAACTTCCAGCTCTGGAATGCAGATGACTACGATCACCGACTCCATCCTGAGAAACTGGTGAGTATTATCGAGCTTTCAGAGCGGGTGCTAGGTATCCCCGACTTGGAAATCGAAGTAGAGTATCAAGGCGAAACCATCGGAAAATACGGTTTGGATTATGATGGCTATAATTTTCTTTTGACTACCAAAATGACCGATTGCCTTGCCAAAGAAAATTGCGGAATTCCTACTGAAAAACCAAAAGTCCGACTTTCTCAACTTCAAAACTCCGGCTGTGCCCCTGGTTCGGGCTGCTGCTAATTCCAACTTTGCAACCAGACCTGTCAGGTTTTGAAAACCTGACAGGTCTTATCTTTCTAAAATCATATATTCCTATGGCTAAGAAAAAAAATCACCTTTACCCCACCCTGACCGAAAGCATCAAAAGGGCCAATAATCTCACCATTTCCGAGGAACGAAAACAAGTTTTAAAAGTCCTGATCGATTACATCCAATCCAAAGTTGATCGGGATGAGGAAGTAAATCTAAATTTTATCTGTACTCATAATTCCCGCAGAAGCCAATTTTCCCAGATTTGGGCGAAGACAGCAGCTGATCTCTACGGCATTCCAGCCAATTGCTACTCGGGAGGTGTGGAAGTCACGGCTTTCAATGGACGGGCGGTGAGTTCTCTGAAGCGAAGCGGTTTCCAGATTTCTTCCAAGGAAAATGGCAACAACCCGATCTATTCGGTCCTTCACTCAACAGACAGCGAGCCGATCATGGCCTTTTCCAAAGTCTATGACGATCCAATCAACAAAGCTTCCCGATTTGCCGCTGTAATGACCTGCGATCATGCCGATGAGAATTGCCCCTTCATCCCAGGTACCGAAAAGCGCATTCCAGTTCGATACGAGGACCCCAAAGCTTTTGACGATACCGATCTGGAGGAGGAAAAGTATGACGAACGCTCATTGCAAATTGCTTCGGAGATGCTCCATGTCTTTTCCCATATAAAAAAGCAGATTAAATGAAGAAACTTTCCTTTTTAGATAGGAATCTAACTCTCTGGATCTTTTTGGCCATGGGCATAGGGGTAGGGGCAGGATATTTTTTCCCGGGCATAGCGACTTCGATCGACTCCATGAGTCAGGGTACCACCAATATTCCGATAGCCATAGGCTTGATCCTAATGATGTATCCGCCTTTGGCGAAAGTGGATTACCGATTGCTTCCTCAGGTATTCCGAAATACCAAGATTCTAAGTATCTCCCTTTTGCTCAACTGGATCATCGGGCCGGTCTTGATGTTTGCATTGGCATTGATCTTTTTGAGAGATTATCCTGAATACATGGTGGGGCTGATTTTGATCGGCTTGGCTAGATGCATAGCCATGGTGCTGGTGTGGAATGACCTAGCCGAAGGAAGTCGGGAATATGGCGCAGGATTAGTTGCACTGAACAGCATATTCCAAGTCTTTTTCTATAGCTTTTATGCCTGGATTTTCATCACTGTACTACCACCCTATTTTGGATTTCAGGGAGCGATCGTGGACATTTCGATCGGGGTGATTGCGGAGAGCGTGGCGATTTATTTGGGCATCCCTTTTCTGCTGGGAATACTAAGCCGACTGATTTTGATCAAAATTAAAGGAGAGGAATGGTACAAGGATGTTTTTATTCCTCGAATCTCACCGATGACGCTCGTGGCTCTTCTATTTACCATTGTGGTGATGTTTTCACTTAAAGGCGAGCTTATCGTGGAGATCCCATTGGATGTAGTGCGAATCGCGATCCCGATGCTGATCTACTTTGCCTTGATGTTTTTGATCGGATTCTTTGTCAGCAGGGCCATGGGAGCAACCTATGATAAAAATGCTGCTATCGCCTTTACCGCAGCAGGCAACAATTTCGAATTAGCGATTGCCGTGGCGATTGCCGTCTTTGGGCTGAATTCCGGACAAGCATTTACCGGAGTCATCGGCCCTTTGGTGGAAGTACCGGCTTTGATTCTGCTGGTTCGAGTTTCTTTTTGGCTTAAAAAGAAGTACTATTCTTAGATTTCTAGAAAAAGTTTGATTCCACTGAAAATTAGTCGATTACGTATTCAACATGCCCTTTACTTGCACAAGTCTGCCCCAAACCGGTTTTTAGATCAGCGGATTATCTAAGAAATGCTGAAAGTCAGCCAATTCATTTCAACCAGAGGTTTTGGTACCTTTAGCAGGAAGAATTGATTTCTTTGCCTTAGAAAATGAACGCATTACTCCCCTTTATCAAGTACTTGAGCTCGCTTCATCCGCTGTCCAAAGAGGCTCAAGAGCAGCTGATTGATTGGTGCTCCATAAAAACTTTTCGGAAAAATGAAGAGATCCAAACCATCGGGGCGACCTGCAAAACCATCTATTTTATACTTTCGGGGATCGGGCGGATTTACTATCTGAAAGATGGAGTCGAAGTGACCGAATATTTTGCCTTCCCCAATGATCTGATCGTGCGGGCCGAAAGCCTTTTTACCCAAACTCCCAGCCGAAAAGCCATTCAGGCATTGGAAGACTCCCAAGTAGTGGCTATTCCGGCGGATCCACTTTTTCAACTTTTTGATAGCCATCGAGACTTGGAACGACTCTTCAGAATACTCGTGCAGCAATCCTACGTGGATACGCTCCACCGATTGGAAAATATTCAGTTTTTGACAGCGGAGGAGCGTTATATCAAACTGATGGAGGAAAAACCCGAACTCATTCAGCACATTCCTTTAAAGCATATTGCTTCTTTTTTGGGGATCACACAAGTAAGCTTGAGCAGAATCAGAGGGCAAAAAAGGTAGGTAAATTTTCCCCTCTTCTGCTTTCCCCCCGAGTTCGATCGTAGCCAAAGTTTCCTTGAACAGCTCTAAGATCCTGCATTCGGAAAAGCAGGATAACCCAAAATCACATAGGTAGGACGAATTCCTTTTTTTAACAAATGTAAAAGCTTCCTAAACCTGAGCGCTGGACCTTTGTACTGTAAATCGATCAGTCATGGATACCCAACTCGGACTCAAGGAAAACTGGAAGCAATTCACCATTTTGATCATCGTCAATGCCTTTGTCGGTGGGATGATCGGCATGGAGCGAACGATTTTCCCCCAGTTTGCCGAGGTGGAGTTTGGCGTAGCTTCCAAGACTGCCATCCTTTCCTTTATCACCGCTTTTGGGCTGACTAAAGCCCTCGCCAACTATTACACCGGTCGCTTGGCCAACCGATTTGGCAGAAAAAATCTCCTGGTTTTTGGCTGGCTGGTAGCACTACCGATTCCATTTATCCTGATCTATGCACCGAGCTGGGCTTGGGTGATTTTTGCCAATGTGCTGCTGGGAATCAGTCAGGGCTTTACCTGGAGTAGTACCGTTGTGATGAAGATTGATTTGGTAGGAGAAAGAAACCGAGGACTGGCTATGGGGCTCAACGAATTTGCAGGCTATTTCGCAGTCGGTATCGTAGCCTTTTTGACGGGATGGGTGGCAGAACAATACGGCGTCACACCATATCCTTTTTACATAGGGGTGGGGATCTCGGTGCTGGGACTGCTGGTAAGTTGGATTTGGGTGCAGGACACCCGGGTTTTTGTCCAAAAAGAAAGTACCACAGACAGTACCGCTGTGATGGAAAATGTATTTCTCGAGACCACCTTCAAAAACAAAACACTCAGTTCGGTAACTCAGGCTGGTCTGATCAATAATCTGAACGATGGGATGATCTGGGGTCTTTTGCCGATGGTCTTGATTTCACTGAAATTTGACAATGAGCACATCGGGATCATCACGGCGATTTACCCGACCGTCTGGGGCATCGGGCAGCTTTTTACCGGCAAAATGTCCGATCACCTATCCAAAAAGGGGATGTTATTTTGGGGAATGCTGCTACAGGGGGTAGCGATCATAGGACTTCCATTCACTGATGATTTTCTGCTTTTGAGCTTGATTTCTGGATTTTTAGGATTGGGTACAGCTTTGGTTTATCCCACCTTTTTGGCCACGATAGCTGAAGCAACTTCGCCCAAGCAGCGTGCAGAAAGTATCGGAACCTTCAGACTCTGGAGGGATTTGGGCTATGCCTTTGGGGCGATGATATCAGGAATCACCGCAGATCTTTTTGGTATCGAGTGGGCGATTTTCCTTATCGCAGCATTGACCATTTTCTCGGCCGGTGTGATTCAGGTGAGAATGCCGAAAACAAAGGAGGTTTGACCTACACTGTGGAGGGATTAACTGATTCGACAAATCTGGTTTTTTAATCAATCAATTACGAAGTGCTTAAGCAGGAGACAATATATTTTCCCAGATGGTGAGGACAAAAACCTGGGCAAGGGATGAATTCTCCATTTATCATCGCCGATGTGAGCGCCTGCCTGACGGACAATCAGGTCTTTATTCTCGTAAATGCAACTAAGATATTTTCCGATTCGTGGAGACACGAACCGGGGCGAGGATCCAATTCGCCAAAGAAATTCTGTCGCCGATGTGAGTGTCTCCTATGTTGAAAACCAAGGTTTTTGCTAAAATTTTACAATATTTTCCCTCACTTTTCCCTTGAGTGCCTTTCAGTTTCCGGAGAACAC
>LJXT01000070.1 GCA_001314815.1 Algoriphagus marincola HL-49
CAGCGATCGGGATACCGATTACATTGTAGATAAATGCCCAAAACAGGTTTTGCCGGATTCCTTTGACCGTCAACTTGGAAAGTCGAATTGCTTGGGGGATTTTTCGAAGATCGGAAGTAATAAGAGTGATTTTTGCCACATCCATGGCCACATCCGATCCATGGCCCATTGCGATACTTACATCTGCTCGGGCTAGCGCCTCCGAGTCATTGATGCCATCGCCTACCATGGCTACTTTTTTGCCTTGGGATTTCAGCATTTCCACATATTCACCTTTCTCTGAAGGAAGTGCTCCTGCTTTAAAATGTTCTATGCCGGTGCTTTTAGCAATTTTTTCCGCAGCACTCTGTTGATCTCCTGTCAGCATGTGAACTTCAATTCCGTCTTTTTGGAGAGTTTTGATTGCTTCTAGCGAACCCTCTTTAACCTGATCGGCTATGCTGAAAACGGCAAGGACTCTTTCTTCATCTGCAAAATGAATGGTAGAACTTCCGTCAAGCATCGCTTCTTTTGAAAAATCAGTGAAGGCTTCGGGGATTTCGATACCATTTTCCTGAATGTAGCTATGATTCCCAATCAGTAACTTATTACCCTCGAAGAAAGCCTGAATTCCACGGCCTGATAGATTTTGGAAGTCTTCTACTTTTTGAGCTTTGATCCCTTTTTCCTGTAGATTCTTAGAAATAGCCTTGGCTAGCGGATGCTCGGATTGGGATTCCATTGCGAGTAAGGCTCCGGAAAGTTTATTGAGCTGCTCTGCATCCAAGTGGTTAGCCCATTTTACAGATTGAACCTCAGGCTTACCTTGGGTAATCGTTCCGGTTTTATCCAGAATGATGGCATCTACTTGATGAGCAAGCTCGAGACTTTCCGCATCGCGGATCAAAATATTGTTTTCTGCTCCTTTTCCCATTCCCACCATGACAGCGGTTGGGGTCGCCAATCCCAGTGCACATGGACAGGCAATCACCAAAACGGCAATAGATGCCAATAATCCTTGAGTAAGTGCATTTTCACCACCAAAAACCATCCAAAGGATAAAGGTCAATATCGAAATACCCATTACTGTGGGAACGAAGATTCCGGCTATTTTATCGACCAATTTTTGTACAGGAGCCTTGCTTCCCTGTGCTTCCTGAACTCGCTGAATGATTTGTGAAAGGATAGTTTCCGAGCCCACTGCAGTGGCTTGAAGCTGAATACTACCATTTTGATTGATCGTGCCGGCAAACAGCTCATCCCCGGATTTTTTTTCGACAGGGATGGGTTCACCCGAAATCATACTTTCATCCACAAAAGAAATTCCTCCCATTACTTTGCCATCCACAGGGATTTTTTCGCCGGGCTTGACCAAAATGATATCCGTCTTTTGGACTTCTTCGATGGGAATTTCTTCCGATATTTCTCCACGCAGTCTGGTCAGCGTCTTTGGCTGGAGTCCGATTAGCTTTTTTAATGAGGCTGAAGTACTGGATTTGGCGCGTTCTTCCAGGAGTTTTCCAAAGGAAATAAAAGTAATAATCACTACCGCAGCTTCAAAATACACATGTGGTTCCAGTCCTTGATTTCTGAGGACTTGAGGGAAAATGGTATTGAAACTACTAAAGATAAATGCGATTCCAGTGGATAGGGAAACCAAGGTATCCATGTTGGCCTTTCTACTTTTTGCCTGTTTCCATGCATTGACAAAAAAGTGAGAGCCAAAGTAGAAAAGTACCGGAATCGTCAATAGAAGGCTGATCCATCTTCCCGGTAGCCAATCCATAAAAAACATTCCAAGTACGAAAACAGGAATACTAAGAATGGCTGCTCCGATCGTTTGCTTTTTGATTTTTTGATATTGCTCGGCCTGAGCTTCTTCCACACTGTCTTGCACCTTTTTGTCAGAAATGATCAGACCATACCCAACATCTGCTAAAGCATCGTGAAGTTGTTGGGGATCAATACCCTCTTCAAATTCGACTTTTACTGTATTGCTGGCAAAATTGACTGCTGCCGTAACAACCCCATCGGTATAGCTCAAAATAGTTTCTACGCTGGAAGCACAGGCAGCACAAGTCATTCCCGTTACGGGGAAAATGCGTGTCGTACTTGGTTTATTGAGGGTTTTTTGCTCCATGGGTAAAAATGAACTGCAATTTAGCTGGTGCACGATTTAATAATTGTGCTAAATCATACAGAAGCATAAAAAAATATGTTTTGAAAAAGTTCGCATGGCTGATTTCGACGCAAACAAAAAAGCTTTCTTCCAAGGGTCTTTTAAATGGTTTTATCCAATAGACCCCTGAAAGAAAGCTTTGCGAAAAAAGACTTAGAATTAATTCTCAGCGATACTTTCGCCCATGGCAGGGGCTTTTGTTACTTCGACTTTATCCCCATCTTTCAATTCTTTGCTGACAGTGAAGTAGGGGCCTGAGATAACCTCTTCACCTTCAGAAAGACCCTCCAATACCTCAATATTTTGGTAGTCAGAGATCCCCGTTTTGATGGTACGCATTTTAGCAGTTCCATTTTCTACCACGAAAATAAGTTCCTTCATACGGGTAGATCCATCAGAAAGGGTGTCTAATTCGGTTTCCCGAGTGGTTACGGCCGAAAGCGGAACTGAAAGTACATCAGACTTTTCAGTCGTGATGATTTCTACTGCCGCGGTCATTCCAGGTCTGAAAGGGTAGCGGTTTCCCTCCGCGACCAAATCCGCGTAGGAAGAGTTCAATATTCTGATTTTAACCTCAAATTCAGTGACTGCATCTGCTGAAGTTTTTTGATTGGCTGTATTGGCGATGCTGGTCACTATTCCTTTGAATGTTTTACCGGAAAAGGAATATGCATCCACCTCAATGATGGTAGTATCTCCTTTACTTAGCCTCACGATGTCATTTTCGTTGACGTCAACCCGTACTTCCATTCTTGTCAGGTCAGCAATGGTCAACATCTCCGTCCCTGCCATTTGCTGCGTTCCTACTACTCGTTCTCCTTTTTCTACAAGAAGATTGGATACGATTCCTGATACGGGGGAATATACATTGGTCAATCGGAGATTTTCAGCTGCCTCATTGACAGTTGCCTGTGAACTTTTCACGATAAATTCTGCGGCGACCACATTTTGCTTCGCAGCTTCCAAATCCTTCTGGGAAGAGATGTAATTTGCTTCAGCCTGCTCGAAATCAGCTTCTGAGATAGCTTTTTGCTCGAAAAGGACCTTTTGACGGTTGAAGTTAAGCTCACTTTGGGTAAACTGCGCTTCTGCTCTTTGAAGGCTTGCCTTTGCCTGCGCAAGGTTAGCTTGCTGCTGATTTAGGTTTGCTCTCGATCTGTCAAGTGCAGAGATAAAGTTGTCAGGGCGAATTTTAACCAAAAGCTTACCCATCTCCACAGAGTCTCCTTCCACGACATTGAGTTCTATAATCTCTCCAGCGACATCGGGGCTGAGATTTACTTCGATTTCCGGCTGAATCTCACCGGAAGCGGAGACTTTTTCTATGATCTTGGTTTTCTTGGCTTTTGCAGATTGTACGGAAGTAGTTCTTTCTCCGCCAATCCATCCGGCAGATTTGGCAATGATTGCAAAAACAATGATCAAGGCGACTACGCCCAGGAGGTAGTAGAGTGATTTGTTGGATTTTTTTGTAGCCATGGTTTAGTTTAGGTTGATTGGATTTCCGAGGTAAAAGTCAAGAACTTTTACTCGGAAAATATAAGTGTATTTAGCATTAAGCAGGTCTGCTTGGGCATTGAAGAAGTTGGTCTGAGCCACCTGAAAGTCCACGGAATTGATCGCACCCAGATCAAATCGCTGCTGAGCGATTCGGAAGCTTTCGCCTAGGCTCTCTACGCGGGTTAGTGAAGCTTCGTAGGAAAGCTTTGCGGCGAGCGCTTGATTGTAGGCAGTTTCGATGTCCTGTCTCAGTTGATTTTTAGCCTCTAGTTCAGCTACCTCGGCGAGTTGTCTTTGGACTCTGGCCCGCTGCAGAGAGGAGCGATTGTTGAATTGGGTAAAAATCGGGATGTTCAATTGTAAATTGACCGACTGGGAGAGGTTATTCTCAATTTGCGTAGCAAATAGCGGAGGTTCTTGCCCGGGAGCAGCTCGATCCACATAGTTGGAGAAGACATTGGCTCCTATTCCCAAGGAAGGATAAAAGGCTCCTTTTGCTGATCTCACTCCGTATTCGGCACTTTCAATAGTTTTTTGTGCTGCCGCGATCTCAGGCATGATGTTCACAGCCGTTTCATATATCAGAGCAGGATTTTCGCTAGCCATCAAGTTTTGATCGATTTCCAGCTCAGGATCGACGATGTCAAAATCATCTGTAAAGGGAATCTGCATGGCTTGTGCCAAATTTAGTTTAGCGATTCGGAATGCATTTTTGGCGTTGATCACTTCCAGTTGATTGGTAGCATTCTGTGCTTGTAGATCAAGCTGATCTGATAGCGGCAATTGACCTGCCTCAACGAGCGTAGTAGTACGGGCAAGTTGATCTTCGGTAGTTTCCAACTGATTCTCGGCGATTTTTACCTGCTCACGATTGAATACAACATTGATAAACAAGTTGATAGTATTTAAGATGATATCGTTTCGGGTGGCCTCGATATTGAATTTCCCTGCTTCCAGATTCGCTTTGTTTTGATTGATCGCGTTGTTGATTCTTCCGGCCGAAAAAAGAGTTGCATTGGAATTGAGTGAAAGATTGATGTTTCCTATTCTTTCTGTTTCGAAAAGGTTGGTCACCGGGTTGATAGATCTACCCCATCGGAATCCACTACTCGCACCCGTCGAAAGGGTAGGGTATCGATTTCCTTGTGCGCTCAGGAGGTTGGCTTCATTGGTTAGTTGGTTTAGTTCGCTTCGCTTGAGCGTTAGGTTATTCTCCAGGGCAATTTGCACAGCACCCTCTAGATCATAAGGACTAGAGTTTTGTGCTTTAGCTCCTAAAGAAGCTCCAAACATCAATGCAAAACCTAATAAAAGTTTCTTCATTTGGTTTAGTTTTTTTTGGTTAATCTGTTTATAATCAGATGATTGTTGCAAGTCGAAAATTCATTTATTTTAAAATTTCAATTCGTTTTTGTACTACAAATCTATATCTGGAATGTATATCAACTCTTTGACCCAAGAAAGAGACTTAAGGTATTCAATGGTAATAGGCTTGATACCAGAGTCCATTTCAATGACATGGCATGCCAGATCATTTTTTCCTTTTCTGGAAACGGACATGGTAGCAATATTGGTTTTTTCCTGAGCAATGACGGAAGAAATAAAGGCAATTGCCCCTGAAATATCCTGAGCTTTGATAATCAGCGTATGAAATTGTGCCGAGAAATTGGCTACAAATCCATCCACTTCCGCAATGTTGATGAGCCCTCCTCCGAGACTTTCTCCAACTACCTCCACAGACTTGTCATCTTTCTTGAGGTTAAGTTTAATGGTATTTGGATGATGAACAGAGGAGTTGCCGATGGATTTGAACTGATAGGTAAGACCTATGGACTTAGCCAGATCCAAAGCTTCTCGAATACGATCATCATCTGTTTTGAAATCCATCAATCCTCCAATAATTGCACGATCACTTCCATGTCCTTCATAGGTCCTTGCAAAGGAATTGTAAAAGACGATGTTTGCATGATCCGGTGTCTCCCCCAAAACGCGAATGGCAGCACGTGCAATGCGAACCACACCGGCTGTGTGAGAAGAAGAAGGTCCAATCATCACTGGTCCGATCATATCAAAAATGCTACTTTTACCTGCCATCGCCCGAATGAGTCAATAATGATGCTAATGAAAGCTTGGATTATTTTGACGGGTCAAAAATGTAAATATTTAGTCAAATAGAAGAAAAATCTTTATACCAATGGCGAAATTTAACAAAGGTCTAAATAAGTTATGAAGTTTTATGTTCGAAAATGAACGGTTTAATGAACGCTAGCGATACAATTTTTATAAAAATGTCCGAATCTGATACTTGGTCCCCTACAAGTCAGGTGGATTCTCCAAATCGTGCCATGAGTTTTGGTGATGGTTTATTCGAGACGATGTATTGGGATGGAGAAAAGATCAGGCTTTTCGATTTTCATCTAGACAGACTCAGACATGGGATGGAAATCCTTGATCTATCAGTATCAGGTCTGCAAGAGCATAGCATACTCCAGCTCCTACAATCTTTGAACCTGCACGGTGAATTTCGACTTCGTTGGACTGTCTTTAGAACGGGAGGTGGGAAATACACTCCGGAATCATCCGATGTGGTCCAGCTCCTTCAGATTTCTGATTTTCATAAAGCTCCGGCGGTTAAGCAGACTGCGATTATTTCTGAAAATATCCGTCTAAGCCATCACATATTTTCTTCAAGCAAAACATTGAATGGGATACCTTATGTTTTGGCCAATCTGGAAAGAAAAAGAAATGGGGCAGATGAAATAATTCTCCTCGATAATCAAGGAAATGTTGCCGAGGCAGGAGCGGCTAATATTTTTTGGGAAAAAGAAGGAAAAGTTTACACTCCTTCCCTGGAATCCGGATGTATTGCGGGAGTGATGCGAAGGAGCCTTATTGATTTTTTGGAGGGTAGTATGATTGAATTTTCGCAAGGCCTATTTTCCGTCGAAGATCTCTTAGAGGCTGACAGCGTATGGGTAAGTAATGTGACTGGAATCAGTTTATTAGGACAAATTGGTTTCAAACTATTTCAAACCGAACTCCCGGATTACCTTTTGGCCTTTTACAAAAATTCTCTTTGAAAATGGTAACAGGGCACGCATACGTTTGCATGAAAGTTTTATATTTAGTCCCTATTTATCCCTTAGTCTTTAAACCAAAACCTTATTCAGTAGCTTTTCAACCCAAAATCCTATGCTCTTAGAACCTTTAGACCTGGCAGTATTTATTGGATACTGTCTCTTGATTATCGGAATGGGACTTTTTGTCTCCCGAGAAAAAAAAGGACACGTAAAAAACTCCTCAGATTACTTTCTGGCATCCAAAGCACTTCCTTGGTGGGCCGTGGGCGCCTCACTGATTGCCTCTAATATTTCTGCAGAGCAATTTATCGGAATGTCCGGTTCGGGTTTTGCCCTTGGATTGGCAATCTCCACCTATGAATGGATGGCCGCTGCGACCTTATTGGTGGTGGCTATTTTCTTTTTGCCGGTCTATATCAAAAAAGGAATCTACACCATGCCGGGTTTCCTTTTGGATCGCTACGATACCAGGGTGAGGACCACGATGGCGATCTTTTGGCTTTTGCTCTATGTTTTTGTCAACTTGACTTCGGTGTTGTATCTCGGAGCTTTGAGTCTCAATACTATCCTTGATATTCCTTTGACCTACGGAATTATCGGCTTGGCATTGTTTGCAATGATTTATTCCATTTATGGAGGTTTGAAAGCTGTGGCATGGACTGATGTAGTGCAGGTCTTTTTCCTAATCGCTGGTGGTCTTGCTACTACTTACATTGCCTTGCAAATGGTCGGTAATGGAGATGCTTGGGAAGGTTTAGGACTACTTAGAAAAGAAGTTCCGGACCATTTCTCCATGATTTTGTCGAAAGGGGAAATGATGATTCCTGACGGAAAAGGTGGAACCTATGATGCGTACAAAGACTTGCCGGGCCTAAGTGTTTTGGTAGGTGGAATGTGGATCACCAACCTGAGTTATTGGGGTTTTAACCAGTATATCACTCAGCGAGCTCTGGCAGCAAAAAGTCTTGATGAAGCCCAAAAAGGGATGATTTTCGCTGGTTTCTTGAAGATTTTGATGCCTTTGATCGTGGTGATTCCTGGAATTGCGGCATTGGTGATCGTGAATAATGGCATGGATGCTAGCTTTATCTCCTCCATGGAAGATCCTGCTACCGGACTGATCAAATCAGATAGAGCTTACCCAACGCTTTTGCAATTACTTCCGGTAGGATTGAAAGGCCTTGCTTTTGCTGCTTTGACGGCGGCCATCGTGTCTTCTTTGGCTTCCATGGCCAATAGTACCTCTACTATCTTTACCATGGATATTTATACCAAATATTTTATTAAAAATGTGACAGAAACGCAGCAGGTTCGGGTAGGTAGAATCACTGCTGTAGTAGCCTTTGTGATTGCTGCTTTTGTAGCACCTGCTTTGGGACAATTGGATCAAGCCTTTCAGTTTATTCAGGAGTATACAGGATTCATCAGTCCCGGAGTATTTGCGATTTTCTTCTTTGGAGTATTTTGGAAGAAAACCACTTCCAATGCCGCTTTGGTAGGGGCAGGATTAAGTATTCCGCTTTCGATAGTTTTGAAATTAGCATTCCCTGATCTTCCTTTCCTTGATAGGATGGGGATCGTATTTTTGGTGCTTGCGGCCTTGATGATTGCAATCAGTTTGTATGAAGGAAAAGGCAAAGACCATCCAAATAGTATTGATATCAACCGGGAGCTTTTCAAGACAAGTACTACTTTCAAGATTGGTGCTTTCTTGATTTCGGGTATTATCGCGGCACTTTATATAATCTTCTGGTAAATGGGAAATTTATTAATCGGATTTGATATCGGGAGCTCCTCCGTCAAAGCCTCTCTTTTAGACGCAGATACTGGAGCACCCATTGTTTCAAAAGCATTTCCAGAGGAAGAAATGCCCATCGACGCTCCAGAAACAGGCTACGCTGAGCAGGATCCAGAAATGTGGTGGAAATATGTACAGCAGGCCTCTCACTATGTGATCAATCAGGCAAATGTCAAAAAGGGCGAACTGAAAGGAATCGGAATAGCCTATCAAATGCATGGCTTGGTTTTGGTCGATAAGGATCAAAATGTGCTTCGATCTTCCATTATTTGGTGCGACAGCCGTGCGGTTGGAATTGGCGAAAAAGCTTTTCGGTCTCTTGGCGAGGATTATTGCATGAATAATCTTTTGAATTCCCCTGGGAATTTCACGGCATCCAAACTTCGCTGGGTGATCGAAAACCAACCTGAAATCGCCTCTAAAATTCATAAAATGATGCTTCCCGGGGACTTTATTGCCATGAAGTTGACAGGGGAAATCATGACTTCAGAGACGGGACTTTCTGAAGGGATATTCTGGGATTTTCAGAAAAATGGTCTGAGCGATTCTGTTTTAAAGAATTACCAAATCGATAAGAACTGGATGCCTAAGGCGGTACCTTCTTTTTCGGAGCAGGGAAAAGTCACAGCTGAGGCATCCAAGCTGACAGGCATAGAGACAGGAGTTCCTGTTGCTTACCGAGCTGGGGATCAGCCCAATAATGCGTTTTCGCTGCAAGTCTTGAAGCCCGGTGAACTTGCGACTACCGCCGGTACCTCAGGGACAGTCTATGGAGTTTGTGATACGCCCCTTCATGATCCACTTTCGAGAGTGAATACTTTTGTACATGTCAATCACTCCATCGCAAAACCCTCTTACGGTGTTTTGCTTTGTGTCAACGGGACGGGAATTTTAAATAGTTGGATGCGTAAACTTCTAGGTGGAAGCCATATCAACTACACTGAAATGAATACCTCGGCAAGATCTGCTCCGATCGGTTCAGACGGATTGATTTTCCTGCCTTTTGGAAATGGAGCCGAGCGGATCCTCCAAAACCGACAATTAGGCGCTCATCTAATAGGGCTTGATTTGCTGAAGCATAGCAAAGGACATATGCTTCGAGCAGCTCAGGAAGGAATTGTTTCCGCATTGACCTATGGATTTCAAATCATGCAGGAAATGGGCATGGACCTCAAGACGGTAAAAGCCGGAAAGGCGAATATGTTTTTAAGCCCTATATTCCGAAGTGCCTTTATCCACATGAATAAAGTAGCCTTGGAACTGTACAATACCGATGGGGCGCAAGGTGCTGCCCGGGGGGCTGGAATTGGGATGGGTTTGTTTTCCAATGAATCAGAGGCTTTTGAAGGGCTTCAGTTGATTGAAACCTACGAACCCAATGAAAATTTCTTTGAGCCATACGAAGAGTTATTTTCCCGATGGAAAAAACGCCTTTCCGATATTGAAAAAATGGACTTATAATTCGAAAAATCTCAAACCTAAACATAACCTACATGTCAACAAATTATTTTCCAGAAATCGAAAAAATCCCTTTTGAAGGACCCAAAAGTGATAATCCTTTAGCTTTTCGCTACTACGATGAGAATCGCATGATAGGCGGAAAGACCATGAAAGAGCATTTCAAGTTTGCCATTGCCTATTGGCATTCATTCTGCGGAACGGGCGGTGATCCATTCGGACCCGGTACCATTCAGCATCCTTGGGATAAAAATCCAGACCCGGTACAGCGAGCAAAGGACAAAATGGATGCGGCTTTCGAGTTTATTACCAAGATCGGAGCACCTTACTATTGTTTCCATGATGTCGATTTGGTAGATGAGGGAGCTTCGCTGGCTGAGTATGAAAAGCGAATGGAAATCATCACCGATTATGCGAAGCAGAAACAGCAAGAAACTGGCGTGAAATTGCTTTGGGGGACTGCCAATGTCTTCAGCAATCCGCGCTACATGAACGGAGCTTCCACCAATCCCAATTTTGATGTCGTAGCTTGGGCTGGAGCTCAGGTCAAAAATGCCATCGATGCGACCATCAAATTGGATGGAGAAAATTACGTGTTTTGGGGAGGAAGAGAGGGCTACATGTCCCTGCTCAATACCGACATGAAAAGAGAAACGGAGCACCTTGCTCGTTTTCTAACCATGGCAAGAGACTATGCCCGTAAGAATGGATTCAAGGGTACTTTTTTCATCGAGCCAAAACCCATGGAGCCAACCAAGCATCAATATGACTATGATTCTGCAACGGTAATTGGTTTCCTTCGTCACTTTGGCTTGGATCAGGATTTCAAATTAAATATCGAAGTGAATCATGCGACCTTAGCAGGGCATACTTTCCAGCATGAATTGCAGGTAGCTGCTGATGCAGGGCTTTTGGGAAGTATAGATGCGAATCGAGGGGACTATCAAAACGGATGGGATACCGATCAGTTTGCTTTGAATCTCCAGGAACTGACCGAAGCGATGCTGGTGCTCTTGACTTCCGGAGGCCTTCAGGGTGGGGGAGTCAACTTTGACGCAAAAATCCGTAGAAATTCAACCGATGCGGATGACTTGTTCTTAGCACACATCGGAAGTATGGATGCATTCGCAAGAAGTATGTTGATCGCTCAGGATATCCTTGAGAAATCCGATTACCTGGAGAGAAGAATCAATCGATACAAGAGCTTTGATTCAGGAAAAGGAAAGGAGTTTGAAGAGGGACAACTTGGATTGGAAGACTTGAGAAACTATGCGGCTGTGACAGGTGAACCTGAGCAAATCAGCGGCAAGCAGGAATACTATGAGAATCTTTTGAATAGGTTTATATAAAAAATATGAATGGAAGAGCCCGAAAGTCATTGATTTTCGGGCTTTTTTTATTTCTTCATCAGTTCATTTGCCTCTGTCATTTCTTCAATATTTTCCTGAAACTTAGGATTGGCCGGAACACCAACTACATTTTCCAGAAAGTCAATGGTTTCAAATAAGACTGCTTCCCAATCCTTGGAAGTAATGGAACTGGCAATCACATGATCGCCCGTTTTCGGGAATGCTTTCTCTATTTTCAATTCGGTGGGAGTTCCAAGTTGCTGGTACATTTCCAGCATTTTGGGCACTGAGACTACCTTGTCCTGCTCTTCACCATTTTTATAATAGTATCCTAGCATCAGAGGCTGCCGGATTTTTTCGAAGGTTTTTTCTTCCATATTGCCATACATAATCACCGCTAGACTTTTATAGGCATTGCTATGGTAATCCTCTGACCAATAGGCAGCTTTTTCGCCTTCCCGGTTTTGATGTAGGACTTTATTTTTCATGCTAGTCTTTTCCATGATCCACTGAGCCCATGGACTGAAAAACGCCTCCAATCGCCCACCATAATCTCGAATTGCAGGAGAATAAACCACCACTGCTTTGATATCCGGCTGCTGGGAGGCGAGTAACAGGGTCAAAGCTCCTCCCATGGATGTTCCGACTACAATGACCTCATCTCCGAGGCTTTTTCCGATTTGATAGGCCTCGCCGGCAGCATTTGCCAAGACTTGAGGACTTAAGTATTCCATCCCGTTTGCCCGTCGGATGCCATGCTCGGGAAGTCTAGTGACCAAAAGATTCGCTCCAAAATGCTCTGCTAGAAATCGATGTACGGGATCACCTTCCATGGGGCTCGCTCCGAAGCCATGGATGTAAACGATGGAATAAGGGGTTTTTCGTTTATTGCTCTCATCAGCCCACTGAATGTAGGCCTGATTACCTTCTTTCAGACCAAGGACAGTATCTTCTCGCGTTTGCAGATACGACTCGAGTTCCGTCAGTCGGGTGGGAACTTCAGGATATTCGATCGTCAGTTCTTGTCTTTCTACCTTAGGACCTAGCATGTATACTACAGCTATGACCATCGCTGAGGCGAAAATGAATAAAAACAGCTTTTTTAGCATCTTAGTTAGTTTTCAAAGTAGGGGAAGTGGTATCGACTAGGATTTGGCTTCCATCTCTTAGGAATAGAAATATTCGAAGTGATAGTTGAGAGTAGTTTTCAGGGCTTTCTTGGAAATAAAGACCAAAAGTAGGGATGAGATTCCGAAAATCTCTTAATTCTGAAAGCTGAGTTCCTTCTATGGTTTCAAAGAGATAAGAAATATCCGTACCCGCTTGCAGGCTGCCAAAAGGTTCACGCAATGTCACAGCGATATTGGAAATGTTTTTAAAGTTGTATATCGGGGCACATGAAAGCGCATAAGCTCTTCCAAAGGTCCAAGTGGAACTAGCTTCTGACAATACTTCAGCTTCTAAATCCAGAACCATAAAAAAATCTTCGAAGTCAACCGTATCAGAAGAGGAAGCGTACCGATCGTTCATAAAGGGAGCAAAATCAACGGTAAGGTCTACAGCATTGGCATCCCGTGCATCCGGGCAGCGAGCAAAGAGATCAGGTAGTTGCTCCTCGACGCAAGAAGGACCAAGTAGTAGGGCAAAATACCCTGCCATTACCATAGTCAATGCTTTTAATTTCTTTTTCATGGAATAAACGTTAATCTAATTTAAAAGAATTCTACCATTCGAAAATTTTTGAAAGAATCTTTAACAAATTTCATTGAAATCTGTATCGTTTCTTTTAGTCTTGCGTTACAGAAAAAAATCGTTTCCTATGAAAAAAGTTTTAATTGCCGTTTTCACCATTATTTTTTCAAATTTCGCTTTGGCACAGGAAAGTCCTACTTCTCCAACCAAGGCTGTTTTCGTGGAACTAGGTGGACCGGGCTTACCTTACAGTTTCAATTATGATTTCCGTTTCGATAAGGAAAATATCAATTCCTGGGGAATGCGGATAGGAGCAGGGGGATACATGGTGTCCGATGGGGATTCTTTTTTTTCGCTTCCAATCATGGTGAATAGATTGTATGGCAAGGGGCCACACTATTTTGAGTTGGGTTTTGGCCTTACTTTCTTCGCTTTTGATCATTCAGCCTTTGAATACTGCATGGACGGTTATTTTGATCAAAATTCCGGAGAATACATTTGTACTAATTTCGGATCAGATCCTTATAACTTTATTCTGGATGTAGACGGATCCCCGAGTATGATGGGTACGATGAATTTTGGCTATCGAAGAGTGCCTGTCGATGGGGGATTTACCTGGAAGGTAAATTTGAATCCCATTTATAATAATAATGGTTTTTGGCCTCTTTTTGCCGGCATAGGTATTGGCTATGCATTCTAGAAAGATTATGAAACTATCTGTAGGATTGGCCTTCGCGGTATTGTTGTTATTCTTATCTGTAAATGTACAGGCACAGGAGAATAGCCGTGAAAGGGGAAGAGGCGTGTTTGTGGAGATTTTAGGTAATGGTCTGATTGGCTCGATTAATTATGATCAGCGATTTGAAAAGCGATTCGATGGATTGGGTTTCAAAGGAGGGATTTCTTATTTCGCATTCAATGGAAGTTCAGTTGCTGCTTTTCCTTTTGGTTTAAACTATCTTTTAGGAAAAGATGGGAAGTATTTCGAGGTGGGCTTAGGAGGAACTTACCTACGTTTTGCAGATAGGTCCAATACTTTTTCCGTGGGTGATGAGCGAACTTTTGGCTCAGGAATCGCCGGGAATATGGTTTTTGGATACAGGCGAGAACCGGTGGATGGGGGCTTCCTTTTTCGGGCTTCTATGACTCCCATTTTTGGATCGGGCACTTTTTTGCCTTTTTATTTTGGGATCAGCCTTGGTTACGCATTTTGATCTGACTCTCTATCAAATCCATAATCATGTTCAACCAAGCAGATCCTTGTTTTAAAAGATTCGTACCATCTTTCTCTGCCTAATTCCTGAGCCAAGACATGCTCCGAGACGGCTTTCCAATTTTTGATGGCATCCAGACTTTCCCAATAACTCACTGTGATTCCAAGGCCATCTCTGACGCTTTCGTGGCCTAAGTAGCCAGCTTGCTTTTCAGCTAGCAAAATCATTTTTTCAGCCATTTCTTGATATCCATCCGTGTTCTCAGTAAGGAGATTGGTGAAAATCACAGCATAATAGGGTGGTTGGGGTGTGTTTGCGATCATTGGTAATTCATTGGGTATTCCATGTATTCGGAAGTTTTTTCAGCTATGCTTTTTCCAAAAGTTCTTGCTGTCAAGTAAAGGGCTAAATCTATGCCCGCAGAAATACCTGCCGCAGTAAATAGCTTTTTATCAGATTGGACAAAACGCTGATCCGGCCTTGGGATGCCTGTGGGTTCTATCGTATTTAAATCCTCATAAACCAAAGCATGCGTACAAAATGGTTTAGCAGCCAATAGACCGAGTTTAGCAGGAATTCTTGCCCCTGAGCACACGGTCATGGTCCATTCAGATTTTAAAATGAGATTCTCTAAGGAATTCATCAGACCTTCATTTTGGATCACTTGCTTGGAACCATCTCCTCCCGGGATTACTAAGTAATCTAAGCTTTCAAGATGAACTAGACTGAGATCAGTCGAGACTGAAAGTCCATGAATGGTTTTGATAGGGATTTCCTTATCCGAAAAGGTAACTACTTCCAATTCGCTTTTTCCGATGATTTCTCCCACGATGGAAAAAACTTCCAATGGCCCTGCAAAATCCAAGAGCTCCACATTGTCGAATATAAAAATCCCGATTCTTTTCATTTTTACAATTCCAATTTAATATTCAGACCCGATTCTTTGCACTTTATTGAACTCATTATTAAGTCAACAGTGCTTTAATGCTGTTTATTTCCTCTATCGTTTAATTCTATCTTGATATAAGTCAAGAAAAGGTGAAGTGGTTAACCCTGACTTAATTTTTCCCGTAATTTTGTATGCAAGACGAATAAATAATTTTCATTTACAGAAGATTATTTGGTTTAGTCGGCTAGTCTTGCTCTAGGTTAGAAATAGGTTAATAGGTTTAAGGTTGTTCTAAAATGCCGACTAAGCGGTACTCCTTCCGTCACAAAAAGGAATAGTGAAAAGTTGTTCACGATCACCTAGCCCCGGTTTTCCGGGGCTTTTTTCATTTAATGCTTTCTAGGATTAGTCTCACCAATTCCGCCTTATCTCCATTCGGAATCCATCTAGCTACCACTACAAGGTCATTTTCCGGATCGACATAGATCATATTGGTACCTGCCCCAATATGGAGAAAAGCTGATTTGGGACCAGCAGGGACTTGCTTTTGATCCTCATTAAGGAAATAGTTCATAAACCCGTAGCTAGGATTGGCAGGAGTAGGGGTTTTGGATTTTTCCATCCAAGTCTCCGGAATAAGCTGCTCTCCCTGCCAGTTACCATTTCGTAAAGTCAGGTATCCAAATCTTGCTTGATCCCAAGCTGAAAGCATCATTCCGCCTCCCCAGTGCGATCCACCGCTGACAGACTGCATGATTTGTCCATCGATGATTACAAAGGAATTTTCATAGCCTGTCCACCTCCAAGTATCACTTGCACCGATCGGATCCATGATTTTTTCCTTGAGGACTACCGGTAAAGGCTTTCTCCAGACGTTCATGGCAGCCAAAGCAAGTACATTTACCCGAGTGTCATTGTATTCATATTTGCTTCCGGGTTCATTTTGGGGTCTTGCTCGCTTCTGTGCTACTCCTTCAGCAGGACGATCTGCCCAATCAGGCTTGCCCCATAGACTTCCTTCCCAATCGGAAGTTTGCCTCAACAAATGATCCCAGGTGATTTTTCGGTTGTGCTCTGTTCCAAAAAGATCAAATACGTCTTCCTCTTCCAAATGGTCAGCTTTATTGATGGAAGGTCGCTCTGGCAGGTAGGGATAGATCGGTGCCATGTAAGGATGTGCCAAATCTTGTTCGCTGCGAATAAGGCCTTCTTGGACGGCCAGTCCCACGGTGGTAGATAGAAAGCTTTTTGCAACAGAAAAAGTCAAATCTACCCGATCTGGATCTCCCCACTGCCCAACTACATAGCCTTTGTAAATGATCAAGCCTGTGGCTGGTCCTCTCACTTTCATTGGCCCGATGGGGTAGCCAAAGGGTTCCCTTCCGAAGCCACTTTCATAATGAGCTATCTTTAAATTGGGGTTTGCGTCACTTTCATGAGTTTTTGCAAACTCAATGGCCTCTTGGATTTTTGAGGCGTCCATGTTTAGCTCTTGAGGTGATTTTCTTTCCCAATTTCCTTTTTCTGGAAAGTAAATTTGCGCCTGGGTAGCAGAGAAACTTAATAATAGAAAGCAAATGAATAGGATGGATCGCATGGTCTAATTTTTTTTGTGATTTTAAGAAATTGCAGGTGAAAGGACTAGACCATTGATGGATTTCATCAAAATTTCGCAAAACTCTTTGAATTCGCATGAGTTAGAAATTCAGGTCAGATTCCAAGATTTTGGCCATTTTTGTAATTAGAATGATTTGAACCTTTGAACTATGAAAGAAGAAAAAATATACATCATCGGCGCTGGAATATCAGGCTTGATTGCGGCACTTGAGTTAGAGCGGGCTGGATTTCGTCCTGTTATTTTGGAGGCAAGTGATCGAATCGGAGGTAGGATGAAAACCGATGAAGTAGATGGATTTCTTTTAGATCATGGGTTTCAAGTTTTAAATACTGCTTATCCAGAGGCTAAAAAGTATCTAGATTTTCAGGCTCTTCACCTGAAAACTTTCGACCCGGGTGCTGTCATTTTTGATCAAAATGATACTTACATCATTTCAGATCCAATGAGAAACCCGCTGAAGGTGGTCAGTATGGCCTTCTCTAAAGTTGGTACTTTTATGGATAAGGTGAAAATGTTTTCCCTTACCCATGAATTAAAAAACAAATCCAATCAGGAGATTTTTTCCGGAGAAAATATCCCCACCCATCAATATTTGAAGAATTATGGCTTCTCAGATCGGATTATTGAGAATTTCTTTTCTCCCTTCTTTAGAGGGATTTTCTTAGAAAAGCACTTGAATACCTCGGCTAGGATGTTTGAGTTTGTATTCAAGATGTTTGCCCAAGGACATGCAGCGGTTCCTGAGAAAGGAATGGGAGAAATTCCTGCTATGATCCGGGAGCAATTGAGTGAGACACAGATTTATTTTAGTCATCCCGTGAAGGAAGTACAGGGGAATGCAATCCATCTGGAAAATGGAGAAACTTTGATTGCGGATCGGGTAATCATTGCTGTACAACCTGATCGAGTGATGAAGCAACTTCAGGGACAATTTGGAAGCCCACGTAAGGTTTGGAACCTCTACTTTACATTACAGCGATCATTTCTGGCTAGGCCGATGATCGGATTGCTCCCAGGTGATCATTTGGTCAATAATATCGTCTTCATGGATGATGTATCAGAGGCTTATGCAAACGGAGATCGTTCTTTGCTTTCAGTCACAGTTTTAGAAGCGGATATGGATCAGAAAACGCTTATTTCGCAGGTGCAACAAGAACTTTCAAAGATTTCAGGAGTAAAGGCAGACTACTTCAAGTTTCTAAAGTTGTATGAAATCTCATATGCACTTCCCCATGTGGATGATATGAAATATGAGATTGCGCCTACGGCTTGCAAAATCACAGATCAGGTCTTTTTAGCAGGAGATTACCTTCTAAATGGCTCCATCAATGCCGCAATGACTTCAGGGCGTACGGCTGCACAGGCTATTATTCATTCGTACATGCCTACTCATTAGGGTTTCATCTTCCCAATAGGAGTTTCATCACATTCTACATCACCAGCCACATATTGCATTCCATCTAGAAAGAACTGAAGCAACTGCGGATTATCAAAACTCTGGGCATTGTGGGAAGGGGAGGCATACATGACTTTTCCTTTGCCTTGCGGTCTGATCCAGGCTACGTAGGTTTTTCCATCGGTTTTTTCCTGTCCCTTACGTTGCCCCGTGATTTCTGAATTGTTGAAATAGAGAAGGGGAGTGAAATCACCTTCCTCGTATGCGTTTTTGTAAAAATAGGGTTCGTCTACATGATTGAATCCTTCCGGGGAAAAGGCTTGGACCAAGGGATGATTGGGATTTTCCAATCGAACCTGAAAGTCCTGTTGAGGAGGATGATAGTCAAAACTCCCACCTAAAAGTCGGCTGAAATCCATGGAGTTGTTTAGGATGGTATTTCCTCCATGAAGGACCAAAAGACCTCCGCCAGCTGAAACAAACTCCCGGATATTTTCTTCCAATTCTAGCGCTTTTTGCATGATGGCAGCTGAATCTCCGTAGGATTGAATTTTTAGCTCATCCCAAAAAAGATTGCGTTTATCGGGTTTGGAATTGGTATTATTCAGTACCACTACATCAAATTTTTTCAGGGTCTTCAATTCCATGTAATCAATATCTCTGCTACCGATGACCTCAAAGGCACCACTTTTTTCCCCGAGAATCTTAACTAGCTCCTCGGTATGAGGTCTCACCCAATGATTAAATCCGGTATGCAGGGAGAAAACCAGAACTTTCTTCTTTTTTGAGATTGGAAAAGTTGGTTTTTCAGGTGCTAAATCTCTGATTTTCTCTTTCCAAGCTTCATCTAATGTGACTTCGGGAAGGCTCTGTGCAGAGACGAATTGAAACGAAAACAAGAAAACGATTCCGTAGATAATAGCTCTGATCATAGGTAAATTGGGTTAGTAGTTCGGGGCTTTTTAAGAGATTTTAATAACTTCAAAAACACAAGCCCAATAACCTGAAATTTCTATGTCTTTCAAAAGAATTTTGACCTTAGCAGTCTTTTTGGCCATTTTTTCTACGGGATCGTTTGCGCAAGAAGTCGAGCTTAAGGAATCCGAAAAGGGAGTGGACTTTTATTTTGGAGGAAAGAAAGTTCTTACCTATCAGACGGTCAAAGAGCCTGTTCCTGAGGGTGTAAAAGAAGCTTTTAGCAAATCCGGTTTTATCCATCCCATCAGCTCTCCTAGTGGACAAGTCCTCAGTCGGATTCAACCAAAAGACCATTACCATCACTATGGCATTTGGGGACCTTGGACTAGAGCTACCATCAGTGGGAAAGAGGTGGATTTTTGGAATTTGGGGGATGAAAAGGGCCGAGTGGATTTTTCCCATATTCTTTCCAAGAAAGTAGCCGGCGGTGCAGCAGAGTTGAATGTCCGTCAAAATCACATGGATCTCAAGGCTCCTGAGTCGGAAAGATTGGCTATCGAAGAGGATTTGCGAATCAAATTGAAGCCGGCAGACAAAGGGCGATACATGGTCGATTATACCACGACTATTTCCACCAAAATTCCCGGAGGAATCCTTTTGGATGATTACCGATACGGAGGTGGGATAGGTTTCCGTGCTACGGAAATATGGGGTGATGACAACAGCACTATTTTGACTTCAGAAGGCCACGATCGCAAAACTGCCGACGGGACCGAAGCCAAGTGGATTATTGTCCAAGGAAAAACCGACTCACCAGAAGGACAAAGCGGAATTCTTTTTCTCAGCCACAATACCAATAAAGCCCATCCCGAACCCTTGCGTGTTTGGCCTGTGGGTCAATATAATGGTAAAGGAAATGTGTTCATCGAATTTTGTCCCATCCGTCATGAATCCTGGGAAATCCAGCCAGAAAAGCGCTACTCCCTGAAGTATCGGATGATTGTATTTGACGGGGATCTTACGGCCGAAGAAGCCGAGGCCTATTGGAAAGCATTTGTAAAATAAACCCAAGCAATAAATCACTAAGGATATGGAAAGAAGAGATTTTATGAAAAAAACAGCTTTGGCAGGAGCCGCATTCGGCTTTCCTACCATCGTTCCTGCGTCCGTTTTCGGAAAAAATGCTCCAAGCAATAAGATCAATATCGGTCAGATTGGTTGCGGACGAATTGCTCGAGACCATGATTTGCCTGGTACATGGCGGCACGATGTAGCCCGAATTGTGGCCGTTTCGGATGTAGACAGCAAGCGGATGGCCGACGGGAAAAAATTGGTGGAAGACTACTACACCAAAAAGCTGGGAGAAAAGTACATGGATGTCAAGCAGTACGGGGATTACCGGGAAATGCTGCTCGATAAGGATATTGATGCGGTAATCATTTCCACTCCAGATCATTGGCACTCTCAACCCGCCATGGAGGCAGCCTTGGCTGGAAAGCATATTTATGTGCAAAAACCTACTTCACTGACTATCAAAGAGGGACGTCAACTCGTCGAGGTAGTCAATAAAACCGGCGTCGTTTTACAGCTCGGAACCCAACAGCGTTCGAGCGAGCAGTTTAGAATAGCGGCAGAACTGGTGAGAAATGGCCGAATAGGAAAACTTCACACCGTTCGGATTGGACTTCCTGGCGATCCATCGGGTCCAGATGCTCCACCCATGCCGGTGCCTTCCAATTTGAATTTTGAGATGTGGTTGGGTTCCACTCCTGAGATTCCGTATACAGAAATCGGCGTCCATCCACAAAACGACTACGGTCGGCCAGGTTGGTTGCGGCATGAAAATTATGGCGCCGGAATGATCACCGGCTGGGGACAGCATCATTTTGATTCGGCAGCATGGGGAATGGATACCGAATTGACCGGCCCAAGGTATATTGAGGCAGTGGCAGAATTTCCTCGCGCCGGGTTTTGGAATGTGCATGGAGA
>LJXT01000071.1 GCA_001314815.1 Algoriphagus marincola HL-49
GGAAAAATATCACGGCAAACCAGTCAATCTAACCGAGGCGCTGACTCTAGAGGCACTAGATGCTTTGGGAAGGGCTCGATCAGCTAATCAACCTTTTTACCTCTATCTATCGCATTACACGGTGCACGTCCCACTGGAACCACACCATCCATACTATCAGAAATATGAAGAGATGGGACTGGACAGCCGGGAAGCGCGCTACGCTTCCATGATTGAAGGAATGGACCAAAGCCTAGGAGACTTGATGGATTATTTAGTAGAAAATAATCTTATGGAAAATACCATCATTTTATTTATGTCAGACAATGGAGGGCTAAGTGCTCTTGGTCGTGGCGGTGAGCCTCACACACATAATTGGCCTCTTAATAGCGGAAAGGGCTCTGCTTATGAAGGTGGGATTCGGGTCCCAATGATTGTGAGTTGGCCTGGAAAAATCCAGGCAGGATCCAAGTCTGAAGAAATCTTGGTAATTGAGGATTTTTTTCCAACCATTCTTGAGATGGCTGGAATCAAGGAATACCAAACCGTCCAAGAAATCGATGGCATTTCTTTCGTTCCGGCCCTTACGGGACAAATCACCACCGACCCGGATCGAAATTTGATCTGGCACTTCCCTAACAAATGGGGCGCCAATGGCCCGGGCATAGGCTCGACCAGCAGCATTCGAAAGGGAGATTGGAAATTGGTCTATTGGCACAAAACCCAATCCATGGAGCTCTTCAATCTTCAGGAAGATCTGATGGAAAAAACAAACCTAGCCAATCAAAGACCTGAAAAATTAAAAGAATTAGCTAAGGAGCTTGGAAATTATCTTCGGACTGTAAAGGCCCAGATGCCTAGTTTCAGAGATTCTGAAAAACAAGTACCTTGGCCAGATGAGGTTTTGAATACTTTGTAAAAAAATCATTGCTGACTTTTCCTGATTTTCTTCATCGCTACTTCTATCTGGGAGAGTGGATACTCTCCCAAAACTCCACGAAAAGTGCCATTCGGATGAATGACTACAAAACTACCACAGGGATAAGGATATTTGAAAAAATGCTTTGCAAATATACCCTCAGGGTCCTCCTGCCATGGAAGAAGCCCCTTATACTTTTCTAAACCACCCGGATCTGAATATAAGTAGACAGGATCAACAGCGCCATGCTTTTCAGCCCATTTCAAAAGTGTTTCATGCTCTTTACGAAAAAACCTTCTGTTATTACCCAAACCAGTAGAATTGCATTCATCCTTTCCCGGATAATAAATGACCACAAGCATCTTGCCTTCTTGAAAAGCCCCCTTATTTCCTGTCTTTTCAAAAAATATCTCAGGATCATCCAGTAGACCAACCGGCATTCGGTAAACGAGCATTTTGCCTTCTTCCCCATCCGGGATCCCAAAGTAAGCCTGCTCAAGAATCTGCTTTTCAAAATACTCCCGGCTGATTTCCCGACCCAATTCGTCCTTATAGCCAGTTTGGGCTAAAGAAGAGCTGAGAGCCACAAGAAATATTCCAATCAAACAAATAAATTGCTTCCCATTTAGTACCATTCCTGATAATTATTCGAAAAAATATACCACTAGCATTTGACAGGTTGTTTCACCCGAATTCACCGGATTGTGCTCCAACCTTCCATCAAAAAGCATCGAATCACCCGCTTCAAGTTTAATCATTTGATCACGAAAATGATAAACCACTTCACCGGAAATAATGTATTTGTATTCAAATGCATCTGTTTGAACAAAGTCTCTTTCCGAACCAGGCTGTATCTCTAGAAGTACAATATCGATGGTGCTTTCTTTCACTTTCTTGGTGAAAATCCTGAAGTACTCATACCCACTTGCAGGTTCCTTTTCAAACCGCTCGTAATCAGCTCTTATTTGCACTACAATGGGTGCTTCCTTTCCATTTAGGCTCAGCTCGTTGAAGAATTCATCCAAATCAATTTCAATCGCTTTTATAATTTGAATTAAAACTAAAAGAGATGGTATGGTGCGCCCATTTTCGATTTGTGAAATAAGCCCTTTTGTGACCCCTGCCCGATCGGCTACATCTTGTAGTGTCAGATTTTTTTCTTTTCGAATTCGTTTGATTTTTTCACTGATTTGAACAATTACTTCGTGTTCCATAGCTAGGTGATAAGAGGAAATTTCAGGTAAACTACAGAAAACTTTTTACCACCGAAAAAAAATCGGCTATTTACCCAAAATTTCATTTGCCACTTCCTCTCCCAAGCCGAAAGAAAGGGTCATCCCAGCCCCGCCCAAACCATTTACGATACAAATTTCGTCTGATAGCCGGTGAATAAACTCAGTTGCCCCATTGGTCATCTTAGGATAAATTCCATGCCAGGTGGATTCAATCCTCCAGTCCTTAAACTGGGCAAAGGTTTTTAAAAAATCGATAATCAATTCATTGACATCTTGCCTATCAAATGGAGAAAGGTCCAATCCATATTCGTGACTATCCCCTATGGTCAATTCTCCTAGACCATTCTGCGAAACCATTACGTGAATACCCCATTTGAGCAATTCTGGAAATTTCTTTTGATAAGTTTCTTTCAGCTCTTGAAGACTGGGAGACACTTCGAAGCCTTTATAATGAATAAAACTAAGTCCAGAACAAAGCGCTGGACCAATCCGCCAATTCTGGGGTTGCTGTACCAAGCGGGCCATTTGAAGCTTACACTTTGTAATAGGAGCAGCTTGAAAAACTTCAGGATACAATATTTCGAAATCTGCTCCTGAACAAATGAATATCCTATCCGCCTCCCAGCGCTTCGAACCACTAAACACCATATTTCCCTCTACCCTAGAAATAGCCGTATTCCAAAAAATCTCAATCCCCGGCTGATTCTCAAAATAGACCCCTAGCTTTGCTATTGCCTCTCTTGGATCGACAATTACCTCTTCTTCCGTCCAAAGAGCCCCTTTAAGACCTTGGAGTTTTGCAGCTGGACTTTTCATAGCCACTTCAGCGGGAGAAAGTGTTTCGGCAGATTTGAGATCTTTCATTTCCCTTACATATTCCTCTACCACCTGCATCTCCAATTCTGTGTAAGCCAAGTGTAAAGCTCCGGTTTGCTCTGCATAGAAATCTGCTTTCTGGCTCATTTCAAGCCATATTTCCCGGGAGCGAATGGCCCGGTCATAAGTCTTTCCCTGCGCTTGCCCGACTGGCCAAACCATCCCAAAATTCCGAACGGAAGCACCTTGGGACTTTGGATGCCGCTCAAATACTTTAACTTCATATCCTTTTTGATGGAGAGCTCGGGTGATGGATAAACCTACAATTCCCGCTCCTACAACGATCGCTTTTTTCGTACTCATAGTGAATTGACAAGTGTGACAGAATGAGGCTTTGCCCGCTTTTCTCTGAGAAGTTTCCTTTGAAAATAAATAAACGAAGCAGCCATTAAAATGAGTGAAAGCCCCAAAAACCCAAAAATGGCCGTGATATAAAATTGAAGCCAGGGAATCGAATCCCAGCCCCCAAGCTGCTTGGAAAACAGGATTAGACTTGATCCTAAATACCCAAAACTATCAACCAAGTACATTAGAAACCCCACATTTCCACTTCGCTTAAAAGTGGCTATCAGCCGATCAAAAAGAAGGCAATTAAACGGTATGTAGGCCATATAAACGCCTGCTCCTACCATAACCATCCAAAAGAATGGCGAAATGAACCCAGCTTGTAGTCCTAAGGTCGAAAATATAGAAAGCCCAAAGCCAATCAGAATGATCCAATGATTGATGAAAAATGCCTTTTTGTTGTTTTTGACCAATACCAATGCAGTCATTAAAACCAACAAACCTAAAGTAATGGGAATTTCAGTTTGGGTAAGCAGTTCAGGTTCTACAGAAATATTCAGTCCATCCCAAATTTCAACAACAAAATTATCCCGAAGATCTCGAAGTCCAGTAAGCATCATATAGACAATAATCAACAGAATAATCCCAGGTCTAAATTCCTTAAAAAAATCTTTTCTAGCCTTCTTGGTCATCGGAGCTCGAGGACTTCGCAATTGAAGATCTTGATCTGTGGGTTCAGGTATATGATTAAGCAAAAATACGCTCAGCACCAATAAGGGAAAAAATACCCCTCCTGTTACAAAGGGCATCCAATGCTCTGAGATTTGCCAGTTTTGCATTAAATATACCCCGACTGACTTGACAAATCCTGATGAAAAAACAAAACTCGCAGCCAGCATGGAACCCATCATTTCGGTGAATTGCCTGCCCTCCATGTAGTGAAAAACAATTCCCCATATCAAACCCAAAGGAAAACCATTGATCAGAAAAAAGACTATCGAATAAGGCTCCTGCACCACTGCAAAACCAAGCAAAGCAACCCAGGAAATGGATATCAAGCCTATGATCAACCATGCTCTTCCTTCTTTCTTAAGCTCCGAAATGACCTTGATCCCGTAAAACTTACTCGCCATATACCCTAGGGTCTGAGCAAGAATAAGCCAGATTTTTAGATCCAATCCCCACAGCAATTCTCCTTCAAAAACAGCCGCTGCAAAAGGCTTTCTGAAAGCATACATACTACTGTATGTCAAAAAACCCATGATTGCAGCAAAAAGACTCATCTTAAAAGTACCTGCTTGTTCTAATCGCCTAAAAAGTGAAGGAACCCGATACATGCTAGCTCATTAAAGAGGATTCATATTGCTTCACTATTTCGACAACCTCTCTAAGATTGCTCACAAGATGAGTAGGCCGATGGGGGATTAACTCTTCACGTGAATAGACCCCATTTGTGACTCCAATACTCATCAAACAATCAGCATTATGACCTTCATTGATATCTACTTCTGTATCGCCAATTTTAATCACAGATTTGGAGTCTTCTATACCAAGTTCGTCCATAATCTTCTGAATCATAAAAGGATAGGGACGCCCTTTTTGTACTTCATCACTTGCAGCTGTAGCATCGATATGGCCACTTTGATCCCATCCAACTCGTTTTAAAATGATATCAGTGATATCTCTGCTAAAACCAGTATCCAATGCCACTTTGATACCCATATCGTGTAGTGTCTCGAACACTTCCTCTGCATCATTCACGGGCTTGATTCCGGGTTCCGTAGCATAATGGTGAAGCATTCCATTGACAAAATCAGAATGAATTCTTTCTATGATGGCGTCGGTGATTTTATCTGAGTTTGGTTCGTGAATTTCTAAGAGTTCTCGGATAGCCTGAGGCTTCGAATACCCCATTTTTTCATTGGCCTCCTTCAAGGTTACCTGTGGATATCCAGCTTCATTCAAGGCCTGCTGAAAAGCCTTAGCAACATTATTTTCATCATGAATAGTCGTTCCTGCCATATCGAAGACAGCTAGTCTGATTTTTCCCATTATTTGTAATTTACTAGGCTAAAAAAAAGGGGGACTAATGATAGCCCTCCCATTTTTAAAGCTAAACCAACTCAATTATTGTTTAGCAAAATTAAACTTCATTTTTTTTTCACCATGGAATAGTTATTATCTTTTTGTTATCAATGATCCTTGAATTTCACTTTGCTAGAGACCCAATAAAATGGCCTTAAAAGAATAAAAATAGATTTATATAGAAATTAAACCTCTTTACTTCATGATGAATATTATTCATTTTTAAATATAGTAGTAAATAAAGGTTAAGTTTCTCGAGAGAACAAAATGGTAAGCTGTTTTTATTAATTTTAGTATTTGTAAACTTAAATTGATGAATTATTCTAGCCTTTCCATTGATCAAAAGCTCAAATTGATATTTGAACTGTACACGAATCACGGACATGAAGACTACATAGGAGAACCCGTCTCCCAAATCGAGCACATGTGTCAATCAGCACAACTTGCCGAAAGGGAAGGATTTGACTCAGAGGTCATTTTGGCAGCCTTCTTTCATGATATTGGCCACTTACTAAATCATCTGGAAAACACAGAATCCTTGGGGGGCTTTGGTGTAAAGCGCCACGAGCAAATTGGCGCGGACTTTCTTCGAAGTTTGGGATTTCCAGAAAAAATCCCCCAACTGGTAGAAAATCATGTCCAGGCAAAAAGATATCTTACTTTTCGCTTCCCAGAATATCTCGAAAAACTTTCAGAAGCCAGCAAAAAAACGTTGGAATTCCAAGGTGGGCCGATGGACAATGATGAAGCACTTGCATTTGAAAATGACCACCTTTTCGATATTTCCCTGCTGATGAGGAACTGGGATGAAGAGGCAAAGGATGAGAACATTCCTTTGCCAGATTTGGAAAAATACATTTCCCTGGCAAGAGAAGTTCTCTATTCCTGTTCAGAAAACTGATCGATTATTTCCCCTTCCAAATTGAATACCCGGAGCTTAAAACTGTCCTTCCCAAAATCCAAGATACCAAAATGATGTTCCTTAATCACTCGGTCCATTTTGGGATAGTCTGAGCTTTTTTCTTTTGGTTCAAGCCCTCCTCCTGCACCACCTACGATTAGAAAGTGAACCGAATTTCCTGAAAAATTCAAGGTGAGCCGTTCGTAATCATGCGTATGGCCGGCAATGACAAAATCTATCAAACCCATATGAAAATATGGTTCTAATGTCTCCCGAATGCTCAATTCTCCATGATATTCTGGCCAGCCCTGAGAATAAGGGGGTTGATGGATTGCTATCACTTTCCACCGTAGGTTTGACCAGGCTTCCGAGGTCAGAACAGAGTCCATCCAAATTTGCTGTTCCGTTCCTTTTGGAATTGAAACCGGGAAATTGACATTTGGATCCAAAGTCAAAACACCCAGAGAACCAAGTACCTGAAAACCAAAGCGCTTTTGACCGGGTAAAAAAAGATGTCTCTCCATCTCTTTGGCTATCAAATCTTCATAGAAACCATCATAATCATGATTTCCCGGAATGAGAATCTGTGGAGTTCTCATCTCAGAGACCACTTGTAAAAATCGAGAGTAAACGAAAGGTTGAGAACCATTATTCACCAAATCCCCAAGTCCTAGACTAAAATCAGGATTTTGATTAGCGATTTCATGAGAAATTCTCTTAAAAGTCCTCCATCCTCCTTGAGAATCCCCCCAAATAGCTAGCCTAATTTGGTCAGCAGGTTCAGCTTGATTAAAATGAAAAGGTCCAAAAAGAGATTTACCCTGTTGAATCCAAATCTTGTATACTTCACCAAATTCTATAGGAAGAGTAAAGATTCCATCTTTCGAAGAAACAGAATACTTCTCACCAGTTTCTCTACTAATAACTGATCCACCTCCCTTTTCGCTTTGCCAACGAAGGAAAGGCTCTCCATTGGAGTCCAGAATAATAATAGGGTCAGTCATCATGATGGGGTAGTCAGCCAACTCCTTCTCCCTATCCTTCTGGTCTATTTTTAAAAGTTGAGCCTTGAATTCTGAATCTAAAAGCAACTCAATTTTTCGATTGAGCAAAAGCGAATCCAGCAGCTCTTTTCGATCAGTCATCCAATTCAAATAACTTGATTCTGCCATCCAAAAGGCTTTTTTCAATCCTCCAGATACCGCATTATTAATTACCCTAACAAGAAGCTGAACCTCTCCTTCCTCCTCAATCGAATAGAATTCCCCTTCAGCAGATCGCAGAACTCTCTCTCCATCTACCCAAAGTTGAGCTCCATCGTCTCCATCCAAAAATAGCACTCCCGCATTTAAACTACCTTTCCAAGAATACCAAAGGGAATGATTAGGGAGGATCAATTTGTGGGGTAAGCTAACCGCTTCACCTTTCGAAGTAAATTCAGGAATAGGCTGTTCCATTCCGGGAATCGAATCGGCTCCCAAGTATTGCCAGCCCGTATCTAAAACCAGCGTATCCTCTTTCGGAAAGGACATCTCAAATAAAGCGGTGAGTTTAGATTCATCCGAAAAAAACACCTCCCCATAAGTTGGGGAGGTTGGTTTTTCAATGCAGCTTGACAAAATCATTACTAAAAGTATAAAAACATTCCGTTTCATCGGACCATATCCTCGATGACTTCTCCTGCTTTAGGATCAGGATATTCCATACCCAATAGTTTGAAAATTGTCCTGGCAACCTGAGCAGAGTGCCACTGTCCTTCAATTTTCATTTCACCTGAAGCCGGAGTATCAGGTCCGATTGCCATCATCCATATTTCACCACCTTCTGGAACGGAAGCTCCGTGACTTTTCCAAGAAGTTTTCGTAATTCCCCTTCCATGATCTGTAGTAATGATTAAGGTTGTTTTGTCCTTATACTCAGGATCTGATTGAACCCAATCCCAAATCTCCTTGATGTAGGCGTCAGTTTGATGAGCCGACCAAATATATTGATCATACTTGCCTCCATGTGCCCAATCATCCGTCTCTCCATAGGCAATGTACATAACTTTTGGTCTGTGCTTTTTCAAACCTTCCATCGCAAAATGATGGGTAAATGGATCTAAACGAACTCCACCCCATGGTCCACGGATCTCTTGCTGCATGCGATTGACTGTTCTTTCTACATCCGTCAGATCATCTCCTTCAGCCAGATCAAAGCCAGCATTGACAGGTACACCGCTACGCTCCTCATGAATTATATAAGGGAAGACATCCCAGGAACCGAAAGCCATCACCTTACCATTATATTCTGGCATTTGATTGAGATACTCTAGGAATGTAACATTTGGATTATTGATTTTCGAATTGGAATTGATGCGGTCATCATCCGCAAAACCAGAAAGAACCTCATTGTATCCAGGATAGGAAAACCACATTTTATTACTATTATCCACCTTATTGCCGAAATGCCTATTCCCATATAACTGGCCCTCAGAGGCTATAGTACTCCAAAAGAAAGGAAACAGCATCTCTCGCCGTTTTTTTGGATCGGTATGCCAGTAATCTGCTAATAGAGACCCGGGTGTATCAATTAGTCCCGTATCATCCACCATTAAGGAATCTGCTCCCTGAAAGAGCTCTTGCCATCGCAGACCATCAAAAGTAATCAGAATTATATTCTCTGTCTGGGTACTTTTTTGCGCCCAAAGATGTGCCCCAAATTGGGTCAGGACGATAAGAAAAAACAGTGTTTTTTTCATAATAGTTGTTTTAAATAAGCTGCCAGCCCTTCGGACCGGCAGCTCTTGACTGATTTAAATTAACAGCTTATCAATTAACATCCCACCAAACCCGGGTAGTAATTTCATCCGGACCCTGACGGGAAATCACTTCTTGATATTTTTCTCCATTAAGAGACTGTACCGAAGAAGGATATATGTATCGAACGGGTACGGTATTGATGAAGGCTGCTGGACCGGGTAGGATCTCTGGATAATTAGTCCTTCTCCAATCATACCAACCTTCCATTCCTGTGAAGAATAAAGCCAACCACTTCTGGGTACCTATTTTGCGGAGCTTATCATCTGTATTTCCAGTGTAGGCTACCTCATCTTGTGCGAAATAAGACTCATCGATAAGTAATTTATCGGCGATTTCGGACAAGCCCACAAAGCTGTATCGCTCATGATAGTAGTCAAATGAGGCTTGAATACCATTTCGGTAGTATTCCTCGGCAGATCCTGTAGAAATAAAATTTCTCTCACGCGCCTCAGCCAAAATGAATTGCAATTCTGCATAACTCATCAAGATGGCTTGATAGCCCTGAGGATTGGCAAGTGAGGTACAGGCCGAGCAAGACCAAAGCAAACCAATTCTGGAAATAAAATTAGACCCACCCTTTGCAGGGTCACCTGAAGGGGAATACTGGAGAGCTTCCTCATCTGCCAAACCATTCGGAACACCCTGATAATCCTCCACCTCTCCAATGATGGAAGCTCCACTTGCATTGGTAGGCTGTGCGTAAGCGAAAAGACGAGGATCATTCAAATCCTTTAAAACACCTTCCATCTTTTCTGAAAGCCGGTATTCATCAAACGAACCAGACCGATACGTGTAAAGTGGGTGCTGATTGGGAATATCTGATAGGTACTGTAGGGCAGCCTGATCATCATTGGATGTAAATATAGGGGACTGAGAAGGATTATTCAGGATAGCCTGCAGCGCAGCAGATGGATCCCGACGATCAGAAAGACGCATCAAAATCCGAATCCGGAGTGAATTGGCAAACTTTTTCCAACGCATCACATCCCCTCCGAAAAGAATATCTCCATCAACTGCCTCATTGGAAGAGCCAAGGAGGTTATTCGCTTCTTCCAGTTCCGCTAATATTCCATTGTAAATCTCCTCTTGTGTATCAAATTTGGGATAATTTATATCCTCTTTGGCCTTCGTGGCTTCCGAATAAGGAAGATCGCCATAGGCATCTGTCATGAAGGAAAACATATTTGCTCGGATCACCTTCGCTATTCCGACATAGTTACTCTGACCTGCCTCAGAAGAAATCTCAATTACATTATTCAAGTCCCGAAGGGAATTGTAAAAGCTGGAGTATGGATTACCCTGAGGTCCCCAATTGTATCGGTCCTCGTTGGTAAATTGAATTTTGGCAGTCATTTGCATAACTACATTTCCATATCCCCAAGCGCGGCCGGCAATTTCATTCGTTGTATTGCGAATGACGGTGGGCAAAAGCAAGGCTGAGGAAACCGTCTCCGGACTGTTTGGATTGATGTTGGTTTCCTCAAAATCCTGATCACAGGCACTCATTCCTAAAATCAAGGAAAGTGCCATTGCAGTAATATAGTTCTTATTGAAATTCATGATGATTGATTTTTTGATTTTCATGGGGAGATTAGAATCTGACATTCAGATTGAATCCTACACTGCGTGTAGATGGGTAAGCCATATTTTCGATCCCGGGCTGCAGCGTACCGCCAGACATAGAAAGTGTCTCTGGATCAAAATGGGGGTTCTCTGTCCAAAGAGCGAGGTTTCTAGCCACGAGCGAGAGCTTTACGTCCTGAATAGGAAGTCTTCCAAGAATAGATTTAGGGATGGTGTAGCCGATCGTCACTTCTCGAAGCTTTAAGAAGGTGGCGTCATATTTTGCTGCTTCCACGTTGTTTCGCTCATAGTAGCGATTGTGCCAGTTTCTGGAAGTGATTTTCACCGTATTTGGCGAATAAGATCCGTCTGCATTTTGGACCACTCCTTCACTGATGATTCCATTTCCTTCCACAGTCAGGTCATAGCCATTCTCTCTTCCCAAGAGGGTTTCTTCTAACTGACCGGCGGTACTACCGATGACCTTGGTACGAGAAACTACAATCCCACCATGACGGTAGTCAAATAGAACTCCAAGAGAAACTCCTTTATAGCTGAAGTTATTTTGTAAGCCCAGCATCCAATCTGGATTGTAATTTCCCTGAAGCTTCAACTCCGGGTCACGAAGCGGGGTACCGGTAGAGTTGTGGACAATTTGCCCAAAAAATGGGCTGCTTGGGTCTTCTACACGAAGAAAACCAACCCCATAGATATTACCCATCCGTTCTCCGATTCGAGCTTGGATGTTTGCACCATTTCTACCGGTCAGCGTGTAGGTATCAAGCCCTTCGGTGAGCTCTAACACCTTACCCCGAGTTCGGGTGAAATTGGCCATAAAATTCCAATTCAAACCATTTTGGGAAACAACCGGAGCTCCATTCAACACTACCTCAATTCCTTGATTTTGAATTTCACCGGCATTGATAATCCTAGAGGCATATCCCGTAGCAATATCTAATTCGATGGGGATGATTTGATTTCGGGTACGATTGTCGAAATAGGTAAAGTCCAAGCCCAAGCGACCTTCCAAGAACCGAACATCCAATCCTGTTTCGAAAGAGCCTGTCCGCTCTGGCTTCAGATTGGCATTGGCAAGTCGGTTAGACTCTGTCTTGGCTTGCTCCGAACCCCAAGCTGCCTGAGGATTAAAGACATTGGTCAGACTATATGGACTCGTATCATTACCTACCTCTGCATAAGCTGCCCGCACCTTAAGGAAAGAGACCGCACTTGGAAGCGTAATCATATCCGAGATAATGGCACTCAAGGTAGCTGATGGGTAGAAATAAGAATTATTCGCTACGGGAAGTGTGGAAGACCAGTCATTTCTCCCAGTAATATCCAAGAAAAGGATGTTTTTGTAGCCTATTTGACCAAATCCATATAACGAATTGATTCGCTTCTCGGAGTTAAATTGGTCAACCTGAAGATTCACAGCAGTATTGGTAAAATTGTAAATTCCCGGAATCAACAATTGAGGGGCGACTGTCTGCTGGTATCGATTCTCTTGACGCATCTGATTGCCGCCGAGCGCGATGCTGTAAGACCATACGGGCTTGGTAGTCTCGGAGTAAGTCAAGAGAAAGTCTGTGTTTTGCTCAGAAAAAGAGATCGCATCTTCCCGGTAGTTACCTCTTGGGAATCGCTGTGTACTAAATGCTCTTCGTCTGTCTCTCAATTCATTGTAGGTATCTAGACCAGTACGAAGCATCAAACTCAACTTGTCAGTAAATTTGTAATTCACCATAATATTCCCAAATATTCTCCCTTTGTCCTGTCCATTGGTGTTTTCATAGACATTGAAATACGGGTTATCATGGTAGTTATAATTGTAATTGAACTGCTGCACCCCTTCCAATCCAGGCATCCAGTAATCTCGCAAGTTTTGAGTACGAAGTTGTCTACCGTACCAAATCCAGAGATACATCAAGTTTTCCGTACCGTAACTAATACTTGGCCTATTACCGCTGTTGGTCTTTTGATAGTTGACCGCTGCATTTACAGAAAGCTTATCAGTCACATTGATTCCGCCGTTTAGAGCGATGGTATTCCGCTTCAAATCGGTGTTAGGCACAATTCCTTTTTGATTCAGATTGGTCCAGGAAAGACGGACATTGGCATTGTCATTAGCTCCTGCTATGGAGGCGTTATTTGAAAGCGTCACACCTGTTTGGAAAAAGTCATTGATGTTATCTGGCTGAGAGACCCAGGGTGTTGGGGTAATAGTACTTCCCGCAGGAGCATTCAAATCACCTCCTCTAAAACCCGGAACAGATCGGGGTGAATCAAATTGCGGAATAAGCAAGCCAGTGTCCATTTCAGGTCCCCAGCTTTCATCTACTCCATCAGCAATACCAGCTCCGGCACCATTGACAAATTCAAACTGGCCGTTATTACCCTGACCATATTTATCTTGCCATTGAGGTAATACTAAAGGATTGTCAAAAGTTGTGTTGGAATTAATTGTAACACCAAGGCCTTTTTTACCTTTTCCATTTTTGGTTGTAATCAAAATCGCGCCATTCGCTGCGCGGCTACCATACAAGGCTGCCGCAGCAGGACCCTTCAAGACCGTCATGGACGCGATATCATCCGGATTGATCTCCCCGGCGGCATTTCCATAGTCTACTTCCTGATTTCCAGAGCCCGACGAACCAACAACATTATTTGAAATCGGAATACCATCAACAACAAAGAGCGGCTGATTGGCATTGATATTCAAAGAAGATTCTCCCCGAATTGTCACCCGTGTAGAACCTCCAAGGCCAGAAGTCCCATTTGTAATTTGAACCCCCGCAACTCTTCCGCTAAGTGAGTTTATCACATTGGTCTCTCTTGCTTCAGTAAACTGATCTCCTTGCACTTCCTGTACAGAGTAGCCGAGAGCCTTTGTCTCCCGCTTTACGCCCAGTGCTGTTACAACTACTTCAGTAAGGGCGACGCCCTCAGAGAGTGAGATGTCAATTATTGTAGAATTGCCCACGGTTCTTTCGAGAGTCTCGAAGCCTACAAATGAAAAGACGAGCACATCTTGGGGTGATGCCTCAATTGCATAGCTTCCATCCACATCCGTGACAGTTCCACGGGTCGTTCCTTTGACCAAAACAGTTGCCCCTGGTAGAGGCTGATTGTTTGGATCGCTTACTTTTCCAGTGATCCTCGCTTGCTGGGCGGAGGAAAAATTGAGGACAAATAACATCATCAATGTCATTAATCCTCTCCAAATGCTTTGATTAGCAGTCATGGTTTGTAAAGATTTTTAATAGGTAAAAGTTTTGGTTAGAAATTTTACCAAAGCTAAACTTTACAAAACTCTCAGACTTTAATTTTGCATTATCAAAAAATGAATTTCTTTAAAATTAAAAACATCAAAACCCCCTTTAAATTGGTTTAAATGGATTTTTACTGTTTTAACGAAACTTAACATAAAGGTTAATGTTTACAAATATTTAAAAAATCATTATTTTAAAAAGTATATAAATACTATACTTCAAAGACTCGAAATTTAATTCAGATTTTAACCAGATTAGAATGATCAAACCAACCCAAACGCCCCTTTGGTCAAAATAACCACACTTTGATCCAAATCAACGGCAGGTTTAATCGCCAAATATCCCTCTTGGCTTCCTACAATTTGAATGGCTACTTTTTCCAAGAGGTATCCATTTTCCATTTTTTCATTTTGAATCAAAATATAATTCAAGCCATCTGCCTCCACCACTGCGCTTTCTGGAACTACCATTGACGGTCTGTCCTCCAAATCTAACTTTGCCTCCAAATACATCCCCGGCACCAAGTATTTTTCCATGCTTTCGTCTACCAAATGAGCATGGACCATTACCTGTCTTTCAGAATTGATAGATTGACTGATGACATATACCTCAGCAAGGATCTGATCTTCGTTCAAATCAGGGATTGAAACTGTTACCTTTTGGCCAATTTTCAATTTCCTAGCATCCTTCTCATACACGATTAACTCTACATGAAGATGGTCTCGGTTCAATAAAGTCAGTGCTTTATCTGTGGCATTGAGATAGCTTCCCGGCACTGCATGAATACTTTCCACAAAGCCATTGATGGGTGAGTAAACTGGGATTTTTGAGCGAATTTTACTTGGCTCAAGCACTTTTGGGTCAATCTTTAACAGTAAGAGCTGCTGCTCCAAGCCAGCCAATTTGGCCTCAGCAGTCCGAAAATCAGCCTCAGCTTTCAGGAAGTTTTTTTGTGCAGAAATTTGCTCGGAATACAGGGTCTGTTGACGATCATATTCAGCCTTCAAATACTGCATCTGACTTTGGGTCTCCAGATAGGATTGCTGAAGATTGACAAACTCAGGATTCTCGAGATAAAATAAGACTTGACCACGTCGAATAGCCTCACCTTCAATTAGAGAAAGGCCTGAAACGTAGCCCCCGTAAATCGCAGAAACATCCTGCCGTCCCTCTGTCGGTACACGGACCATGCCCTGCAGGCTGAGTTGCTCAGATAGATTTCGAGTCTCTATAGATCCCCACTCCATCTTCAACGCATTAAACTGGCTTTGAGAAAGTTGAATCTGAGATGAAGCTGCTACTTCTGCCGCCTCTACTTCTATTCCTTCAGACGAATCGTCTTTTTTCTGACAGGATATAGCCAAAGGGAATAAGAGAATAAATGAGATTTTTCTTAAATGTAAATTCATCAGATCGTCAAGTAAATGAGTTCGAGCTTAGCAAGCTGATAGTCCAGCTTACTTTGTAAGTATTGGAGTCGGATATTCCGGGAATTTTCGAGGAGTTGTACCAGCTGCAGGAAGTCTATTTCACCCTCCTGGAAAGATCGGGTAGCCTGTATTTCCAATTGCTCGGCAAGACTAAGTCCCTCCTCCTCATAATAATCTAAAGTCGAGCGGTTTTTGGATATTTCATTTTTCAGCTGCTCACTTCGTGCATTTAATGATTGAGTCACAGCCTGAGATTGGAGTTGAATTTCCTCCTGGAAGAATGAAGCCGCATTCAATTTGGATTTATTTGATCCAAAAAACAGGGGAATAGAAACGCCCGCTTGAAATCCAGGGTAATTCTGCGCATTGATCCCTGGATTACTTCCATTGAAGACTTCCATACTCAGCTCAGGCAAAAAACTCCTTCTAGCCTCCTTGACCTGAAAATCAGCCTTTCGAATTTCGGCTTCCAGCATCATAGTCAGGGGATGACTTATTTCGTCATTTTGATCCAAACCCAAAAGTGGTTCTTCGTCGGCAAGAACTAGGCTATCATCCAAATAAAGTAACCTGCCCAATTCAATCAATGAGGATTCATAATCCCGACGGGCCGCATTCAGTCGTATCGATAGTTCCTGTTCCTTGCTTTCAGCGGTAAGCTTCTCCAGCAGATTACTTTCTCCCAACTCAAAACGACGTGCTGAGGCTTTGGCAAACTGCCCATAAATACTATCCAGATAAACCAAATTATAGATTCGTTCTCGGGCATAAAATGATTTGAGGTAGGCTGTCGAAACCTCCTTTTTCACCTGTCTTTCGTGCAATAGATATTCAGACTGACTTCGCTCCAATTCGGCTTTCAAGACTGCCGACCTAGCTGAATAGACTGAAGGAAACTCCAGTTGCTGCTGCACTCTCCAGACTCGGTTATAGACTCCGTTTTCGGCAATATCATTTTCATCCCAACCATAGGAAATCTGGGTCTTTTCGATATTCCATCCTGTCCCGACCTGAGATTCCGATCGCTCCAGCATTTTCCTGGATGCCTGAAGGTCTATATTTTGAGAAATGGCTATCGAAAGCGCCTCTTCCAAGCCTAGTTTTTCTTTCTCTTGGCCAAAAGAAGGAAAAATGATGAATCCCATTAAAATCAGTGTAATGGATAATGGCTTGACCGACCGATTGAAAGAGAAGCTTTTTCCATGAAAAATGGTATATAAAACTGGAAGTACAATCAAAGTCAATAGTGTGGCAGAAACCAAACCACCAATTACAACAGTAGCCAATGGTCTTTGAACTTCAGCTCCTGCCGAATACGAAAGCGCCATTGGTAAAAACCCCAGGGCATCTGTTGAAGCTGTGAGAAAAACGGGGCGTAATCGATCTTTGGCTCCAGCCTTTACCAGATCCTTTATGGAGGAGTATTTTGACTCCATAGACTTAAAATATTCAATCAGAACTATTCCATTCAAGACGGCTATGCCAAACAAAGCAATAAAGCCAATGCCTGCAGAGATACTAAATGGCATATCCCGCCACCACAAAAATAATATGCCGCCAATAGCCGAAAATGGAATCGCGGTGAATATCAGTAAGGCATCCTTCACAGAAGAAAACGCAAAATAGAGCATGATGAAAATAAGAAAGAGAGCTACTGGAACGGCCACAAGCAGCCTATTTCGGGCCTGTTCCAAGTTTTCAAATTGACCCCCATAAGACACCCGATATCCTTCGGGAATCTCAATTCTGGTATCAATGATTCCCTGTATATCATCTACCACGGATTGAAGATCCCTATTGCGGACATTGACGCCAATCACGACCCTCCGCCGGGTATCATCTCGTGAAATTTTAGCAGGGCCACGGGTATAACTGATATTAGCGAGCTCGGAAAGCGGCAAAAAAGTACCATTGGGAAGCCTAACTGGCAGCCGCTCCAGGTGTACGATATCCTTCCGAGAGTCCTCCTCAAACCGAAGCACCAAATCAAATTGCTTTTCCCCTTCAAATACAATCCCAGCCTTTTTCCCTGCAAAACCGGTATTGACCAGATCGTTTAATTGATCAATATTCAGCCCATACTTGGCTATTTTTGAGCGATCGTAGTCAATTTTCATCTGCGGAAGACCATCCACTTTCTCCAGAATTATATCTGCTGCTCCATCTACCGATTGAATGGCAGATTCGATCTCAGTAGCCACACTGAGAAGAATATCCAGATCCTCCCCAAAAACCTTGATTGCCAAATCCGCTCGAACACCGGTAATCAATTCGTTGAAACGCATTTCGATGGGCTGGGTAAACTCATAATCTAGCCCGGGGATAATCTCCAAAGCCTTTTTAAACTCTTCTGCCAGTTCGTCTTTGGTATCGACAGTTTTCCATTGGTCCTTAGGATGAAGCGTGACAATGATGTCACTTTCTTCCATAGACATAGGGTCAGTAGGTATTTCAGCGGCTCCAATTCGTGTTACCACTTGATTTACTTCAGGGAATCCCTTTAGGATTTTTTCAATTGCAGTAATGGTCTCTACTGTATTGGTTAGGGTAGTTCCTGTTTTCAAAACAGGCTGAATCACAAAGTCTCCCTCATCAAGCGTAGGTACAAATTCTGCTCCCATTCGGGAAAAAACCCAAATACTACCCAAGAGCAAGATTCCAGCTGTGATAAGGACTAATTTCCGATGACTAAGCGCGAATGAAAGTGCAGGTTCATAAAATCGATTAAGAAAGCCGATAAATCGAACAGAAATATTTTTTGGACCAAGGGGCTTGGTCTTCAAAAATAAGGAAGAGGCCACCGGAACATAGGTCAGACCCAAAATCATTGCACCGACCAATGCAAAACTAAATACCTCCGCCATAGGCCGAAACATTTTGCCTTCGACACCTGAAAGTGAGAGCACAGGGATAAACACAAGAATAATGATAATCTGCCCGAAAATGGCCGAACGCATCATTTTAGAGGATCCTTCAAAGGAAATTTTATCCTTTTCTTCCCGACGTTTGTGACTCGAAAGCCCGCTCAGCATTTGACCGGACTGGGTGAAGCGAAATGCAATATACTCCACAATAATCACTGCTCCATCGATGATAATTCCAAAGTCTATTGCTCCTAGGCTCATGAGATTGGCATCTACATCAAACAGATACATCATCGAAAGCGCAAAGAAAAGACTAAGAGGGATGACAGAAGCTACCACTAGCCCTGATCGTAGATTACCCAAAAGAATCACCACTACAAAAATCACAATTAGACAGCCAAGAATCAGATTTTCAGCAATGGTGCTTGTGGTCCTGCCAATCAGCTCTGAGCGATCCAAAAAGCCATTAATGATCACACCCTCAGGCAATGTTTTTTGGATTTCTGCTATCCGAGTAGTTACCCGGTCGATCGTTCGCTTGGAATCGGCACCTTTCAGCATCATAATCTGCCCCAGAACCTTTTCCCCTTCTCCATTGGCAGTGATTGCCCCAAATCGACTGGCTGAGCCAAAACCCACATCTGCCACATCGCTCACTAGGATCGGTGAACCATTTCGGCTTTGGATAACGATATTTCTGATATCTTCCAGGGATTTGACTAGGCCTTCGCCACGGATAAAAAAGCTCTCCTCGGTTTTTTCAATGTAACCGCCACCTGTCACCGAGTTATTGGATTGAATGGCAGAAAAGACCTGCTCAAGAGCTAAATTCATCGCTTTCAATCGCTCTGGATTTACTGCGACTTCATATTGCTTCAGAAATCCTCCCCAGGTATTGACTTCGATTACTCCCTCGATACCAGCTAGTTGCCGCTTTACGACCCAGTCCTGAATCGTCCGAAGATCCATTGTGGAATATTGCTCTTCAAAACCAGGCTCCACATCAATGATGTATTGGTAAATCTCACCCAAACCAGTAGAAATCGGTCCCATTGTCGGAGAACCAAAGCCAACGGGGATATTTTCCTCCGCAATTTTGAGTCGCTCAGCAATTAGCTGCCTCGGAAGATAAGTTCCCATATCATCCTCAAAGACAATGGTCACTACTGAGAGGCCAAACTTAGAAATAGATCGAATCTCCTTTACTCCAGGAAGATTAGCCATTTCCAATTCAACCGGGTAAGTCAGGTATTTTTCTACCTCTTCAGTAGAGAGATTTCGAGAAGTGGTGATCACCTGCACCTGATTATTGGTCACATCTGGCACCGCTCCGATTTTCAACTGAGACAATGAAAAAATACCAAGGGCAATCCAAACAAAAGTAAAAATACCAATGATAAGCTTATGAGATAAACTCCATCGAATAATCGAATCAAGCATAATGCGGGGTTTCTTTTGACGCAAAAAAACCTCTGAACTCTTAGGTGTCTTTTAGGACTTTCTTAAGATTCCCTTAAGATTTTACCAAGAAAGCTTAAATGAAGTCCCCTTCCCTGTTTGACTCTCTACCGAAATTCTGATTTTGAGTTCATCACATAGCTTTTTAACGATTGCTAGGCCCAATCCAGCACCGGTTTTTTTTGATCTTTGGCTAGAACTTGCCCTAAAAAATGGATCAAAAATATGAGGCAAGTCTTCCGGTGGAATCCCGACTCCATGGTCTGAAACTTTCAAATAGACCTCTTTATCATTTTTACCAACTTCCAAGAAAAAGGGAGCTGAGCCTCCAGCGTATTTGAACGCATTGTCCAATAAGTTGTCTAAAATTATCTGTAGCGATTTCTCATTGGTCAAAACAAATACCGGATGCCCAAGCTGAGAAATAAATTCAATCTTCTCCCGTGTTGAGTCTGTTTTTCTACTTATTACTTCTTCTGAAAAAGATAGCAAATCAAGCTCCTCCAGCACAATGGATTGCCCGCTTTCCACTCGTGCCAGAGCCAATAATTGCTCGATTGTTCCTGTCATCCGATCGATACTTTGAAGAGCTAATTCGATTTTTTGCTCATATTCTTCAGGAGTACGTGGCTTGCGGATCATCACTTCCAAGGTACCTCGGAGCACCGATAGGGGCGTGCGGAGCTCATGGGAAGCATCTGATGTGAATTGCTGCTCTCGTTTTATAGCTTTCTCCAACCTCCCCAATAGATCATTGATGGCATGCGTGAGTTGGGTGATTTCCTCTTGATTTCCGGGGGACTGAATTCGTTCGCTCAAATTACTTTGAGTCACCTGATTGGCTTTGCGAATAAGCTGCTGAATAGGCCGGACCGTGCGGTTTGCCTGATCACGCATCATCCAATACACAATCATCAGTACAATCGGGAAAAGAATTAAAAGAATCCACCTCAACTTGGTAAAGAGGGCTTGGGCATCATCAAAGGATTGAGCTACCAAAAGAAAGCCTTCCATTTTCCCTGCATTCCGTAGCGGGATTTGCATCTGACGCAGATAGCGAGAGCCTGCTTTTAGAGTCCAAGCCTGCCCCGAATTAGCTCGGTCGGGAAAAAACTCAAGATGATTATCCCTCAGGTTAGGAGATCGATCCATACTTTTCCCCTCTGGATCTACAATCTCTATAAAAATAGGATTAAGCTGAATCTGACTGTGCTCCATCTCGCTCCACTCATCCTTATGAAGAAAGCGAATCTCTCCATTAATGATAAAAATCTGATCTTTATGTTTGTCTGTCTCTAACTGAAGCTCACGGTCAACACTCGCAATAACAGTGAAATAGACCACTCCATAAATTAAGGCAAAAACCAATAAAAAAATGCCTGCCACT
>LJXT01000072.1 GCA_001314815.1 Algoriphagus marincola HL-49
GTGGTTACCCCTTTTTAAAACCACATAGAAACATAGGGAACATAGCTTCACTAACTTGATCTAAGGGGTTCCAAAACCTTAAAGAAATTAAAACTTCAGTACCGATTCTAGGCTTCTAAAACAAAGTGTCCAATTCACAATTAAATAGCTATGTGGCTATGTGGTTTCTCTTTTTTAAAACCACATAGAAACATAAAGAAGATAGGGTTTTCAATCCTTCTGCTCTTCGAGTCCCGATAACTATTGCGGATGTAATCTCGAAGCAAAATCCAAAGATTTGTAATCTTCCAAATCAAGTCCCTCAACTCTTCCAGTTTCTCAAATTTTAGTACAATTAGTCAACTCCAAGCTATGTGGCTATGTGGTTTCTCCTTTTTAAAACCACATATAAACATAGAGAACATAGCTTCAATAACTTGATCTAAGGGGTTCCAAAACCTTAAAGAAATTAAAATTCTAGGCTTCTAAAACAAAGTGTCCAATTCACAATTAAATAGCTATGTGGCTATGTGGTCATCCCTTATTTAAAACCACATAGAAACATAGGGAACATAGGGTTTTCCGATCCATTTTTCACTATGTCAGATTAATACCGAGTAGAATGTCCAGCGTCTGGAGACGTAGGATAGCGAGATAGCAAGGAAATGGTGAATAAAAAACAAAACCCTTCAAGAATCCCGACAGATATCGAGACTCTTGGAGGGTGGATATTTTCGTAGACCTGTCAGGTTTTGGAAACCTGACAGGTCTTCTTGAGAATTACTTTTTCTTACTCTCAGCCTTTGTGAGTAGCCTGTCCGCCTTAGGCGGATCTCACTCACATCTTAAACCTACTTCCTTTTACTCTGAGCCCGCTTCATGGGATTATCTCCGGTAGAAGCACCTCTCGCTCCTCCACGACCCTTGAATAGCTCAAAGCGGCTAGGCTGATACTGTCTCGGCCAGTAGTTGCTCGACTCATCGATATCAGCAGTTTCGCGCATCGGATCGAGCACAAACTGAACCACTTCTTTCTCCTTCGCAAATACCTTAGTCACTTCAGTTTCATTCAGTTTCCAGATTTCAGCTGGAATTCGCTCGATTTCCGAAGTGCCATCTGCATACTGAAACTCTATGATCAAAGGCATCACTAAACCACCTACATTTTCAAAAGTGAGTTCGTAGAAATTTAGATTCGAGTTCATTAATTCTTTCTCCTTTGGTGAAAGGCTCGCCATAAATCGCTTGTACTCGTCCTCATCTTCCGGAGTAATGGCAAATCGATCATAGCTGTTGTAAAAATCGCGAGTAGCCGGATCCGCTTCCAATACCGTCTGAGGTACGTCAGCCTTATTAAACTCCTTCGTGATGTAGCTTTCTTCCCGCTCGAATTCAGCCTTTTCAGCAGCCTTTTTCTCAGCAGGGGTGCGGTTGTCTAGCTTAAACCATTTCACATCCTGAATAGCGATATCAACCGGCTCAGTCCCGTAAAACCAACCTCTCCAAAACCAATCCAAATCCACCGCGGAAGCATCTTCTAAGGTTCTGAAAAGATCCTCAGGAGTTGGGTGCTTAAACATCCATCTTCTCGCATACTCCTTAAAAGCAAAGTCAAAGAGCTCTCTGCCCATCACCGTCTCTCGTAGGATATTCAAGGCAGTTGCCGGCTTGGCGTAGGCATTCGGACCGAATTGAATGATATTTTCAGAATTGGTCATGATCGGCTCCAAGTACTGCTTTTCGCTTCTCATGTAAGGCACAATCTTATGAGCCGGACCACGACGGGAAGGATAATCCCGATCCCATTCCTGCTCTGCCATAAACTGCATGAAGGTATTCAAGCCCTCATCCATCCAAGTCCACTGACGCTCGTCTGAATTGACGATCATCGGGAAGAAATTGTGGCCCACCTCGTGGATAATCACCGAGATCATTCCATACTTCACTGCCTCTGAATAGGTGCCGTCTTTATCAGGACGACCATAGTTAAAGCAGATCATGGGGTATTCCATGCCGTTGCTACCCTCCACCGATATGGCAGTAGGATAAGGGTAGTCAAAGGTCTTTTCGGAATAGGATTTAATCGTATGGGCGACCACCCGGGTAGAATATTGCTCCCAAAGCGGGTTGCCTTCCTTGGCATAATAAGACATGGCCATCACATCTTTTCCGCCTTGCTTGACCGCCATCGCATCCCAGATGAACTTTCTGGAAGAAGTCCAGGCAAAATCTCGAACATTCTCGGCCTTGAAAATCCAGGTTTTCTTTTCGGTTGATTTACCCTTTTCCAATTTTTCGGCTTCTGCCTGCGTACGGATGATGACCGGATTGTCATAGGTCTGCTTGGCTTTATTCCAGCGCTCCAATTCGGTTGCCGACAGGACCTCTTCCGGATTTTGCAAAACCCCCGTCGCTCCCACCATATGATCGGCCGGAACGGTAATTCGGACTTCGTAATCACCAAAAGTCAGCGCAAACTCGCCTCTTCCCAAAAACTGCTTGTTTTGCCAGCCTTCGAAGTCAGAGTAAACGGCCATTCTAGGGAACCATTCTGCCATGGTGTAGAGGTAATTTCCATCCTCCGGAAAAAATTCATAGCCTGGACGACCTGAAATGTAAGACATTCGGTCGGTGATATTGAAAGACCAGTCTACGGAAAAGCTGAAGCTTTCTCCTGATTTCAAAGGCTCAGGAAGATCAATTCGCATCATGGTCTTATTGACAGCAACCGGAAGGGCATTTCCTTCGGAGTCTTTGACATTCAAAACCTTGTAGCCAAACTCTTCATTTTCCCAGAGAATTCCTTCAAGGGTCCGCATGGTCATGCGGGAATTGATGGAGCTTTCAGCCACCTTAGGAGCATCCGATTCCGGACCTCGCTGATTTTCCTCCAACTGTACCCAGAGGTAAGTCAAGACATCAGGCGAGTTATTGATATAGGTGACCGTTTCCTTTCCAGTGATAGATTGATTGTCATCATTCAGCTCCACATCGATCACATAGTTTGCCTGCTGCTGCCAATACATATGACCCGGAGCACCGGAAGCGGTACGATAGACATTGGGTGAGCGAAGCATGGTTCCGAGCTGCTCAAATCGCTCGGCATGATTTTGCTCGGATCGACGCGCTTGTGACCAAGATTCGGTCGATACCAGCGCAAAAACTGCTAATGCAAGTCCTAATTTTCTAACCATGATCCTATATGTTTTACCAAAATTTCGTTTCTAACATTAATGAAAGTGCAATCCCAAAGACACAGGAAGCGATGACCAAAGTCCAATCTCGACGATTGACTCCAGCAATGCCCACTAGAATCCCTGTCACTGTCAAGAATATTCCCACAATAACCAACTGACCTACTTCCAACCCCACATTGAACGCCAAAAGTGGCTTCCAAATGACTGCTTCCTTTCCCAAAAGCTCTCGGAGGTAATTGGAAAAACCCAAGCCATGGATCAATCCAAAAGCCAAAGCGAGCAGATAATTTAACTGAATATTCTTACCCGAAGAAGGTCTTGGCTTCAGAATAGTCAAAAAAGCAGTAATCGCTATAGTGACCGGTATCAGAAATTCGATCACGTCAGATCTTACCTGTACAATTTTGAATGTCGCCAAGGCTAAAGTTAGTGAATGACCAATAGTGAAGGCTGTAACCAATATCACGATCTTGCGCCAATCGCGAGGAATATACACCGCGCAAAGTACCAATACGAATAGGATGTGATCATATCCTTGAATATCGAGTATATGCTGAATTCCTATGCGGAAATAGAGTTCGAATGAATCCATAAGGGAATAATGTATTCCAATTGAAGTAAATTGCGGCAATAATACAGGTTTATTCCCGTAATATAGTCTCCAAATTCTTTCAAATGCAACAGTTTTACATCTCCATGATTTCCTTGGGATGGATGGTTTTATCCCACCCCTTCTACATCTCTCTGACAGAAATCCGTCAAAACCCGAATTCGAATAGACTTGAAATCGCTACGAAGATATTTTGGGATGATCTGGAAGTAGGGTTAAGTAGTTTTCATGAGGAGACCATAGACTTCCTGAATCCCGATGATCCGGAAATGCTGCAACAGCAAGTAGAAGCCTACTTAAAGGAAAATTTTCAAATCTGGATCGCTGAAAAAGAGATCAATTGGGTTCTTCTTGGCTTTGAAGTAGAAGAGGATGCCGCTTGGTTTTATCTCGAATCTGACCCGGTCAAGCTGGAGAATAACATTCGGATAAAAAATTCAGTGCTAATTGAAGACTTCTCCACTCAGCAAAATATTATCCATGTCTATCAGGGTAATAGCCGAAGTCCTAGAAGCTTGCTTTTGGGAAAAGGACAGGAAACGGATGAATTGAAATTGAAATAGCTTGAAAAAGTGATTCTAAATATGCTGAATCATGCCAGTAGCCTAATTTTCTGGCTTCCACGAATTTAATGAAAAGGCCATAAGAATTCATGCTAGTAAAATCACGAAAAAACTGTTTGGTAAAGATCATGAATTGAATCGGACCGGAAACTATAGGCGATAGGGGCCCTGCGGGATTTTCGGTTTTGGAGTGCTTTGCTAACCCGTTAAAAAAATGACTTGGCTCCAGAGGAATCGAGGGAGACCCTGTCATTTTTAGGGTGGCAAAGCAGGACAAATTTCCGCTGTGCACTCAATGAAAGTAAACAAAAGATTATCCCAGCGGAAAGAAAAGACCCGGGCCAATCCCGATTAATCGGGATGGATACTTTTGGTCTTCAAAAGTATCGAAGAAAAAAAATGGTGGATATCTCAAAAAGGTCAGAAAGGGATGAGGATCAAAAAAATTGATTCGATCACATTAAATTTTCCAGATTGAGAGTACAAGTCTGTACTGAGATTCAACAATCGAAAAATAAGGATCTGGATTGTCTTCTCATTAAATTAAGGGTAGAACCAATTTTCTATACTTTCTCGGCTTAGAATCGGAAGATGAGAATCGAAGGTCCCTCTAGAACGTACTCTTTGATTACTGACAGAAAAACGGATATAACTATTTAAAATTCCCTGAAAAGGGTAAAACAAAAAAGTCCGAGCCAAAGCCCGGACCTTTACTTTTATGGATTTAGAAACCCTTATGAAGGATTCTGAACCATGTTGTCATTTGCGTTCAATTCAGAGATCGGAATCTTAAACTGCCAGTTTGGAGTACCTGCAGGCTCCTCAAACTTAGAGTTGATGACAGTCTCTACGTGGTTAGCACCAGTACGATCCAATGGAAGGTTCAGACGCTTCAAGTCATAGAATCTGAAGCCTTCACCCCATAGTTCGACACGACGCTGAATCATGATTTCCTCGATCAAAGCTTCGCCCGTATTGGAGGACAAAGTATATTCAGGATCGCGCTGAGAAGCAAAGTCGAATAATACCTGAGCGGCTTGGCTGTCATTTCCAGCTCTTGCCAAAGCTTCCGCTTCGATCAAAAACATTTCTGAAGCTCTCATGTAAGGCACATCACCTACAGAGCTAGCATTTGCTTGAGCGATAAACTTACGGTTCATGTAGTCACGCTTTGCAAAAGAGCTCAAAGTCACCTCATCGATGAACGGATCTCTTAAATCAGGATTGGATGCATTTGGATCCCAAAGTCCTTTTCTGTAATCAGAATCAGGAATCATTTCATACAGCGAAGAATTGATAGCCTTCGGGTTGTTTCGAACATTGATGGAGCTGAAATTCAGAGAAATATAAGCGAAGTAAGAAGCGAAGAAAGTCTGCTGATCGTCAATCTGTCGGCTTCCCCATATCCACTCAGGATTTTCGACATTGTTGAATCCTTCGTAAAGTTGAGATTCAGACATCAATTCATATCCCTCACGGGCCTGAGCGGCCAACTGGGAGGCTAGACCGTAATCCCCTTGCGTCAAAGCAACACGAGCCTTGATTCCACGAGCCACGTTGATGTTGATATGAGACTTTGCGTTTCTGTTTTCATTGAGCAAAGAGATCGCTTCGTCAATATCAGCATTGATCTGCGTGTAAACTTCCTCTACAGTATTACGAGCTCCACCTTCAGTGATCGGCTCCAATACAATCGGTACACCCAATTGGCTATTACCACCGCCTGCTTGATAGCGCTCCGCAAAAAGCTGAACTAGATTGAAGTGAGCCCAAGCTCTGTAAGCCAAAGCCTGACCTTTGATTTCATCCTTTTCAGCCTGAGGGCCTTCTGCATTGTCAATATTTGCGATGATCATATTCGCATTACCAATGATTTTGTAATAGAATCTCCAAGCGAAGCGTACGTCACCACTGTTTTCATTGACGTGGTTCAGCCATCTTGCCATGGAAATAAACCAGCCGTTGGCTATACCAGTCATTACATAGTCATCACCTAGCGCTTCCCGCATAATCATCACGCCAGCTTCTCCCGGTTGACCCTGAGAATCGTAGCGAATAAACATGGATCTATGCATGCCATTTAGGGCCGTGAAAGCATTTTTTGTAGTCGTAAAGACCGCGTTTTCAGATACCGCATCCGTGGGAAGGGTATCCAAGTAGTCCTCCGAGCAACCAAAACTTAGGATTGCTCCGAGTAAGAATATTTTACTTAATAATTTCTTCATTGTTTCGGTAAATTACAGTTGTAAGTTGACACCAAGCGTGAATGTTCTAGCTGGGGTAAAGGTGTTGGAAGTCGTACCGTTGAATGTACCGGATACATACATACCGGAGCGTCCAGAAAGCCATCCCAAGTTTTCACCTGCCACATAGACCGTAGCTCCTCTCATTTTCCAACGCTCCAAAAGGGTACGTGGGAAGGCGTAGGATAAGTTGACAGATCGAAGGTTCAGATAGGACGCATCGGTCAACCAACGATCCGATTGTACATTGGTTTGTGCGGCACCGGTTACGTCCATTTTCGGAACGTCGGTTACATCTCCCGGCTGCTGCCATCTGTTTAGGATATCAGTGTGTAGCGCTCCTCCGTCAGGATCGGCAGCCATCAAGCCAGCATAAATCCCATCATAGATATCACCACCCACTGCAAAGCTCATCAGTACGTTCAATGAGAATCCTTTGTAAGTGAAGGTATTGTTCAAACCACCAAAGAAGTCCGGAATCGCATTGCCTGCGAAGTGGAAACGGGCATTCTGGAAATTGGTAGTCAATGTATCACCATTCACAATTCGATCTCGGGAATCGTCTTCTGAATACTCTTCGGCTCTGTATAGGCCTTCACCTGTCTCAGCATCTACGCCATACCAGTCTCTCAACCAGAAGTCGTAGATCGAACGTCCTACTACATACTTTTTCGTGCCAACGATTTGCTCATCGAAAGGAAGCTCTTTAAACTCATTCTGGAAGGTAGAAACGTTCAAATTTGCATTCCAGCGGAAATCACCGGAACGAACCAAGTCACCCCCGATATTGAATTCAATACCGCTGTTGGACATGGTACCGATGTTTTGGAATCTATTTTCAAGGCCGGTGGTCAGAGAAAGTGGCACTTCGAAAAGAAGATTACTAGACTCTCTGTTGAAGTATTCGATCGTACCGGAGAATCTGTTTGCAAATGCAAAGTCCAAACCGAAATCAAGAGTATTGTTTGATTCCCACTGCAAATCATTGGCAGAAAGTGAAGCCTGAAGAATACCAGGTTCATTGGCATTGTTGAAACCAAGGTCATACAATGCCTGCCAAGGATAGAAACCTCCCACAGCATTATTTCCTACTTCACCATAAGAAGCTCTAAACTTCAATAACTGGAAGAAGTTGGAGTTGAAGAAATCCTCCTGATCGATAGACCAAGCAGCACCGACAGAGAAGAATGTTCCCCATCTGACATCCTCGAAGAATCGGGAAGAACCGTCCGTTCTCCAAGATGCAGAGAAGGAGTATTTGTCGTCATAGACATAGTTCAAGCGAGAAAGGTAAGACTCAATTCTGTCACGGTCTAGACGGCCTGTAGCAGAGTTGATCGTTACAAAGTTGTCTGGCTCAATGTTACCAGCCAAGATTTGATCCTGCTTGGAGATGAATTGACGTTTTACTTGATAATCATAATTCTCATGACCTGCCAAAATTTCTACGAAGTGCTTCTCTTTGAATGTATTCGTATAGGTCAAAAGTTGGTTGAAAGTCAAAGAATTGATCCGGATATTCTCTCTACGAGTACGTCCAGCAGGAGCTCCATCACCTACGATTGTATTATCGTAACCTATATTTAACAGAGAGGTGATATCCGTCGCAATATTAGTTCTGAAAGTGAAATTCTTCAAGAACTTAGCCTCAATGTAGGCACGAGAAGAGATCACATCACGATCGAATCGATCTTCGTTTAGCAATGTCTCCTGAACGACATGACGGCCCGGATAAGCACCGGCACCTCTACGAGGCAAGCCAAGCTCTTCCAAATCACCCAAGTCATAGATTCTATTGCCGAATTCATCCAAAATGAATCCACCAGTCTGCATATTCTGAGCGAATACCGGATAGATAGGCCCCATAGTTCTTGCTGTAAAGAATGGATTGACAAAACTGCTACTTCCACCATCTCTTGCATTGTTTCCTTCACTCATGGTGGCAGAAAGGTTGATACCTGTCTTCAACCAGTCAGTCGCTTGAGTATTGACATTCAATCGACCGGTGAATCGCTCAATGTCAGACCGAATGATGAAGCCTTTTTCGTTCAAGTAGTTGAAAGAGGTATAGAAATCAGTCTTCTCAGAACCACCGGAATAGGTCATGTTGTATTCCTTACGGTCACCCATGCGCTCCAATTCGTCAAACCAGTTAAGTCCTTGGAAGTTATTTTGTGCATTGGGGTTCAAAGTACCGTCTGCTCCGACGATTTGGTCATTTGGCACATTATAGATGTTGTAACCTAAGATGTCGATCAAATTTTCAGAAGCAAAAGCTGCTGCATCAGCACCGCTTGCTCCATTGCCAAGCTGTGCATTGCGAAGAGATTCCCATACCATTGGGTAGTACTGATCAGCATTTAATCGATCATACTCAGGAAGCGCACGGCCAGAGATACCTTGCTGCATTCTCAGATTGAAAGTAGGCTTGTTCTTTTTACCGGTTTTGGTCGTAATCATGATTACCCCGTTTGCCGCACGCGAACCATAAAGTGCAGCTGAAGAAGCATCCTTTAGGATGGTCATGTCTTCGATATCCTCCGGGTTCAAGTTGGAAAGGTTTCCATCATAGGGAACCCCATCCACTACATAGAGAGGGGACGAGGAGGAATTTACCGAACCGATACCCCGGATACGTACATCCGGAGTAGATCCTGGCTGACCGGAAGCAGAGGTAGTGATTACACCAGGAGCCTGACCTTCAATCGCGTTCACCACGTTGTTGATAGGTCTATTGGCGATCTGGTCTCCCTTCAATGCTACAGCCGAACCGGTAAAGTTTCCTTTATCCACGGTACCACCGTAAGCGGTAATGATTACTTCTTCCAGATTCTGGGAATCTTCTTCCATCACCACATTGATTTCCGAACGATTGCCGATCTGTTCTTCTACACTTTGATAGCCGATGTAGCTAAACACCAGTGCTGTAGCGCCTTCTGGAGCCAAAAGGGTATACCTTCCGTCCAAATCCGTTACGACTCCAACGGTCGTACCCTTCACTAGGACATTCACCCCGATCAAACCCTCAGGTTCGCCTGGTGATGTCACTCTACCAGTGATGGTTTTGTTTTGTGCCATTACCGACACGGATGCCAGTAATACAAAAACAAAACCCAGTAAAATTTTCTTCATAGGTTTAGTTTTAATAATATGATTTAATTTTCGTAGAGATAAAAGACGATACTAATTTGTGAAAGAGCAAATTTGGTAGGCGCTCAAAAATTAGGTAAAAATCATACTATCGTACGGAAAATATTAAAATTTAGAAATAATGTTTGGATTTCAGGGTATCCGAACACTGTCCGCATTTCGAAAACAACATTTTTTTATATTATTTTCAATTTCTCGATAATAAATTCTGAAAACCATAAAAATTAATCTGTTTTATTTTTAATCTTGGAATAATTCAATTAAATTTTTATTCTGAAATAGTAGATAAAAAAGATATATTATTCTGAAGAATTCCTTTATTGCCATTTTATTAAAATATTATTCTAAGGATGTTCATTTTTGAAAATCATATTTTCGGAATTTTAAAAAGCTTTTTTTGCCCCTATCAAAATTAAATTTTTGTTAAAAATTTATTCGAATGGATTAAAAAATGGGCAAAAGGTCAAGTTTCTGCTAAAAATATTTCCGTTTGGGGCTCCCAAAGTCCATTTATTCGCTTTAACAAATAGTAACTCCCTACTTTATAATCTACTTCTAAACCTGCTTTTTCTACTCTTGACCTAATAGAATCAAACTGCTCCTTTTTGATATCCTGAAAGGCAACCGTTAGATGTGGATGGTAATTGGTATCGCTCAACTCTAAATTCAATTTTAAACCTCTTTTACCAAAGATTCTCAGGCCATCCTGCAGTTCAAACAGCTTGGGTTGTTTCGCCACACTCAAAAACAAAACACGCCTCCGAAATTGATCCACACCTCGAATACTCAAAGGGAAAGGAGAAAAACCTTGATTGAAATTTTTTAGTGCTTCCACCAAACGACCCTCCTTGTTGCTATTATACAGAAAGGGCATTTTCAAGGTGATGTGGGCCGGAGACTTCAGGGCATATTTTACCCCAAACTCCTCCTTGAGCGAAAGTTTCAAATCGTGAACTTGCTCTCCAAAATCCTTGGGAGGAAGTATCGCCAAAAAATATTTTTGTAAGTCAGCCATTATATTACCCGATCAACCTTTGAAAAGCTCAATTTCACAAAAACAGTTTAATTAACTCAATCAATCTCTTAAATTAAGCCTTTGAAACCAACAAGCGCTATCAAATACCCTGATAAGAAGCTCTCCGTATAAGCGAAAGTTCTAATTAGGAAAAAAGCCTTTAATCAAAACGCAGACACATGAAGATTTTTCCAAAAATCATGATCGGTTTGGACTTGACCGAAATGGATGAAATCCTGATCCAAAAGACCAACATATTCTTGAAGTTTTTAGGAGTTGAAAAATGCTATTTTGTCCATGTGGCAAAAAACTTGGCTATACCGGATGACATTCTCAGCCAATATCCAGACCTTTTGGCTCCGGCAGATGAGTCCATCGAGGCCATCATGGAAGAGAAAATCAAGCGGCATAAGTTTCCTGAAGATATCGAGATTGAAATTTTTGCTGAGGAAGGAAGTCATCCTTTAGAGACCTTCCTCCGATGGGCCAAAATCAAAGATGCAGACCTCATTGTGATGGGAAGGAAAGAAAGCCTAGTAGGTAGTGGTGCCCTTGCTAACGGAGTGGCCAAAAAAGCCCCCTGCTCCATCATGTTGCTACAAGAAAAGCGTCCTCCCGGAATTCCTAAGCGCATCATGATACCTACAGACTTCTCGAAGCACAATCATATGATCTATGAATTTGGAGAACGAATAGCCGATGAATTAGGAGCTGAATTGATACCTGTCCATATTTACAATGTTCCTGTAGGCTACTCCAAAACCGGTAAATCTTTCGAGGAATTCTCTGAAATCATGCGACTCAATGCTGATAAAGACTTTAAAAAATTCGTGTCCAAACACGATCATCCCGAGTTGAAATGTGAGTTCATTCTGGACAGTGGCGAAAGTTCCGGTAGGCAACTGCTGGAAGAGGCCCATAAAATGGACGTGGATATGATTATTTTAGGCTCTCGTGGACGTACCAAATCGGCAGCTATTCTTCTAGGAAGCACAGCCGAGAAACTCATCGAAGTCAATAATTCGCTTCCAATGATAATATTCAAAAAGAAAGGTGAAACAATGGGCTTTTTCGATGCCCTCTTCCGAATTTAGTCTGCTCGGCGCAGATAAAAACAAACCTGATCCCCTTTGCCCTCCTGATTGTACTGGAGGGCTTTTTTTTGAAACTCTCTTAATTCATTTGACGAAAAGTGGGCTTCGCAATCGGTCCCTGCAAGCTTAATTCCTCGCTGATACAAAATGGACCCCCAAAATTGGAATGCTGTAGAGTCGAAAAGAATCTTTTCGAGCATAAAACCCTTGCTTTTTGCTAGCTTTTTGAACCCCTCCAAACTAGGAATATTCAAGTGCCTTGGAGCATCAAGCTGAACCCAATTATCTCCAAATTCTTCCCAAGCGCTACTTCCTGCCAAAGGAGTCCGGACTAGCAGCCTTCCATCTTTTTTAAGCTTTTGGCGACAAGTCTCCAAAGTCGTCCCCGGCTCTGCCATGTGCTCAAAAGCATGATGCATGAGCATAATGTCAAATTCCCCCGGAAGGTCCTCCAGCCCACCCTTGATCAATGACAGTCCTGATTCCAAATCCTCTGAACTATCTAAAAAAGGATCCACTCCAGTCAGATTTTCAAAGCCAGATGCCCATAACTCATAGAGAAGCTGTCCACTACCACAACCGATATCAACTATTCGATCCGAATAGGCAGGATTTAACTCCTTAAGCCAATATCCATAGGAAGGGCTGAGTACCGAGGCTTCTGTTTTCAAAAAGAACCACATTCTTACCTTTTTCAGGAAATTTTTTAGCGAACTTGAAGTGACTAAAGAAGAAAAGGAATAATAAGTATCTGACTTATAAAAAGCAGAAAGATTTAACGGAACAGACTTGATTTGTAAGGATTGACAATCCTGACACTCTTGGTAAGTAAACTGCTCTCCCTGCCCAAGCATTTTCTCTTCTGCCTGAAAGTCCCGGAGCGATTCGCTATTACAAAAATGACAGCGATTCATAGATCAATAGGCATTCTCCCGATTAAAGAGCAGTTCGTGAACTGTCTTCACCATGATAGCCATATCCAGCAAAAATGACCAATTATTGATATAAAAAGAGTCTAATCGTACCCGCGAGCGAATCTGATGGGGGTTTTCAATTTCCCCTCTAAAACCTCTCACTTGAGCCAAACCTGTGATTCCTGGCTTGATTTTATGACGGGAATTATACCGCTCAATTTGCTTTCGAAAGGTCTGATTCATCGGAATCGTATGGGGTCGCGGACCGACAATGGACATATCTCCAAGCAGCACATTGATAAACTGTGGCATTTCATCCAAGGATGTCGTGCGCAAAAAAGACCCAATTCTTGTAACTCGTGGATCTCCTTTCTTTGCCTGCACAGTATCTGCATAATCATTGGGGGTCATGGATCGAAACTTCAGGCAGCTGAAAACTTGATTGTTGACTCCATTTCGTTTTTGAATAAAAAATATGGGGCCTTTTGATTCCAATTTGATTAAAAATCCGACTAGAGGAATCAGCCAAGAAAGAATAAATACGATAACCAAACTAGCAAATACGATATCGAAAGCTCTTTTTGCGAAGCTGTTGAAGGCGTTGTCCAAAGGGATTTCATTGACATTGATGACAAAGAAATCGCCATACCTCGAAAATGATAGATTCTTCTCCAATTGAAGTGATCCACCGGGAATCATCTTGACTTTGATGTAATTTTCATCTGCAAAGTCAATGATTTTTCGGACCAACCCGGGCTCTAGTTGCTCATGGATATAGATCAAATCTAGATCCAAATCTGGGGCATGCTCGAAAAACTGCTGAATCCCTCCGCGGGTTTGTGCACAGTCCGAGAGATTGTCATAATAGCCGAGGAAATTGATGCCGAAATCCTTTCGAATCCGAAATACATCGGCTAGCCGGGGACTTGTTCCTCCTTTTCCGACAATGACTGCATTCCGATAGTTCTTCCCTTTGGTCCTGTAGGACCGTAGCATCATATGAACCGACACCCGGTAGCTTCCCATCAATACCAGCATGCCTACTCCCAAAGTGAGCACCGGCAACACCTGTAATTCAGGCGTATTGAATGGAATCCAAAGAATAGCCGTAGCACCGACAAACCAAAAGACCGTTCCTAGGAGATGCCTCAAGGTATCCCCATATTCATCAGTACGTCCGATTTTATAATCTTTTCGAAGAAGGGAAATCAACAACCAAAGTACGGAAAGCGGCAAAAAGGCGTCGAATTCAACCTTGGAGAAAATTCCAAATTTCTGAAGAAAGAAATTGGTAAGTAAAAGCGAAACAAGGGAAGCAATAAAATCAGAGGCTGTGAATAGCCAAGGAAAATACCGGTCAAATCTGCGCTTCATAAAAATCTGATCAAACAATTACACTTTTGCAAAAATCGCGCTAGGCTACATTTTTTGGCCGAAACACGATTTCAAAACCAAAATTAAGAAAAGAATCGTCAAGCATGCTTACTTTTGCGAGTAATTTCAAATGCAAAACGATTTTTAGTCTAAATGTTTTCAATTTCTAAGCTGTTCGCTTCTTCCGACGATCCCCATTCTCTTGGGGCGTATTTTCGAAAAAAACGTTTACAGCAATTTGAACAGCTTTTTTACAATCAATTCGATGTAAATCAGCAGGTTAAAATTCTTGACGTCGGAGGTACGGATTATTTTTGGAAAGGCAGCTCACTACTCAATCATCCAAAGGTCGAAATTACATTGCTCAACCTTCATCTCGAAGAGAGTTCTCATCCTGCTATCAAGAGTACCACAGGTGATGCGACTAACCTTTCAGATTATCAGGAAAATGAATTTGATCTCATCTTTTCAAATTCCGTGATCGAGCATCTGTTTACTTGGGAAAACCAGCAGAAAATGGCTGCAGAAATTGAGCGAGTGGGGAAAAAGCATTTCGTACAGACGCCAAACCGACACTTTCCGATCGAAGCGCATTATGCCTTGCCTTATGCCCAATATTGGCCCGAAAAGCTACTTTTTCATACGCTCACGAAGACACCACTCAGCCGTTTCAGAAAATGGTCAAGCAAGGAAGCTTCCGATTATATCGCCGAGATCAGGCTACTCGATGAGAAAGAGTTGCAGAGACTTTTCCCTAGTTCGGAAATTCTAAAAGAAAAAGTGGCAGGATTGACCAAGTCAATCACTGCACACAATTTACTTTAGTGAACCAAGGTCGCTTTTCGAGTCAAAATTTCTTGATTGATTCCGTCCCATAGAATTTTTCTGGCAGACAAAGCTTCTTTGGCAGAAACTTTGGCGCCTTCAAGATGCACGTCTGTCTCAAGAAGAAGAGAAACCATTCTCCAAGCCAAAGGACCGTGTTCTTCTTCGTCCAGATGAATGTGTCTGTCGAAATAGAAACCAAGCGTTTTTAATTCCTCAGGTTGATCTTTGACAAGTTCGTCCACCAATTTTCTAAACAAATCAGGGATCAGATCTTCTCTTCCCAAGGTAAAACTTGAGGCAATTTCGTGGGCAGAACCAAATAAGGCTGTTTGATAATTTACCCGAAGGAATTTCTGAACGAACTCTGGTAATTGGGCGACATTCATCGCATCGTCAAGATTCATTCCCGCGGAAACGGACTTTACAAGACTATTGATAGACTTGGTAGAAGCACCAGCTTCTTGCATGGCTCTTAAGTAAAGTTCAAAGTGGCTACAAAAGCCACCTGTTCCATCCTCATCACTTTCTTCGGCAAGTACAATGTCATTGATCAATCTGACCACGAGAGGATCTCCAGCCGGTACCCAAGGAAGACTCATCCCGGTCAGTCTATGCTGAAGCGCTTTGAGCAGACTCATAAAATCCCAAACCGCAAAGACATGGTACTCCATGAAAACACGGAAATCTTCTAGGGTATTTAAGTTTTGATAAATTGGGTGATGTAGTAATTCTTGCCGGTCATTGCTTACCGACGAGATCAATTGATCCAGGTGATTGTTCATGAATAAATTTTAATGGGAAAACACAGAAGGACTGTGGGATTGTTCGATTTTTTGATAGAAAAAAACAATCTGGGATAATCAATTTTCTGCAAATTGTAAGCGAACTAAGTTGGAATAAAATCCATCCTCCCGATCAGCGAGTTCCAGATGGCTTCCCTCCTCTACAATTCTTCCTTCGCTAAGGACGTAGATTCGGTCGACCTTTCGAATCGTCGCTAATCTGTGGGCGATGATGATAGTAGTCCTTCCTTTCATCAATTCGTCTAGGGCTTCCTGAACAAGAGCTTCTGATTCGGCATCCAGGGAAGAAGTTGCCTCATCGAGAATCAAAAGGCTAGGGTCTTTCAAAATAGCTCTAGCAATGGCTACACGCTGACGCTGACCACCGGAAAGCTTTACTCCCCGCTCTCCAACCAGTGTGTCCAGTCCTTCTGGGAACTGAGAGATAAACTGCCATGCATTGGCTTTTTTGGCAGCATCAATGATTTCTTCCTCAGTAGCCTCCGGACGTGCATAAGCGATATTTTCGCGGATACTTCCTCCAAAAAGCAAAACCTCCTGCGGAACCATCCCGATATGCCTTCTGAGCTCGTCCAAATTCCAGTCATTGATAGACTTTCCATTGATGGAGATGGATCCCTTCTCTACTTCATAAAACCTCAGTAATAGTTGGATGATGGTCGATTTCCCTGCTCCGGAATGACCGACTAATGCCACCTTGTCTCCTGTATGAATTCGCATGGAAAGTGACTTCAAAACAGCCATTTCAGGGCGGGTTGGATATCGAAACTCGACGTTAGATAGCTCAATTTCCCGAATTTCCTCCTGAGCACTGCTTTTTCCGCTTTTCTCTTCTGACTCTTCCAGTATTTCCAAGACTCTTTCAGAACTCCCGATTGCTTTTTGGACCTGACTATAAATATCTCCCAAGCCGGCAATCGACCCCCCGATAAATGTGGTATAGAGAACAAAGGAAACCAATTCACCCACACTCATCTCTCCACTTGCCACCAAGCTTGCTCCGTACCACATTACCCCTACGATACCTCCGAAAAGTGCGAAAATGATGAAAGAAATAAAGGCTCCTCTGAATTTGGCTGTCCGCAAAGCCACTTGAACCACATCTCCCAACTTATTGGAGTAGCGCAAAGACTCATAGGCTTCACCCACAAAAGACTTTACGGTTGAAATCGACTGTAAAGTCTCTTCCACGATGACATTGGCTGAGGCGAGTTCATCCTGTGTTTTCTTGCTCAGAGAGCGGATAAATCTACCGAATACCATTGCCAGCAAAACCAAAACCGGGAAGGATCCCAGCATGAAGAAGGTAAGCTTCGGTGTGGTAAAGAAAAGAAAGGCTATACCTGCCAGAAGAGTAACTACCTGTCTAAAAAGCTCCGCTAAGGTAACTGAAAAGGTGTCTTGAAGCAAACTGACATCCGAAGTGATTCTTGAAATCAACTCCCCTGTTCTTCGCTTGTCGAAAAAAGTCATCGGTAATCTCAACATTCGGCTATAAAGTGCCAGACGTATATCCCGCATAGAGCGCTCAGATACTTGGGCAAACAACCAAACTCGGAAAAAGGAAAAGACGCTTTGGATTGCCAGAATGCCCAACAGTAAAAAAGCAATGGAATCAATGTCCTGAATGATCCAGTCACTCCCCTGTGCTGTATCAATCAGTTTACCTGCAACAAACGGGAAGGTCAGTAGGGTAAGTGAAGACAAAAGCAAAAACACCAAACCAAGGATAAACCTTCCCTTGTATGGAACCATGAAACGGAATATTCCGCCTAGTTTTTGAAAATTTTGCTTGCTTAACTTACGCTTCTCGTGATCTTCTAACGCCGCTCCCCTTTTTTTAGCCATTCTGAATTAATATTGATGCAAAAATAGCCTTTTGATTGAAAAGAAGCTTCCAAAAAATGGAAATTTGAGTAAAGGATTATTCGCCTAAAACTTGAGCCGCTAGCATCTCCCCTAAAGCACTAGCGTGCTTGAACCCGTGTCCTGAGCAAGCAGAAACTATTGAAACCCGATCCATCTGCGGGTGCAGCTGCAAAATAAACCGTGCGTCTTCGGTAACAGTGTAGAAACAAACCTCGCTGCGCACGATTTCAGGCAAAAAGCCCGAAAATCTTCCTTCTAATTTTTCCTTCCAAAACCTTTCTTGCTCCAGCTTACTTACAGAGCGATCGATCTGCTCCGGATGCTCAGTTTCCAAAAACTGCTCGGAAGCTATCTTCACCGTTTCCTGATCTTGGCTTGGAAAACCATACAAGAAATCTGTGGGCTCTGGACCATATCCCCACATAAATACGGCGTTCAAGGATTTCAAAGGACTTTCTTCCTTCATCTTCACCCAGTGAAGCACTTGTCTACAGATTTTAAACTTCTTCTGAAAGCTTGGATCGATAAAATCTTTTACCCAACCGCCGGCAGATAGGATTACTTTTTTGGCACGAAGGGTTTCCTCTCGAAGTTGGATTTCAACGAATCCCCCTTTTTGCTGAATACCCAACACCGGCTGATGAACTCGGACGTTAGCACCATTCTTTACTGAAAGATCCAATTGGGCTTGTATGGTTTTCTCAGGAAAGACAAATCCTGCACTTGGCTCAAAGTACCCTCTTACTTTTTCCTGAAAATGGAACTGAGGAAATTCTTCAATCAATTTCTCCTGATCAAAAATCGAGTGTGGAATAGATTCTGAATCAGCGATTTGTTTGGTTTGATCAAAAAAGCTAGAGCCCCCGTACTTAACCCAAGCTTTTTGGCCGGACTCGATCAAAAGTCCTCCTGCTTGTTTGAAAAGCTCAATTTCTGCCTCTTTTTCGATTTCTTGCCAGATCTCTTGGGATCGACGAGCAAACTTGACATACTCTCTTCCTTCACCCACAGCCAGTCGGGTGATTCGGGTTTCTCCATGTGAGGAGCCCATGCTATGCGGTGGGTCAAAGCGGTCGATTCCAAGAATCCTCTTTCCGCTCTTCGAGAGAAAATAAAGGGCGGCAGATCCTACAGCCCCGAGTCCGATTACCACATAGTCATAATCCTTCATGGAGACTTTTCAAGTCAGGATTTACCCATTTGGGCATTAATTAGTTCTCGCTTGAGTTTGCGCTCCCGCTCCAAGGTATTTTTGCGGTGCTTTTCAAATTCCTCCTGTAGTTCGGCGAGGTCTTTTTCGGCCTTCTTGATCTTTGAAAAACTTCGGAAATATTTAAAAGAGAAAAGGGCTAAAGCTGCCGCTAAGGCTCCTACCAAAACCCACATAAACGTAGAGTAGACCCCTTTTTGAATACCAAGTCCAAGGAAGTTGAAATTATCCTTGGCAGCTATTGCCTCTTGCTTTTCGGACTCAGTCTGTGCAAGGAGGTTTTGAATAGATCGAATAGAGTCCTGTCGGGTTTGTACATCTTTTTTAAGTTCCAAAACCTCTCCTCGCATGGTTTGGATGGAGTCAAGCATATTTGATTTTAATCGATCCAAAAATGACCTTCTGACGACTTTATAATCTTGATAATTATTTGAAGCTCCGTAGATATAGTCAAACTGCTCATCGATTGTGCCTGATTGAAGTGCATTTTCATTGGTTTCTTGGGCCAAAAGCTCACCGGAAAGTAGTGTCACAGTTAGCGCCAGGAATACTATATGCTTGTTCATTATCGTATTTTTTGAGTTCAAGGGGTGATTCAATAAATGTGCCTTCTGGCAAATTTAGCCTGTTTTTTTTGAAAATCATCTTTCACATAGCCTGAGGGCAACAACTTATTGATTGATTTTCAGACATTTATACCAGAAAATCTTTTCAACTCAGCACCTTCTTGAACCACTGATCAGAGTTTCGCTTTTTTGAATCCTAAATTTGTGAATTTTAAATTTGAGAAAAACAATTCCTGAATGACCCGAATCTTTCTTGTCCTTTTATTCATTTCCCTCAGCGGTTTTGGCCTTGCCAGACAAAACAGCCCAAAAAATGACTTTGAGGCTGCCTTGGAAGCCATGGATCGTGAGGATCAGGAAGCGGCTTTTTTTCATCTGGAAAACTGGCTGAAAAGCTATCCCCAAGATGCGCTTGCTCACTGGTATATGGGTCAGGTCTATGAGTCCTTTCCTGGAGAAAACACTCCGTTCGCACTCGAATACTACAATCAAGCCATCAATTTGAACCCACAACTGGCCTCCGCCTACTTCAGTCGTGGGAGAATATTTCTTCAAATGGAAAGGTTTGAAGCTGCAGAAAAGGATTTTTTGACCTTTCAAAATCTTCCCAAAGGAGAAACCAATCAAATCTTTTTCGAAAAAAATTCCACGCAAGCTGGCGTATCGGGAATTTTCACCCTTCAGGGAAATCTATCAGCAAAAGTTTTCTACCACCTTGGGCTTTGTCAGATGGGGATGGAAAACTATGAAAAAGCCAATGAGTATTTTGACCAGGCGATTGAGATCCGACCCGAACCAGACTATCTCACTGAGAAAAGCCAAGCTTTGCTTTCACTCGATCGGAGCAATGAGGCGGAATCTGCTTTAATCACAGCTTTGGAAATAGATCCTGATCACTTTCTAGCACAAGAACGGCTGGCTTTCATTCGGGGGAAAAACCCTGAAGAATTAATCGAGCCGCTAAATATTGCCGTAAAAAACAAACCCAATGAACCCCAGGTATGGAAAAAACGGGCCTATTATTTTTTAGAAAGAGAAAATTGGAAATTGGCAGAGAGAGACCTTAGGCAGGCCCTTGCTTTGGACAATCAAGACGCTGAATTATATCTATACCTAGGAACGATTGCGTCCAGGCAGCAAGAATGGGCAC
>LJXT01000073.1 GCA_001314815.1 Algoriphagus marincola HL-49
AAATGGAAGGTCCGTCAGAAGCACTATAGTTATTTTCGCCCTGAAAGGAGGCTGGTGCTCCGGCATGATGGCCTGCAATATTCACCTTAAATCCCAAGTTGATAGGGTCTGAGCCTGGCGTGCTTTCCGTTCCCCAATGGGCTTTTCCCGCATGTATGGTAAAGTAGCCGTTGTCTTTCAAAATTTGCGGTAGCGTGGTGGCATACAGGCTTTGCGGGATAGTATCTATTGGTTGCAGCCCGTTTACATTCCACTCTGGAAATTCCAGTACTTCATCTTCTTGATCGGTAGAAGTATTGTATCGCAAGGTCCAGTTTGTCACACGATGACGAGCAGCATTCATTCCGGTCATGATGCTAGTTCGGCTCGGTGAGCATACGGCGGTAGCATAAGCTTGGGTGAAAATCATGCCATGGGAGGCTAGGAGCTCCATATTGGGTGTTCTGTATAATTTATTGAAAGGAGTCTTTTCTGTCCAAAATGGTACAGAAGTATCCTGCCAACCCATGTCATCTACCAAGAAAACAATAATATTAGGTGAGGGAGGAGCCGTAGTTTTGGTAGTACAGGCAAAAGTGATCGCTAAAAGAACTCCGATCACCCAAGTGGTTTTAATTTTTCTCTGAATGCTCATATTTAGCTCGTTTGAAAGTGCTATGGGAAAGATTTTAGGATGACTTCAATTTTTTGATTTAGTATCATACTTTGGATTTATGATGGCCTTTGTCATTATTCTTCGATGGGTAAGAAAAGGGTAAAGGAATTATTCCCGCTTTTGACGGCAAGACAAAGTACGAGCGGTTTTCCATTTTCTTCATAAATGAACGGGCGCTCCATGCGGTCTATAACAAGCTCTTCTCCCTCCTTAAGCCGGAGATTTTTTTCCAATAAGATATACTCTTTGGCTTTTTCCCAATTTTCGCCATCCACAGAAGTAATCATACCGATGAATTCATGCGCGTGAAACACCCCATAAAATCGTTTTTGGGATGAGTCGTACCAGATGGACATATCTTCCGTATCCATGTCATCAATTACTGCCTTTTTCTCCATGACAAAAGGTCCTTCCGGGCTCTTGGATCGGGCTATCCCTTGATTTCGTTCAAATTTTGTAGAACCTGGCTTGTCTCCCTTGACGATTAGGTAATAGATTCCCTGATCGTCTTTTGTGATAGCTGGATTGACGGTCAGAGTTTCAATTGGTCCGGAAGGCTCAATAATTGGCTGATCTAGCCGAGTCCAAGGCCCCTGCAATGAAGAAGCAATAGCGACTCCTGTTCGTTGGTTTGTTCTTAAGATTTTCCATGAGGGATGGGAGTAGCCAACCATGGATATTTCTCTCAGATCTTCATCTGTGATAGATTTTTTGCCAAAATTTGTAGCAATGTAATAGAGGTAATATTTGCCGTTGAAATGTTTGATTTTAGGATTATGTGCAGTAATAGCATCCCAAAAATAATCTCTGCGGCCTCTCAGAACGGTTTCTTGATATTTCCAAGGTCCATAGGGAGAATCCGATGTAGCATGGGCGATTTCGGAGTGAGTCAGCCATCCAAAAAAGCTGTAATCGCTTTTCCACCGAGAGTAAAATAAGTGATATTTTCCATCATCTCCCTTGATGATAGACCCTCCCCAATGAAAGAAATCTGAAGCGTCAAAAATGTGATCTTGATCAATGTTTTGACTATTTATTTGGTTTTTAAAGGAGAGATTATCCGAATCCGCTTGTGAAAGTCCTGTAAGGTGAATTGGAAGAAGCAGAATTAGAAGTAAAGATATTCTCATGAGTTGATCGTGTTTTACTTTTTGGATATGAGCTCCGCTTCTCCCATTATTCTTGTTTCTACTTTTAGGGTCGGGTTTTCTCCTGCATTCTCAAAGGAGCAATCTACGCTCAGCAGTTGATCGCCGCGCTTTAGCAGTAAAGAAGAGGATTCTATATTCAGTGTATTGATCACCCGCAAATTGTCATCGAGTATTAGGACCCGTCCACCTTCCTGAATCCGAATGGATTGCCCCTTCTTTAGAGTGATTGGAAGGGTTAATTCAGCATAATTATTGAGCTCCAATCGAATATCTTTGATGGTTGCATCCTCTGCTGTCATTATCAATTGCAGGGTTGAGTTCTCTATGGGGTTGGTGAACTCAAGTTGGGAATAAAGAGGCTCCCCGGGTTGCCTAACTTTCTTCTTATGGTTTATCCTTTGGACGAAGATTTGGTGGAAGTTCCAGGAGTTTTCACTTACAGCTTCTAGGTGAAATTCATTATTTATATCTTTCATCCTTTCTTTTTGCTCTTCTGAAAAAGCGCCAGCTAATCTTAGTTTTTCCCAGTCACTGATTTGTTGAAAAATTTGATCTACTTGTCCATTTGCCTGAAGTGCTTCTTCCCGCACTACAAAGGCGTATCCTGCGTCAAAAGCAGCAGATCTTGCCAGCATCCATTCTACATCTTCGATAGAAGTATTAGTACGCATACTAAACCATCCAAGCATGGCGGGCATAAGGTTTCGTTGAAAGTATTCCTGGTTTTTTAAGCGGTATTCGGTTTGACTTTCGCGAAAACCTGCATACCAGGGTTCTCCCCAATTCATCCTGGAGTAAATGTGCCAAAAGTAATGGGTGGTTCTACTGGCGTCAATGATTAAGTTGGATTTTTGTGAATCGGTCAACGAATTCCACCAGTTAGTGGTGAAAAGAATCTCGCCATAATTCCCCATGCCCGTGGAGCGGTTTCCTTCCAGTCCATCAAATGAAATTTGCTTTAGACCGGTGTAATTATACAATTCAGCCAGTTTTTGAGCTATTTCAATAGATAGGTCTATATCTGAGAGGAAGACCTTGTATGCATGATCTGCCAGCTTACTGACTGGATCTTTGATCATGTGTGAAGTGTTCGCTGTGCCCCAAGCACCACGTTCACAATCAAGCAACTTCCAAGGTGCTGATTCAGTCACGGAACTATATCGGATGAGTTCCTTTCCGATTTTAATCGTTTTAAGGTTGTTATTTTGATACTGATTGAAAAAGTCCGGAGATACAATAGGAATTTCGGTTTGAGTGGCATCGATAGAAGCGGCTAATTCTGACTTACCCACAATCCCGAGGCGATCATCAGGGATCGGGGTTACATAGGGATCATTGGTAGTGATAAAATTGGAAAGATTATGTGCACCTACATAAATACCTTCCTTTTGTGCTTTTTCGACAGCAGCTTTTAGCCCATCCCACCCATTGGGGAAGCTTGACTCATTCAGCTCAAAATGCCCCCAGTTCTTGAAGGGACCATCATGATATAAATGCCTTAACCCAGCCTTTTTGGTCAAATCAATTGCTTTATCGATTGTTTTTTCGGAGAAATTGTAGATCAAGTAGGCAGAGGATGCAGCTTTGGAAAGCTTGGTCCATTCCCCATCGAACTCCGGGTGAGGAAGGGATTCTGCAACTTCGATTTCCCCGATCGTATGGAGTATTTTTTCAGTAGGAGAACCAAAAAGGGCGATTTTTGATCCGATAATCCCTCCATCTTCAAATTCAGGGGATAGGTATCGTTCATGATCCAGGTTGGGCACGATTCGATCTTCGAAGCGGTTGCGGACATAGGCTTGCAGAGTACTTCCAAAATCCTCGGGCTTGGCTGCTTCCACTCGATAGAGTACCATTCTTTTTCCTTTCTCATCCAAATCGGAATAATCTTCTTGCTCAAAAATATCCAACTGTGGAGTGGTATCATTTTCTTGCCAAGGATATCCCCCTAAGGTTTTTGGATTCAAGGCCTGGATACCAACAGCAAATTCTTCGTTTCGGACCACTCCAATAGTTTCTCCGATTGTTTGATTTATTGTAGTAGGGATGGGACCCCAAGAAAGCCATTCAATTTGGTCTAAACGATTTGCCTTTACAACCTCGAATGTGATATGAGATTTTTTCTCTTTCACCTGAATAATGACCTGCAAGTCATTTTCAAATTCAAAGGTCAATTGTTGATTATCCTTTTTTACCCCTCGAGGATGAATAAGCCCGTCTTTGGTTTTCAATCTGATCAAGCTGAAATTTTGGCCCTCAGGAAGATAGTCTTTTTGACTAATGGGGCTGAAAACACCTCTTAATTCCCCCTTTGGGCCAATTTCTAAAATCAGGTTTTCTGAATTTAGTCGAATGGTATCTGCTTGCTCACTACAAGCAACTAATAAGAATAAAAAGATGAATAGTACTATAGGAAATCGAGCGGACATGGGGATTGGGTTTTAGCATAAATAGTCCAACATAGAACTGTAGTCATTAACTGACTACCGCTAATGATAAAAAAAAAATAGGAAACTTTTTGAATTTATTTCTTCCTTTTTGCCTCGTAGGTCTATATCCCCCGAATCACCTCGGCTGCTAAACTTATGTTTTTCACCGTATGGAATCGCTCGTGTGAAATTTCATGATCCACTTGTTCATGAATCCAGGTCACATGAAAAGGGATATGAATAGCATAAGCACCGATTTCCAAGACGGGTAGAATATCTGATTTCAGGCTGTTTCCAAGCATTAAAAAGTCCTCTGGAGCGACATCCAAATGCCTAATCAATTTGGCAAAATCTTCCACCCGCTTTTCGCTCATGATCTCAATGTGATGGAAATATTTCTCTAAACCTGATTTCCGTAGCTTTCGCTCCTGATCGACCAAGTCTCCCTTTGTTGCAAGGACCATTCGGTAGTCACCGTTTAAGGAAGTGAGCACCTCTTCTACTCCCGGTAGGAGTTCCACGGGCTTTTGAAGCATTTCTTGACCTATGGAAAGGATTTTTTCTACCAATGAAACGGGGCCTTTTTGGTCTGAAATGCGCATGGCTGTTTCGATCATCGAAAGCATGAAGCCTTTGATTCCATAGCCATAAAGAGCTAAGTTTTGAATCTCTGTTCGATACAGCTCTTTCAGAATGGCATGTGCCGGCATAAAGTCTTCCAGAAGCGAACAGAATTTCTCCTCAGCTTCCCGGAAAAAGGGTTCATTTACCCAAAGTGTATCATCCGCGTCGAAGGCAATTACTTTGATTGGCATGTCAATTCAAATTATTGATCCAGTCTAAAAGAACTTCCCGCCAGTTTGCTACTGCGCCTCTTCCCATGCCAAAAGCAAATCCATGGCCACCCTTTGGATAGATATGCAAGGAAGCTTCTAGTCCAGCAGCGTGGAGCGCTTGATAGTAGAGGGTGCTGTTTTCCAGCGGAACAGCTTGATCATCCTGTGCGTGGATCAAACAGGTGGGTGGGGTGTTCTCGTCTACATTCAACTCATTTGAAAAACGTGTGACCAGATCAGGATCAGGGTTTTCTCCCAAAAGGTTCTTTTTGGAACCTCCATGGGTAAATCGCTCATTAAAGGTAATTACCGGGTATACCAAAATCGAAAAATCAGGTCTCGCGGAAAGCAAGTCAATGGAATCAAGCTTGCGATCCAGCTGATGATCATATTGTGTGCTTAAGGTGGAGGCTAAGTGACCTCCTGCCGAGAAACCCATGATTCCGATTTGACTCGGATCTACATTCCATTCTTCAGCATGCTGTCTGACTAGTCTCAAAGCTCGCTGTGCGTCTAGCAGCGGTACTTCTTTGGGGTCGGTCAATGACATAGAGGTAGGAAGTCTATATTTGACAACTATTCCGGCAATTCCCTGAGAATTCAGCCACTTGGCGAAATCGGTACCTTCCCAATCATAGGCGAGAATCCCATAGCCTCCTCCGGGAAAAATCAGAACAGCTTTCCCCGTGGCAATTTGTTTGGTGGGAAGATATACTTCTATGGTTGGGATCTGCACATTGGAAATCCGAAGAATTCCTTCCTGGGTTGATTTTTCTTGAAGGTTCATTTCTTTTTGGAGAGGAGGTAGCCCATTCCAAAGAGGTAGGCTGAGGTTTTGTCCAAAGAGAATGCTGGGAAAAAACAAGAAGAATAGGAAAGTGAATTTTTTATTTTTCATGAGATGATTAATAGTTTAAAAGCCATTGAATGATTAATCCTGTCAGAATTGCTAGCGCAAAACTGAAAAGTGTGCCTACTAAAATATGCTCTTTCCGCTTAAAAGTTGGACTAGTTATGCAGCGATTTTAAAGTTATAAAATTCATTTGGTGTTTTCATTCCTAATGCAGAATGTGGTGCATATGTATTGTATTCATTTATCCATTTCTGTATTTGGCCGAGTACAGTTTGTGAATTATCCAGGCAGCTCTCATAGACATAATCCCGTTTGAATGTAGCGTTGAAGGCTTCACACATCCCATTGGATTGTGGGGAGTAGGTTGGTGTATTGCAATCGACGATATTTCAGGATTTCAAGCTGGCTTTCAGTTTTTTTTCAATGAATTCCGGTCCATTGTCATGTAAAAACTGAAGTTTCTCTTCACCAGGCAAGTTCTCTCCAAATCGGGAATGTAAAGCTTGCTGAACCATTAATTCAATATCAACTGCCTGCATGTGTTTTCCTGCCCTCCAGGCGATGATTGATCTGTCACAACAATCCAGAAGAAAGGCCACCCGGAGCTTTTCCCCGTTCCAGCATTTAATCGAAGTAATGTCACTGGCCCATCGCGTATTAGGTTTTTCTACTGCTATTTGTCCTGTATGGGTTCTGCTGCTGCCTCTGGTTCGGTGACGGGTAATCAACAAACCTTCTTCCTTCATGTAGCGATGCACCATGTATTTGGTCACGTTGAGCCCGTAATCCCGTTTGAGCAGGGCCTTGACCCGGGGTACCCCATAGGTAGATTTCTTTGCTGTGATTTCTAAAACAGCCAGTTTCATCTGCTCACACAGTTCTTTTCGCACTGTCCTTTTGCGTTCAGGATAGGGCTTTGCTTTATAATAAACAGAGGATTTAGCGACTCCCAGTGTCTTGATGATCCTATTCATGCTTACTCCGAATTCCCTGGATAACGATTCAATCTCTTGTTTCGAAGTTGATCCATCTCCAACTTTTTTTTTAGGATCTTAATGTCCAAAGTAGATTCCCCGAGAGCCTTTTTCAGCTCCTCATTTTCTTTTCTAAGCATTTCCAGTTCAGCTTTGGAATGTAGATCACCCTGATTTTTGATACTCATAATGGCTCCTGATTTGGCATGTGACCGCCAGCTATACACCTGACTGGTGATCAGCCCGTGTCGCCGACAATATTCAGGACAAGATAAGCCAGAACTTTCCCAATCTTCTACGATAAAGGCTTTTTGTTGTGAAGTGAGTAGCTTTCGACCACCGGAAGAAAGTCGTGCGTTTTTGATTAAATCTTCGATCATTTTGTTCCTAATTTTAGGCAACAAAACCGGTCCAGTTATTTAAGCGGTTAGGAACAAATATACTCAGTAAGTTTCCGGTCTCTTGACCGCCTTAAATCACTAAAACGAAAAACCGATTTAGCCGTAATCAAGAATCCAATCGCCTCCCACCTGCCTAGTAGCACGAATGTGAATACAAAAAGCCTTTCCAAGATGCCGATGTACTTTCCTGCTTTTTTCAGTGAATACTTCTTTGAAAGATTCAATTCGGCTGTCCAATTTTTCAAAATAACCTGAAGAACGATGGCCGAAACCTGCGTGACGATAAGAATGCCCGCTGAGTAGATCCAGATATTTTGGGAGTTGATAAACTTTCGAAAATCAATGTTTTCATCGAAAAAAATAGACCAAATAACGAGGATGCTCAATAAGTGAAGAAATTGGTCCAGGAAAAACCATCGAGTAGTAGTTTTAGGCCGCTGTGAATAGGTCTTGAGTAAATCGATCACAGCATGGCTAAGTGTAATGCTGACAGCTACAGGCCAAAGTCCCATATCCCAAAGAAACAGTAAGACAAGTGCACCGTGGATTAAGAAATGGAGATAAAACTTGATAGATTTACTTTTATGGACTTCCTTTTCCTTGACCCACGAAGTAGGCTGAAGCAAAAAATCACCCATAAGATGAGCCACTATCAGTTTTGTCAAAACTAGCATGACAAATACCTTTTGATTTTTTGTCTGTACATCTCCAAAACCTCAAAAAGAGAATCAACTTGAGCTCGGTTCCACCTCCCACTTACTGAGTTTTGTTTGATACCTAATTTCATCCCAATTTCTTCCTGGGTGAGAGCTCGATCTGATAGTAAAATTTTGACCAATTCTGCAGAGGAATTGGACCAAGTATCCATGAAAATACCGCTTAGCTTGAGGTAGAGGTTGATTTCCTTGTCAAACTCCTCCCATGGACTGTTTATGGCCAAGTGAGTTTTTTGTTTTTTCAGTCTGTCAAATTGCGCTGCTGCAAGCACAAAGGCCTGTCCATTGCTCTCAGATATGCGCTCTCCCTGATAGCTTTTTTCTCCGATACCGATAGCCATCCTTACATCGATTGGACTACTTGTTTTAGGTCCATCGAATTGCGGTATACTTTTGATGAGTGCTTTTATTTCAAGGGATTTTTCAAGTGCTTGTGCAGGATCTTCCAATTGTATCTGAAAAAAATCTCCCCATACCAGTTCCCAGTCTTTGGGGTATTTTCCCCAAGTATCGAATAGCTTTTTCAGCGGATTGATCCAGATATTTTGATCTTGGACTTTTCTCGAAGAGACGATATCACCTTTGATTACTGCGATCATAAATTTTGGTTGATTCACCTAGCTATGTAAATATCGGCTAACTAGACAATAATCCGAAATATCGTTAAAATAAATGATATTTTATAATATCGTCGATTTGTATGATACTAAATCTTTCAAGCGCTATTTTACTTTTAATCCTCTTCGAATTTGAACTGAAAAATCGGCTTCATCAAAGCCCATCGCCAATTGGGTGGTGTGCCGGGGAGGTTGCTTTGGTATTGTCCGACAAAAGCTTCCCATTCCTGCACCTTTGGATTGGCATTATCTAGCGCGGCTTTTTTTTCGAAAGTAAAGTCTTCATCGGTCTTCATGATCATGGTCAGACGGTTTTTCCATCGGTAAATAGACATTTCTAAAATTCCTGCCCTACGAATACTTTCCAAAATAGCCTCAGATACAGCTTGATGGCAAGCCTCGTATGCTTCAATTGCCTCTGGCTCATCCTTCAGGTCGCAGATCAAAACGAATGTTTGCATGGGTTCAGGTTTTGGAAATAGATTTTACCCTTACCGCAAAAAGCCAAACCATCAAAAAGCAAGCAAAAGGAAGAATGAATGAAAAGTTGACTTCGGATACTCCTAGAATCTTGATGTCTGAATAGCCACTCCCACCCAAATCTAAAATCATCCCTTGCAAAGTCGGCATGATCGCTCCCCCCACAATAGCCATGACCAGAAATGCTGCTGCAAACTTGGAGTCTTCCCCCAAACCTTCCAGCGCAATACCATAGATGGTAGGAAACATCAAGGACATGGCAAAACTGATGGCAACTAAGCTGTAAAGCCCGAGCATGTCAGGAAGAAAAATGGCTCCAAGTGTAAAGAGCATAGCCATCACGGCGAAAATGCTCAGTAGCCTTGAACTGGAAATGTATCTAAGCAATGCCGTGCATACCCAGCGGCCCAAAAGAAAGACTATCAAAGCTGCATAGCCAAAATTGACGGCATCGGCATTAGCTATTCCCAAGGCCTCCGCATATTGGTAGATGTAGGTCCAGACCATGATTTGTGCACCGACGTAGAACATTTGTGCTAGGGTGCCTTCTACAAAAGTACGCTTTGAAAAAAGTCTTCTCATGGTAGGCCAAAAGTCAATTTTACCCTTATTGTCCTTGTTTTCTGGCATTTTTGCCAAGGCAATCAAAATCAAAATCCCCAAAACCACCAAGCCCAGCATGACATAAGGGTTGCGAATGACCATCAGATCATTGGTTCGGATCACAGCCTTTGCCGACTCTTCGAGGGTATTGTAAATGATCATTCCATCCGCATCCGTTTCATTGGATTGAAGGGAATTGAGTATGAATTGCTTTGCTACGAAAAGCCCTGCTAAAGCTCCCATGGGGTTGAAAGCTTGGGCTAGGTTTAGTCTTTGGGTGGCGGTTTCTTCCGGCCCCATAGAGAGGATGTAAGGGTTGGCCGTAGTCTCTAAAAAAGCCAGCCCAAAAGTCAGGATGTAGAGAGAAGCCAAAAAGAAGCCATAACTTTCCCAGGATGCTGCGGGATAAAACAGTAGCGCACCAAAGGCATACAAGCCAAGACCCAAGAGGACTCCGGTCTTATAAGAATATTTTTTGATGAAAAAGGCTGCAGGAAGAGCCATGGTGAAGTAGCCTCCATAAAAAGCTAATTGCACCCAAGACGCTTGGACATTATTGAGCTCCAATACCCGTTTGAAAGCTGCAACCATCGGGTTTGTGATATCATTGGCAAATCCCCACAATGCGAAAAGTGAGGTGATCAGCACAAAAGGGAGAAGCAGACTTTTGGGTATTATGGGCGATTTTTCGGTCATAGTGCTCGGTCAAGATGTGTGTATCCGCCATCTACATAGATATGCTGACCAGTTGTATGGGCGGACTTTTCTGAAAGTAGGAATAACACTGTCGAAGCAATCTCCCCGGGAGTAGTCATTCGGTTTCCCAATGGAATTCGATTGCTGATTTCCTGAAGCTTTTTATCTGGATCGGGGAAAGAGCTAAGCCATTTTTCGTACAAAGGTGTCATTACTTCGGCAGGAATGACGGCATTGACTCGGATTTGATAGGGTAGAAGCTCGACGGCCCATTCCCGGGTGAGTGCAAGCTGTGCTCCTTTTGCAGCTACATATCCGGAAGTCCCGCCTTGGCCGGTAATGGCAGTTTTTGAGGAGATATTGACGATGCTACCCTGGGACTTTTTTAAATAAGGAACTGAAAAATGAACCAAATCAAAGTAATGCTGAAGGTTTTTTGAAACTGACTTGGCAAAGGTCTCCGGGTTTCCATTTTCAAGGCCCACGCCATCATTTGCTCCCGCATTATTTACGATTCCATTAATGCTCCCAAATTTATCGATAGTCAATTCCACGGCCTTTTTTGCATCTTTGGGATGCTCTAGTCGAATGGGTATATGAAGTCCCTTTCCATTTGCAAGCAAAAGAATTTCTTCCCCTTCAGGTGAGGGGTCAATTATGACAGGAATTCCTCCTTCTTCGATTAGATACTTTGAGATGGCAGCCCCGATTCCCTTGGCCCCACCTGAAATCAGTATGACTTTATCTTTGAGCAGCAGATCCATCTTATTTTTCAAGTTTGTAAAACTCCGTTGCTGTTTTGCCCATTACCCATGATTTTTCTTCTGATGAAAGGCTGTCGGTGAAATTTTCCACTGCTTGGAGGATTTTCTCATAGCTTCCAGCCAACTGAGATACAGGCCAATCACTTCCAAACATCAGGCGCTTTGGACCGAATAATTCCAAAGCAATCTCGATGTAAGGCATAAGCGTTTCTTCTGACCAATTATTCCAGTCCGCCTCTGTGGCAAGACCCGAAACCTTTGCATAGACAAACTCCCGTTCGGCAATGGGTTGAAGGTTTTTCTTCCATTCTTTCCATTCTCCATCTTTGATTAGGGGCTTGGCCAAGTGATCTATCACCAAAGCATGCTCCTCACATTTTGTTACCAATTCAAGAACAGCTGACAAATGCCAAGGATATACTAGGATGTCGTAGGAGTATCCCTTTGATTGAAGGGATTTAAGTCCACGAAGGAAATTCTCCCGAACCATGTATTGTGGAGGCTTGGCTTGAAGAATTTCACGAAAGCCCTTCAATTTCTTGTTTCCATGATATTGGTCAAGGACTTGGCTGAGTCTGCTCGAGCCAATATCTGTCCAGCCCACGACACCTTTGATCCAGTTGTTTTGATCGGCTAGATCGAGCAGGTAATCAGTCTCTCGCAGGCTTTCTTCGGCTTGCACAGCGACACAGCCATCAAATCCAAACTCCTCCAAGTATGGCTGCAAATCTCCGGGTTTAAAATCCCTTCGAATGCTTTTCATACTCTCGTCTATCCAATCTTGTTGAGCAGGATCATATTCCCAAAAGTGCTGATGAGCGTCGATTCTCATGCCTCCGGGTCATTCATGGCGACTTGTCGGGAGTTTCCAAGACCGTCTATGCCCAATTCCACTACATCTCCATGCTCCAAGTATCTGGGATTAGGTTTTAAACCCATACCCACACCTGCTGGAGTACCGGTGGAAATCACATCACCCGGAAGTAGGGTCATGTATTGACTGAGGTGAGCGATGATAGTCGGGATGTCAAAAATAAAGTCAGAAGTGTTGCTGTCCTGTACGATTTTTCCATTCAGTTTTAGCCAAAGTCTTAGCTTGTGAGGATCTGAAATTTCATCCTTTGTAACCAAATAGGGTCCAAGTGGAGCAAAATGGTCTGCGCTTTTTCCCTTGACCCACTGTCCTCCATGCCGGAGTTGAAAGTCTCGTTCACTTACATCATTGTGTGTGGCATATCCTGCCACATAATCCATGGCGTCTTCGGTAGATACATACTTGGCTTTTTTTCCAATAATGACCGCTAATTCCACTTCCCAGTCCGTCTGGGTTGAATTTTTTGGGATGAAAATAGGATCATAGGGACCACAAAGGGAAGAGGTGGCTTTCATAAAAATAATGGGTACTTCTGGTACTGGCATTCCTGCTTCCTCAGCGTGCATTCGATAGTTGAGACCTATGCAAATAATCTTGGATGGCCTTGCGATGGGGGAGCCAAGTCTTGCGTTTTTCGGAATTTCGGAAAGTCTACTTTGGTTTTCACGGAGCCAGAGACGGAGCCGGTGCAAACCTTCATTTTCAAAAAAACTTTCATCCCAATCTTCTCCAAAGGAAGAGCAATCTAAATTTTTGCCGTCTGCTGTCTGAATTCCGGGTTTTTCTTGGCCGATTGGTCCAAATCGAAGCAATTTCATAGTTACTGGGTGTTTTTGATTTTGGTTAAGCCAAGTTACATTTTTAGATTCAAGAAGCCACCGTCAATATTATAATTGGCACCAGTCACAAAGCTACCGGCGTCAGAGTTGATAAAGTAGGCGAGCTCGGCGATTTCTTCAGGGCTAGCCATTCTTCCAATGGGTTGGGTAGCGGCAAGCTTATCAAACATTTCTTTTTCCTGACCAGGGTAGTTTTTCTCCAAAAAATCATCCACAAAAGGAGTGTGCACTCTTCCCGGTGATAGGCAGTTGCAACGGATTCCTTTATCCACATAATCTCTCGCTATGCTCAGGGTCATAGAAAGTGCGGCCCCTTTTGTCATGCTGTAGGCAAAGCGGTCGGGTATTCCCATGGTTGCGGCAACGGAGCAAAGATTTAGAATAGATCCACCACCGTCCTCCAGCAACTTTGGAAGGGCTGCTTTGGTACAGACAAACATTCCCTTCACGTTGATTTGAAATAATCTTTCGAAGTCTTCCATGGATGTGTTCTCCACCTTACCAATATGGGAAACTCCCGCATTGTTGATCAAAACGTCTAGTTTTCCAATGTGGCGCTTGATATGGTGACTAACAGCATCGAAATCCGTCACATCGGCATGCCAAAAATTAACTTGATGACCACGTTCCATTTCCTCATGCATCACACGTTCTCCTTCGGGGATATTATTATCGATGAAATAGACGATGCTTCCCGATTCAGCAAATTTACGAACCATAGCTAAGCCAATTCCGCTTGCTCCTCCGGTGATGAGGATATGTTTGTCTTTCATTATTATGGATTTTAGGTCTTTTGAGTTGCGACTTTACGAGAGCTATCAATTGTCTGATTTATCTGACAGGATTGATTCAGATTTTTTACTGATATCCCGGATGATTTGGTCCAGTTCTTCCGCGGAGTTTTTGATATAATTGATCAATTCTAGATTTTCTTCGGAGGTTTCATTGTCTTTGAGGTCCAGTAGATTAATCAGTCCCATAAGTCTAGAAAGCGGAGCTCTGACCACATGGGATTGAATCCAGGCGATCTCTCTGAATGTTTTATTTTGTTCCTCTATCGTGACAATATGCCTAATTTGATCTGTGATATCATTCACGACTACTATCTTCGCTTCGACGCCATTGTATTCAATTGGAGCTGCTTCTATTTGAACATCGATTTTTTGATTAGACTTGGTATAGTGGGTTTCCCTATTCATGTAAATTTCATGTTTTAGGGGCGAATCGATGGATTTATCCACATTGGTTCTCGAAATATTTTTGCAGATGATATCCGAAAGTTTCATTTGTAAAAACTCTGCCTCTGAGAATCCATATTTTTTGACAGCGGCATCATTTACATCCAGAAATTGAAGTGTTTTTTGTTCAAAAACCCACATGGGGGAGGGGTTTAGATGAAAGAGTTCGCTATACCTTCGTTGGGAATCTTGGAGTTCTTCGATATACCGGTTTCGCTCGATAGCGTATATCAGGCTTTTGTAAAGAAAAGCAGAATTCAGCTCGTCTTTTAGAAGATAATCAGAAACTCCTAACGCTAAGGAACGGATGCTAAAATCTAAATCTGAAAATCCAGTCAAGACAACTATCGGAATACCTTCGGATAGTTGTAAAGTGTCTTTAATCAAATCTTCACCCGCGTGATCAGGAAGAGAAAGGTCTAAAAAAATCAGGTCAAAGCTCTTATTACTCGTGAGCTTTTGTTTTGCTGCTTCAAATGACGCTGCATGTGCAATTCCAGCATCTAAGATATATTCTGAAAGGTATTCTTCTATAAGCACAAAATCACTTAGATTATCTTCTACAACCAAGAAATTATATGCTTTACTGTCCTTTCGCATCTCAGATGGAGGTTGGTAGCTTGACTACATTAAACCAAAATTCTTCTATTTTCGAAGTTATCTTCAGAAAATCATTTATATCCACAGGTTTGGTTATGTAACAATTTGCATGTTTACTGTATGCTTCTATTATATCTGTTTCTGAACTTGAAGTCGTTAAAACTATAATCGGGGTTCTTTTTAGTTCTGGATCGTTTTTGATTTGATTCAATACCTCATGACCATTCATCTTCGGAAGGTTAATATCTAAGAGGATCAAATCCGGAAGCTGTTTTGGCTGGGATTTTTCCAATTCTTTTAGGTAAGTGATCGCTGCCTCACCATCTTTTTTAATAATGATCTCGTTTGGTAATTGTGAATCTTTTAGAGCTTCCATTGTCAGGACGATATCTCCCTCATTGTCCTCCACCAGCAAAATTTTTATCGGCCTGCTATTCATTTCTTTAATTTTATTTGATCAAACTATTAGTCAAGTATCTCTTTTTAATTAATTGATTTAGGCATCAAAAATGGGTCTAAGTCTTTTTTATAGTGAAGATGAATTTTGTCCCTTGATTAATCTCAGATTCTATCCAAATTTCTCCGCTATGCTGCTCTACTATCATTTTGCAAATTGCCAAACCTATACCTGTACCGTCGTACTTGTCCTTTGAGTGAAGTCTTTTCATGACTCCAAAAACTTTGTCATGATCCTTTTTATCTATGCCTATTCCATTGTCCTCTACTGTAAATTGCCAAAAATTTTCCAATTCATCGCATTTTATCGAGATAATTGGCTTGCTATTTTCCTTGACAAATTTCAGGGAATTTGTAATTAGATTATGGAATAGCTGTTGAAGTGGTACTCTTACCGCCTTGATTACTGGAAGATTTTCAGTTCTTATTTCAGCTCCTTTTGCTTCAATACTTTGCTTATTGATATTTATAATTGTGTCAATAATTTTCCCGATGTCAACGGATTCTTTATTTATCGGATCAAAACCTATACGAGAATACTCCAAAAGATCTTCGATAAGCCGACTAAGTCGCTTCGCCCCATCTACCGCAAAATCAATGTATTGATTTCCCTTTTCATCCAGTTTTTCTGCATATTTTTTTTGGATCAGCGACAGGAATGAACTGATCATCCTCAGTGGTTCACGCATATCGTGTGATGCCACGGAGGCAAATATTTTTAATTCTGAATTAGTGGATTGAAGCCTCTCATTTAGGCGCTCGAGAGCCTCTTCTTTAGCTTTCTTTTCGGAAATATCTATCTGTGTACCAAACATCCACAAGGGGCTTCCGTCATCAGCTTTTTTCATCACCCTGCCTCTTCCTAGTATCCAAACCCAATGCCCCTCTTTATGCCTTAGTCTTATTTCAGTTTGGTAAAAAGAGGTTAGGCCAGAGAAGTGATTTTCAAGAGCTTTTTGAGCAATAGGCAGGTCTTCTGGGTGCAACAGGCTTTCCCAGGTCTTGATACTGATGGGTTCGAGCTCATGCAGTTTGTAGCCAAGAATCCGAGCCCATTCTTCATTAAAAATAATTTCCCCGGTTTGAATATTCCATTCCCAAGTTCCTGCTTCTGTTCCTTCGATTACTCTTATGAGTCTTTCTTTTTCACTAGCAAGAGCTAGTTCGGCCAATTTTCGTTCGGTAATTTCTTGAATGGCACCGATCATTCTAACAGCCTTTCCCTCTTTGTCTCGAAGGATATATCCGCTGTCAATGATATACCTGTATTTTCCGTCCTTGTCCCTGACTCTGAATTCAGCTTTCCAGTGTTTTGCGTCACTTTCCAGTGTCTCTGTCAAGCTTTTTTGAATTTTGGGTCTGTCGTCTGGGTGAATTAAGTTTTTCCAAAAGTTGACATCTTTTTTTTGCTCTTCAGGGCTAAAGCCAAAATGTTGTTCAAAACTTTGGCTTCTTAGGACATTGCCTGTGAAAAGATCCCAGTCCCAGATGGCATCATGGGAGGTGTTGGAGATTATGGAAAACCGCTCGTTGAATTCGGCGATTTCTTGCTCTGCTCGTTTTCGCTCGGTGATATTGCGGATGAATATAGATAGCCCTACTGTTCGGGGATAAACCGAAATCTCGAGCCAAGCATTGGTAAATGGATCTTCGATTTCAAATTCAATTTGCAACTTCGTCACCATGGCGACTTTGATATGCTTTGCAAAATCAGGGTGAATTTTGTCCCCAAAAACTTCCCAAATATTTTTATGAATGACGTCTTTTCGGTTTATTCCTGTGAGTTTTTCGGCTTGATAATTCCAATAGGTGAAGCGGTATTTTTCATCTAGGGAATAGAAAGCCTCTCCAATACTTTCAAGGATATTGCTATTGTTCTCCAAAGCTTCGGCAAGTCTGGATAGTGTTTCATGCCTTTCGATGGCCAGGGTCAGGCTGTTGATGATGGATTGGACAAAATCCTTTTCTTCCTCGGTCCATATCCGTTCTTCCAGGCAGCTATCGAATCCGACATGGGCAAAATATTCACCATGAACATAAACAGGGACGTTGAGCATAGAGAGGATGTCCTGTTCAGCCATTATTTGTTTGGTGGGGCCTGTGGCGTCTTTTAATAAAATCGCAAAAGGCCTTTTGGCCGAAAAATCCCGGACAAGTAAGGGGTGTTCATCGATCGGTATGGCCTGATAGGCTGGATTATGGATTTCTTCTGTGACTTTTCCATTAGTCCATTCATAGTCATACCGAACATATTCCCGTCCATTTTGGTCTTGGATTTTGCGAAGCAAATAACTTCTGTCCACCTGCAGGGTTTCTCCCATGATCCTCAAAACATTATCCATGATATCCTCCCAGTTTCCAGCTGCCAAAAAGAGTTGAGCACATTCCGCTGCTTTCTGTATGAAAAGTGTTTTTTGGGCGAGTGCTTTTTCTCTTACTTTTTCCTGTGTGATATCTTGGAGTGCTCCTACTATACGAATAGGATTGCCATTTTTATCACGCTGTATTGAGGTCTGTTCTTTGACAAAAGCATAGGTGCCGTCAGCCTTTTTGAATCGGTAAAAGCCTTTCCATTTGCTGACTGAGGGGTTGTTTCGTGCTTCGACTATCGTTTTCATCAATTCGGGAAAGTCATCAGGATGTACGCATTGCTCCCAGAATCCTTCAGGCACATATTCCATATCTTCGGGATAGCCAAAGAGACGATGGTAGCCTTTTCCCCAAAAGATTTTTTTACCCAAAATGTTCCAGTCAAATATCGCATCGGTGATTGCCTGAGTGGCCAGGTGAAAACGCTCGTTGCTCTTTTTGAGCGTATGCTCTGCCCAGTATCGGTCCGTCTCATCCCATACGGTCGATATCATTAAATCCTGATCAAAAATCGGAATGTTTTTGGCGGAGATTACCTTTTGTTTTCCACCTTTGGTAGTGATGAAAATGTCTCGCCAATTCATTCGGTCAGGATCTCCTGATTGCATATCCCTGAAGATTTGATTGGAGATTTTTGCCCGGTATTCAGGATCTGGATAGATTGACTTGAAAAAAGATTCCACATCCTTGATGATCGATTTTGGCCAACCATAAATTTCTGTAAAAGCCTTGTTCATAAAAGTGGCGTTGCCACTGCTTATTTCATTGACTGCCACTCCGATAGATAAGTTTTCGAGTGTGGATTCAATGAAGTGGTTTCTTGATTTAAGCTCATTTTCAATTAGCTTTTCAGCGGTGATATCTTGAACAGTACCTCTGAAAACTTGCTTCCCAGATTCTGGATGAGTATAAAGATTCGCACGCTCATGGATATATTTTATTTGACCGCTTTTTAGTACTATTCTATGTACATAATCTAAGCTCTCCGAATCAGAAAGTGCGCGTTCCTGCGCTGCCAAAAAAGCACCGCGGTCATCGGGATGGATGGTATTTTTGAAAAAATTAAAATTCGGATCAATCTCAGGTGATATTTCCCAAATTCGATAGACTTCATCCGACCAGTAGAGATTCCCACTACTCAGATCAAGCTCCCAATAGCCAAGCTTTGCTGTTTTTTGGGCTCTGTTTAGCCTTTCTAGAAGAACTTCCGTTTCTTTCTCTCTTTCAATTTTTTCATTGATGTTGCGAGCAAGCAAAAATAAAACTTTGTTTTCCGGGTCGGTAGAAATGGACCACTCTAGGTTAACGATTGTCCCATTTTTATGGATATAGCGATTTTTAAAATCAGAAATAGATTCTCCTTTCCGTACTTTTTGTGAAGCTTGGATGGTCTCAGAAAGATCTTCCGGAAAGACCAGCTCTTTCATGTAGGTACCAATCAATTCTTCCGGATGATATCCTAGATTTTGGAGAGATGACTCAGAAATATTCAGGATGATCCCATCCCAATCTAATTCAATTAAAAGGTCTTTGGAGTTTTTAAAAAAACTTTGAAGCTCCTTGTTTTTTCGTTCGGCTTTTTCCGCGAGAAATTTTTCAGAACTCACATCTTTTATTATCCCATAGACCTTGACCGGAAGTCCCTGTTTGTTTTTTTCTATATGACTTTCGGACACTACATATCGAAGTTCTCCATCAGGCCTTAGAATCCGCTTTTCAATTTTGAAACTTTGACCTGTTTCAATTGCTTTCTGATAAGCATGTTTCGATTTTTCTCGGTCTTCCGGATGAATGCACGAGAGTCTGAGACTTTCGTCTGGTTGATCTTTGTCAGGGTCCAAACCGAAAATCTCAAAAAATTGATCTGACCAAAAATATTCGCCTGTCTGCAGATTTTTTTCCCAAAAACCAATATTCGCCGATTTCTCCAGCTTTTTTATCAATCCGATAAGGGAGTTTTCGGGTTCATTTTTGTAGTCTTTTTCAACCATGAGAATTTTTTTGGGAAAAAAATTGCTAACTCAACGTGATGATTTTTCCGGTTTTTACAGATTCATCGCAAGCGAATGCGATTTTCAAGCTGTTTAAGGCATCAGCTAAATGATCGGACAAGTCTATATTTTCTTTGATTGCCTTTAGGAAATATGCCTGTTCCCTATCGCAAAGCTCCTGATGTCCAGGTTCGTCTTTCATGTCAATCCATTCATTTGCTTTGGTGAAGTGATTTTGGGCGTCTATCGCTGCATGATGGATCCGGATGGATTCTGTTTTGGTATGGGAGTCCACATCATCGGATTTACCCGAGGCTCCTGCGTCTTTTGCTACGATCGATACAGCGCCCTTTGGGCCAAAAACATCCTTGATGAAGAATGCAGTCTCTGAGACCATCGGCCCCCAACCTGCCTCGTACCAGCCCACAGAGCCATCCTCAAATCGAATCTGCAGCTGTCCATAATTGTAATTGTCAGGAGCGATATCCTCAGTCAATCGAGCTCCGATGGCTGATACAGTGACTGGCTTGGATCGGGTCATCTGACACATGACATCGATGTAATGCACACCACAGTCGACTATTGGGCTCAAGCTTTTCATCAAACTCTGGT